>JAAYXE010000142.1 GCA_012516075.1 Chloroflexota bacterium | reverse complement strand
CTGCCTCACCAACCCCTGAACCTGTAAGCTCCCCCAGTCCGGTTCCAACCCAAATATCATCAGCATTTCAGATTTGCACGCCGCTTGAAAATGTGGAGCTCGAAGAACTGCCCCACATGATCAATAACCCGTATCATCCACCCCCGCCCGGCTCAGATGATCCTCATTACGGTGTCGATTTTACTGATCTGGACCCTGTAACGCAATTAGCAATCGAGGGCCGGGCAGTACAGGCTGTACTGCCGGGAAAGGTCGCCCTGGTTATTGTAGACCGCTTCCCTTATGGAAACGCGGTGTTGGTCGAAACACAGCTTGAAGATATTCCGGCCGCAGTGCTTCAGGCCATGGACTTTCCCGCACAGGTCCAGGAAATACAACCTGATCCGGCGCTCACGTGCCCGGACCGCACAGATTCGATTTCCTGGAATCCTGAACACCTCACACTTTATCTCCTTTACGCCCATTTACAGGAACCACCGCATGTGCAGCCGGAAGATGAAGTTGAATGCGGACAGGTCCTGGGAAAGGTAGGTGGTTCAGGGAATGCGCTCAATCCTCACCTCCATCTGGAGATTCGTGCCGGCCCGGCTGGAGCAAGGCTGGACGGAATGGCTCATTATGATGCCAGTGCAAGCGCAGCCGAAATGCGCGGCTACTGCGACTGGCGTGTCAGCGGCTGGTTTTCTCCACTCGATCCCATGAAACTGCTGGCAGCGCAGGAATAACCATTCCCTGCCCACACCTTATCATCCGCAAGGGTTCATGCTAAACTTTTAGCAGGTGGTAAAACCTGCAAACGTCCCATCTCGTCTCCAAGCACTGCACTGGCAATGTCGCTCCCAACCAGAATCGAGGTAATGATGGAAAAACGTCCTCTCGGAAAAACAGGTCTATTCGTCACACCTTTAGGCCTGGGGCTGGCTGCTTTAGGCCGCCCCGGGTATATCAATCTGGGCCATGCCGAAGACCTGGGCGCAAACTATGATGTCGAGTACATGCAGCGCCATGCGCATGAAGTGCTCGATGCAGCCTGGGAGGCCGGCATCCGTTATTTCGACGCGGCGCGCTCCTACGGACGCGCCGAGGCTTTCCTGGGGAGCTGGCTGACCTCTCGTAACATTGCACCGGAAGAGGTGACCATAGGTTCCAAGTGGGGATATACCTACACCGCTGGGTGGCAGGTCAAAGCCGAGAAGCACGAAGTCAAAGATCATTCTCTCAGCGTGCTGCAGCGCCAGTATCAGGAAAGCCAGGAGCTGCTCAAACCTTACCTGTCCCTGTACCAGATTCATTCAGCGACCCTGGACAGCGGTGTCCTGGAGAATCGGGAGGTGCTGGAGGAACTTGCGCGCTATCGCGAGCAGGGATTGGTGATCGGGCTTTCGTTAAGCGGACCGGCGCAGGGGCAGACCCTGGAAAAAGCAATGGAAGTCCGGATGGACGGGGTGCCCCTGTTTGGCTGCGTTCAGGTAACCTGGAATCTTCTGGAACCATCAACCGGACCGGTCCTTGAGCAGGCCAGCAGAGAAGGGTGGGGGATAATAGTAAAAGAGGCCCTGGCTAACGGCAGATTGACCGAAAAGAACACAGACCCAGAATTTGCACCCAGGCTGGCGGTTCTTAAAAACACAGCAAGTGAGCTCAATACAACGGTGGATGCTCTGGCGCTGGCAGCGGTACTAGCCCAGCCCTGGGCCAGCGTGGTCTTGAGCGGAGCAGCAACCCGGGAGCAGCTGCTGTCGAACTGCCAGGCACTCCGCATTCCCTGGAGCGCTGAAACAGCATCCCTGATCGATGCTCTGGCTGAAACACCGCAGGAGTACTGGAGTAAACGCTCTGCCCTCGAATGGAATTAGCAGGTTGAGATTATCTTAGTGGAAGAGGATACACCAGCGGTTTTCCCGCGGGGGTCAGGAGAGGAAGGAAGACCATCTGACCAGGCTGCAGACTCGCATCCCTGGATTCTCATCGCGTCCATTCTGGGATCCAGTATGGCGTTTATCGA
This sequence comes from Chloroflexota bacterium, assembly GCA_012516075.1. GTDB lineage: Bacteria > Chloroflexota > Anaerolineae > Anaerolineales > UBA4823 > JAAYXE01. The sequence goes on along the minus strand of JAAYXE010000142.1, from coordinate 50,304 downwards.
TGGCTCGGTGGTCAATGTCGCCCTCCCCGCCATTCAAACCAGCTTCAACTCAGTTGTTTCAGAAGTTCAGTGGGTTGTAAACGCCTATACCCTGATGTTGGGCGCTTTCATCCTGGTTGGAGGTTCTGCTGGAGACCTCTACGGCCGCAGAAATGTTTTCACCGCAGGCATTGTCATTTTCACGTTGGCAGCCGCTGTTTGTGGCATAGCCCCTTCGATCGTTCTGCTCATTTCTGCCCGGACCATTCAGGGCCTTGGCGGCGCGCTCATGATCCCAACCAGCCTGGCCCTGATTAACGCTGCATACAGGGGGCCAGCACGCAGCAAAGCCATTGGCACCTGGGCAGGTTTTACAGCGATCTCCACCTCGATCGGCCCGCTCGCCGCTGGATGGCTGATCGACACCTTCTCGTGGCGCCCTGTATTTTTTATCTACCTGCCGGGCGCGCTTCTCACGCTGTTGATTGTCCTGGCGAAGATCCCTCGTGTGCCTGTAGCACAACGGACTACGGGGCTGGATTGGCAGGGTGCCTTGCTGGCTGCTTTCTCGTTGGGCGCGATCACATTTGCCCTGGTGGAATCGTCCAACCGTGGTGTTACTGACCCTGTGATTATCCTCTCAGCCCTGACCGGCCTGGTCATCCTCGCCATCTTTATTATTGTAGAGAAGCGCAAAGCCAATCCGCTCGTTCCCCTGGGGCTGTTCCGCTCACACACCTTTGCCGGTTCCAACCTGCTGACGCTGCTGCTGTATTTTGGTTTATCGGGTGCTTTTTTCTTCCTGCCCTTTAATCTGGTTCAAATACAGGGCTACTCAGCCACCTTAACCGGATTATCCTTTCTGCCCTTTACACTGCTGCTGACCGTACTGTCGCCCTGGGCAGGCGGACTGGTCAGCCGCTATGGTCCGAAGAAACCGCTTATCATTGGACCCTCCATCGCTGGTTTAGGCTTTGCTCTCTTTGCTCTGCCACTGCAAGGGAATTCCTACGTGACCACTGCATTGATTCCCGTCTCCGTCCTGGGACTGGGTATGGCCATTACCGTCGCCCCGTTGACCAGTACCGTCCTGGGGTCAATCGACATCCAGCGATCAGGGATTGCATCTGGTATCAATAATGCGATTTCACGCATTGCTGGCCTCCTGGCAGTGTCGATCCTGGGGTTGGTTGCAGTGACCCTGTTCAGCAGTTCGCTTCAACAGGAAATGCGTGCCATGGATCTATCACCCCAGCAGCAAACAGCGGTCATGGAAGAACGCCAGAGCCTGGCTGCACTGGTTGTCCCCGACAGCATCCAGAACGGAGACCGCCAATCGGTTGAAATCGCGGTCGACCGCTCTTTTCTACGCAGCTACCGTGTGGTCATGCTGATCATTTCCGGTCTGGCTTTTCTCAGCGCAGCTGTTGCTGCAGTATCCATCGATGAACGAGATTTACAAACCTGAGGAGCGGAACAGTTACTCGAACAAGTTCGCTTCAGGTCTTCGCAAACACAGGTGACGAAAAGGCTGTGATCGTGAAACATACCCCCACTTATGAAGCCATTAATCAAAAAATCGCCTGAAATGATCAGGCGAATTCGGGAAATGTCCCAGGTGACCCCGCTGAGGATCGAACTCAGAACCTAACGCTTAAGAGGCGCTTGCTCTGCCAATTGAGCTACGGGGCCGGGTTATTAACTTGCTGATTCAGCCCCAACATTATAATCGATCAGGATGAAATGTCAACAATAAAACGTTCCCTGAAAGCCTAATTTTCCGGATCTATCCTCGATTTTTCTGACTGCTGCACAGGACTTTACCGCTTTCTACTGCTCGCTCAGGATTCCGCTTTCGTTGTGAAAATACTTCTTAAGATCCTCTTCCAGAAACTGGAGTGAACGTTCATCCAGACCCAGTATCGGCAGCGCTTCGGGATGGATCACCCGGCTGGCTGTAAAGGTGAGCCCGGTTCCGCTGCGTGCGGCAAATGCATTGGCCAGGTTGACGATGGCTGCCAGTTTCGGGTTGTTGAACGCCAGCGAGGGGCTGTGGTGGTAGCAGATCGCCTCCACCAGAGATTCTGGAAAATTCCAGTGTTCCGCCATTAAGCCGCCTGCTCTGGGATGGTCGATTCCAATCACGGCCTCTTCGGCCTGCCAGAGCAGGCAGTTTTTGTATTTCACCATATAGTAGATTTGCTGGTAATCGATCAGCATAAACTGGTCGAGCACGATTTTACCGATATCGTGCAGCAGCCCGGCAATATACACTTCTTCTGGATTCGGGAAGGAAAACCGCTGGGCCAGCCACTGGTTGATCGTGGCGGCGGCCACCGAATGGTTCCACAGTTCGCCCGCGCGCAGACCGTATCCGTGCAGGCTGGCGCTCAGACTCCCCGCTGCGGCAACCCCCAGTACAATCGTCCGGATCCGCCTCAACCCCAAGCGCATCACCGCTTCGGATAAGGTTGAGCAGCTCGGACCGTAACCAAGTGACGCTGAGTTGGCAAACTGCAGCACATTTGCCGCCAGTGCCGGGTCCAGACCGATCAGGTCTGAAATCATCCCGGCAGAGGAAGACTCATCGTCTATCGCCCGCAGCACACGCGTAACGCTGGTGGACAGAGGCTTCAACTTATGGATGGAGCGAATAATCCGTTCAACTTTGCTGGATGTCATGTTGTGATTACCCGGAGATACTGCGGAAGGCTGAGTAATTTCCGATTATATAGGTGAGGCTGTCGATTCTCCTTTACAACCCGGATAGGTATGCAGTCAGCTCGATCTAATTCTCAGATGCGGTCGGGTTGTTCAGCCGGTAAATACGAACAAATTCAACCCCGTCGATCGAGACCGAATGTTCAGGCTCCAGAGGCAGCAGCACATTCATCAGTGCCGGTGGTATATTTCGCTGTATCTGGTTGATATACAGCACTGCATAATCAAAATCCTGGTAGGTTTCCGGTGTGTCATCCCAGGAAAACTCTGCATGTTCGGCCTGAAAACCAAGGTTGAAGCTGTACCAGTTAAATGCCAGAGGGTACCAGGAGATAATGCGCTTTTTCCGGATATCGGGATCATCCTTCAGATACAGAGCGGCTTCATTCAAACCTTCACCCCATCCCACCATCAACACCTGGGGAGCTTTCTCCAGTCCACCAAACAGCGGATTGAAGTAGGTCAGGTAATATGGAGCCGTTCGCACGGAGCTGACGATCTGAACGATGAACACTAAGCTCAAGATGGCCGCAGGCAAAACCTTCTTGAACTGAAGTCGATGGGAGGCAGTTTCTGACGCCCATATCCACCCCAGAGTAGCCAGTAGAGATAGCGGGGGATAAACCGGGAGCAGATAGCGGTCAAACTTTTTCTCGCCGATGCTCATAAGGGTCAGATAGGCCAGAACGAACACCATCAATCCCAGGAGCACCAGCTTGACTTCCCGCTGAATCCGGTTCGATCTGCGCTCGCGCAGCAGTACAGCCACAAAAAGCACCAACCCGAACAGCGTTGCTGGAGTAGACCGCCACAAATACGTAAGAGGGTAATAATGTAAATAAAGCGTACCATCATCCGGCCCCGCCTGAAAGGACTCCACAAAATGGGTGCCTCCAATTTCTCCTTCCCCGGCGCTCAGGGCGTATGCGGCAACCCTTTGCATCGTCCCCAGTGAATCGACCCACATCGACGGCCAGGCTGCGAAGACTGTCAGAAATGCCAGGGATCCCCATATCAACGCCGGAGAAAGTGTATTTCTCCACAGCCGTTTCCAGTTCAGGACCAGTTTCTTTTTCTCTGCATCATAGAGTCCGGATAACGAGAGCAGGCCGATAACTGGAATCAGGACAATTCCCGGAGCCACCGTTAGAATGCTCAGTCCGCCAGCGGCCGCCGAAATGATTAAACTCACGCGGCTGTGAGAGCGGAGAAAATCCAAATAAGCGAGTACGGCCAGAAAGGTCAGGCAGCTTAACAGGCCAAAATGATGTAATACGCGAGTATGAGCAACCTGGAACGGGTCAAATGCGATCACCAGCAGGGTAACTGCCGCCGGCAGCAGTCCGAACATCCGCCGGGCAAAGTGGAAGCTCAACAGGAGCGCGATGGTTGCAAACAGGATCATGTTCAGGCGGGCGGTGGTCAGGATCTCCATTGGGTTAATCCCGTGCCTCTGAAAGATCTCAAGCACCTTTGCATCCCCCAGCTCGATCTGCCCGTATTCTTTAAATTCTGGGAAGACCCGTTGATATGCCAGAGCTCCGGCCCACATCGCCATCACGCCGGGGTGACCCGTCTGATACGTCCCCGCAAATTCACGATTCTGAATAGCATAATAAAAGCTCCCTGAGCGCTTGCCCCACAGCGGCTCATCCGGGGTGACAAAACGCCCCAGACCAATCACCCGTGGAACGAGCAGGGCAGCAGTCAGCGCAGCCAGGATAAGAATATTTAACAGCCCCTGTCGCCATTGTGGAACAGCCTTCTCTCCCGAAAGCCGGGTAAGGAATGCAGACGGGTTTATTACCTTCAACGGATTACCTCAATTTGCTGATTTTTTGCTCACAGCAATCCAGTTTATCTTTCTATGAAACAGGTGTCAATAAGTGTTTCCGGCCGGTACCGGTAGCTGAAATTTACGAACGCCAGTATGCAAATGCACACTGATGTTTAATAGACCCAGTGGTGTACAGGATGCAGCATATCCACGACAGGCACGAAAATACGGTATGGTGATACACTTTGTATCAGGCCTGCTGGTGACAGCAGGCGAACCGGGTATAGCGACATGCCGGCTGGTTGAATCACGGGTATCTCCATACCACTCACCTTTATCATTATGAACCGTGATGAGGTGATTTCTTGAAAGGACACTGGAAAAATTCTCTAACAGATATCCCCGGCGTCAAAGTAGGCCATGCGCACGACGACGCTGCACTCACCGGGTGCACGGTCGTCCTGTGTGAAGCCGGAATGGTAGGCGGAGTCGATCAGCGCGGTGGTGCACCCGGAACCCGCGAAACCGACCTTCTGCATCCGCTCAATCTGGTTGACCAGGTGCATGCGGTTGTGCTGGCCGGTGGATCTTCCTTCGGCCTGGCAGCAGCAGATGGGGTGGTCCGTTACCTGGAGGAGCGCAATATAGGTTTCGATGCCCAGGCGGCAAAAGTACCGATCGTCCCGGGCGCGATCATTTTTGATTTAGGGATTGGCCGGTCCGACATCCGCCCTGATGCGCAGATGGGCTATCAGGCCTGTTTGAATGCTTCGGACGGCATTGTGCCGGAAGGGAATGTGGGGGCCGGCTGCGGCGCCACGGTCGGTAAGATGCTCGGTATGGGCCAGGCGATGAAATCGGGTATCGGGACCGCCAGTATCGAAATCCGTCCCGGGTTGATCGTTGCCGCTCTGGTCGTGGTAAATGCGCTGGGAGACATAATCAACCCGGAGAACGGCCGTATTCTGGCCGGCGTGCGGCGGATTGACCACGCGCTGAAAAGCAGTGAGAGCCCATTCATGGACTCTCTCGAGGTGATGAAAATCCTGGCGGAAGGACCACTGCGTTTTGCTCCCACCAGCAACACAACCATTGGTGTTGTGGCTACCAATGCTCGCCTGAGCAAAGTAGAGGTAAATAAGGTCGCTCAAATGGCGCAGGATGGGCTGGCGCGTGCCGTGCGCCCGGTTCATACCATGCTGGACGGCGATACCATCTTCGCCCTGGCTTCGGGTGAACAACCGGCCGATGTAAACCTGATTGGGGCATTCGCGGCACAGGCGGTTTCCCGGGCAATCGTCAGGGCCGTCCAGGCAGCCAGTCCAGCCGGTGGCCTGCCCTCAGCTTCCAGTTTACAGCAGCTCTGATCATTCAACTCGAGATGGGATAGCCGCTCTAATAATGGTATCTAAGCTTAAATTCAAAAGCGCCTGATCATCCGCCAGGATGGTAATCGGGCGCTTTTGCAATTAGCGATTCTCACTTTCGTGAAGCACGCTGCTGGCGAGCACCTCCACCTTGCGGTATACCTCAGCCGGTTCGCGCCGGATACCGTCAACGGTGAGCAGTTCCTCCACGCCAATTCCAAACAGGCGTTTATTCTCCAGCAGGTAGGGTTCAATGAGCGCCCAATCTGCATCTTTCAGCCTGACGAAAGCCCCGCCGTTCAACTGGTCCTCCTGCACTTTGCAGTGCGGGTCGCGCAGGTAGATCGCTCCGCCTGAGGCGAGCGAGAAGAGGTTTCCGCCGGGATAGGGGGTCTCCAGTTCGACGATATTTCCGTCTGCATCAAAAGCAATCCCATTGAGAATGGCAAAACCGCCGCCCAGCAGCGGATCCCCGGCCATAAAAGATTCGGCCAGATAATCCAGGCACACACCGTTGATCACCACACGTGGTCGCCCGACAGCATTGATCAATGGGCGGCCGGCAGCCGATCCCAGGACATATACCTCACCCCCCTTGGCCCCATAGAGAAAGGTCTGCCCCACATCGCCATAAATAACCAGTTTGCCCTGTTTAAGGATTTGCCCCACCTGATCCTGGGCGTCGCCGTGAAGATGTACTTCTGCCCCATCGAGACCTGAACCGGCGTAATCTCCCACATCACCGTACAGATCGATGCGCACACCCGCACTGCCCGGGCCCAGGCCGCAGGCAGCAAATCGACCACCCCGCCAGCGGTAAGCGATCAATCTTTTCCAGCCCTGCTCTACAGCTCTGGCCATCCACCGCGCCGCTGAGTCTTCTCCCTCTGCCGGAAATCCCAGCGTATCAATGACGAGAATATGCTCTCGATGCTGAGGACCCACCAGCCTGTAACGTTCATCCCAGGTCAACCGGCGAACACTTTGCAGAGGGATACCATCTTCAGTGAAAAGATTGATGGAAGGGGGCAGGCTGAGCACGTTGTCGATCGTATCTCGAACCAGCGTTACATATGAAGCCCGCCGCTTATTCCCCCTGTTCAGTCGCCGGTCGTGCAGCAGCGTCAGGCTCCCAAGAGAGAACTCCCATTCCTGGTCGCCTTGTGCGGCAAAGCCCAGCAGCCATTTCAGACCCCAGGCGAGTTCATCCCAACCTAAATCTGGCAGGATCGACCGGAACCAGTCCAGGAAAGTATCCGGTCCCCCATTGTCGAAAGCGCGCAGTGCATTCTGCTCCCAGAGGGCACGCATCTCCGGTGAAGCGCACTCGGGCTGCAGCTGGCTGCGGTCAACATGCTGTTTGCTGGCTTCACCTTCCAGCGTCACCGGAACTCCGAACTTATCCACGCAGTCAACCCGGGCGGGCCCTGAGCCGTATGCGCTGGTTACGGTGAAGCGGAAAGCCCCGCCGTCTGTGTATGAACCCCCACGGGCTGCCCAGTATCGGTCGGCAGCCGGTTGAAAGCGCATATCCTCCGCTGCCAGCGATCGCAGACAGGCGTTGATGGCCTGTCGTTCCGATGCAATCAGACCGATCTGCACCCCTTCCGTTCCTTCCACCGTTTCATTGGCCGGCTGGGGATGATTTTCGTACAATGCAAACACTTGGGGTCGCAGCATACTGGTGTCGGTAATGCCCAGCAGTTCAAACCGGTCCGCCTGATCAAAATCGCCGGGCAGCGAGCGTGCCAGGATAAAGAACCAGGGTCCATCCGGTGAGCCGTGCATATGCACACGCTGCACCGCATGGTACAGTTCCCGCTTCTCCGCCGGCAGCATCCAGAAATCGTGTTCCGTGGTCGGAGCCATTGCTTCCAGCGTGATCTCCAGCGGGTAGCCGTAAACCCGATTCCATAAATCAAATAATTGGGCGCTGACCTCGGTATCCGTAAGGAAGAGCTGCCCGATGTTGCGCTGGCGCAGGTACTCGCTGACCGCATGGTAGTTGGCAAAGTCGCCGTTGTGCACCAGGGCCTCATTCAAGCCAATAAACGGATGCGCACCGCCGGGATGCCACACGCGCCCTTTTGTCGGGTAGCGCTGGTGGGCGATCCACACATTCGCCGTCTGGTCTTCCAGCCGGTAGTAAGCAGCCACATCCTCCGCATAGCCCACAATTTTTAACACTGAAAGGTTCCGTCCATGGCTGAGCACGAAGGCACGCTGCTCACCCAGGCTGGCATAAAACTCACGGTTCAATTTGAAACTGTTCTGGTAGACAAATTCGTCTTCCAGTGCCCGTGCAGGTAAATCCTGCAGTCCTTTTTCTTTTGCGAAATGCTCCAGCACCTGCGGCCTGACGCGCACAAAATACCGCCACACATCCGGCGGGCGAACCTCCAGGCCTGGTATCTCCCGGTAATCATCAAGGTGCTCCAGTTCATAGGCCTGTGCGATTTCAAAATGAGGGGTGATGAAACCGGATTCCACCTCGCCCAGGGCTTCAGGATCCAGCAGCGCGATCTGGAGCAGATAATGACTGCTCAGTGTCTGCGCATCAACCTTCACCTGAGCAGGGTCAAGCCCAACCATTGCGATGCCGCCCCCCTTGCCGTTCCCGCGATTGTGCATCTGCTGAGATCCGGCCAGCACATGCCGTCCAGGCACGCGCAGGCTGGCGGCTAAACCGAGCACGCCGCAGCCGCCTTCCGCAGCATCATCACTGCGGACAGGGGCAGGGAGCCCCTGAATGAGATCACGTCTGGATGCCAGAATGGATTCAGCGTTTCGACTTGTCATCTCAATCATTCCCTGTTGAAGGTGATGGGGCTTTAATTTTTCCCGGTGCCTCCATTCTGGAGGTATTAATCAGTGCTACAGCGCCGATGATTACCACGGCAGAAATCAGGATCTGGGGAGTGAGCGGCTCACTAGCCAGCAGGTTTCCGATAAAAATCGCAATCAGCGGGTTGACATAGGCATAGGTAGAAACAAGCGGTGTTGGCGCTGCCCTTAACAGCCAGGTGTATGCAGCGAAACCGATCAAAGAACCGAAAACGATCAGGTAATGAAGCCCCCAGATGGAAGCCATCGAGCTCGACGATACATCCAGTCGGCTCCACTCACCGGTCAGCGTGCCCGCAGCCAGCAGGCCCAACCCGCCGGTCAGCATTTCCATGCTGGTGCCCATCAGTGGTGATGTGGGGAGCTTTGCGCCGCGTCCGTACAGCGAACCGACCGCCCACAGAAATGCCGCCAGCAGCAGGACCAGAATACCGGTGTTGTCCTGGCTCTGCCCTACCCCTGCAAGCTGCGAGGGACCGATCAACAGCGCAATGCCCACAAAACCGATAATCACACCGGCCACGGTCCGCCAGCCAGGGCGGATACCCCCCGGCCGGATGGCATCTAGCAGCACCATCCACAGCGGCGCCGAACCTACGAGCAGGGCTGCGATCCCCGAAGGCACTCGCTGTTCAGCCCAGGACACGCCGCCGTTACCACCCAGCAGCAAAAACAGTCCAATAACAGCCGCAGATCGCCATTCCAACCGCCTGGGAAGCGGATCTCCCACAGCTTTGCGCCATGCAAACAGGATCAGTCCTGCGACCAGGAAGCGCGTGGCTGCCATCAGGAAAGGAGGAATGGTTTCTACGGCAAACCGAATGGCCAGATAAGTAGATCCCCAGGCGATGTAGACACTGAGTAGTGCTGCCCAGATTTTCCAGTTGATACCGCTCATATCATATCCCCAACCTTTCTCCTTCTACAAAACGAGACCATTCCCATGCCAGCAGCGCTTTTTTCCTCGAAGTACCCCAGCGGTAGCCACCCATCTCTCCGGCGCCGCGAATGACCCGGTGGCACGGAATCACCACTGGAAGTGGGTTACGCCCAACGGCATTTCCTACCGCGCGCGCTCCGTCCGGCAGTCCGATCTGGATCGCAAGGTCCCGGTACGATATCACCGAACCTGCCGGAACTCGCAGCAGGGCTTCCCAGACTTTCAACTGAAATTTCGTCCCCTGCAGATAAACCCGCAGCGGTTCTGCATACACACCCTGGTGGAAAGCGAATATTTGCTGAACAAGAGCTCCGGTTACCCCGTGGTCTTCTCGAAATTCTGCCTGCGGCCATTCTTTTAACAGTTCCAGCCAGGTGGTCTCACGCCCTGAATCCTGTACGAAAGCCAGAAAGCACAGACCTCGTGGTGCAGCAGCCACCAGGCATTCACCAAACGGAGAAGGGTGAAAGCCGTATACGATTTCTAATCCCGCTCCCCGGCTTTTATATTCACCTGGAGTGACCGCTTCATACGTTACAAACAGATCGTGCAGCCGGCTGGGTCCGGATAACCCGGTTTCAATGGAAACATCGAGCAGACTTCGGGAGCTGCGCAGCATTTCCTTGGCCCGCTCCTTGGTTAAATACTGCAGAAATCGTTTCGGGCTGATCCCAACCCAGCGCGTAAAAATGCGCTGGAAGTGATATTCGCTCAATCCGACAGAATCCGCCACTTCTTTCAGTTCCGGCTGGCGGCTGGCATGTTTCTCCAGGAATAGTATTGCCCTTTCAATCCGGCGGTAATCTTCTGATAACTGGTTCATATCAACGGATACAGTTTTCATTTCCAAAACTCCCCACATAACGCAGGATGATCACGCTTACTGAACCAATTCTAAAAAGCTGCATTCCCGGCTGCCACCCGATTCTTGCTGACTTCAGGTGAGGTACACCAGCAGGTCGCTCCGCCCCCTCAATTCCGAGATCGAACGCATACCGAGAATTTCCAGAATGCCGGCCAGCTGCCAGAGCCAGGAAGTATACAGGTTAACAATTTGCTGGTAGCCCACATCGGCGTCGATCTTTTTTGCGTGCTCGGGATCCGTCGTGGTGATCCCGAAGGGGCAGCCCAGCCCTTTTTCACACTGTGCGATGCGGATACAGCCAATTGCCACCAGTTCAGCAGAGCCCAATATCGCTCCATCCGCGCCCAGAGCAATGGCTTTGGCCACATCCCAGGCGGACCGCAGTCCGCCCGATGCCATCAGCGTGACCTGGTCACGGATCCCTTCGTTGACCAGAAAACGGTGCACTCTGGGAAGCGCGTACTCGATCGGCATGGCGATATTTTTCTTCGCAATCTCCGGCGCTGCGCCGGTTCCGCCATAGGCCCCATCCAGGTGAATGATGTGCGCACCCGCGTAATAGGATCCAACGGCAACCATATCCACGTCGGTGGGCGTCGATACCTTTACGCTGATCAGCGCACGCGGATTCACGATCTTCAACCAGTCCACATGCTTCTTATGATCTTCCACCGAATACACGCTGTGGAAGGGAAACGGTGAGAACAGCGACGAGCCCTGCACCGCTTCGCGCAGGCGGGCGACCGATTCCGTATTTTTATTCCCTAAAAGGTGTCCCCCAAGGCCTGGTTTTGCCCCCTGTGCATACTTTATTTCCACCACCGGCGCCCGCTGGATCGTGGCTTCGCCCACACCAAACAACCCGGTTGCTACCTGAGTAATGATATGGTCCGCATAGGGTTCAAGCTCCTCCGGATAGCCACCCTCACCGGTAGAGGTGAGTGTCCCAAGCTGCTTTGCCGCGCGGGCGCGAGACAGCATAACCGGTAGACCCACGCTGCCGTATGACATCCCTGCCCCATACCAGGGAACCGGCAGTACCAGTTCGGGTCGTTCTGGCTCACGCCGGTTAAGCGGCAGTCGAAAGTCGAATTTGAATGGGTCGGCCTGCGGTACATCGCGCGGATCCCGGTCAAACTCAAATGTGAACGCCAGCCGGTCGAACCCGCCGTCTGAGGCGCCGATCCGGTATTCCAGTTCTCCGCTGGGAGGTGACCCGCTGCGTGCTTGCTGCTGAGTGGCCAGCAGCAGCGCTGTTGGCCAGCGGAAATCCCCTTCCCCGCCCAGGGGCTGGGGCAGCTTCGGATAGGTCGAGGCTGGTGCGCTGCCGCCCAGCATCGAACGGAAGGTGCTTTCTTCGCTCTTATTCCAGATCGTTCGCCCTATCTCCCCTCGCAAACGCCGTACTTCTCGCATCCCCATCGCTCCCAGCGCTTCCAGCAGCTGGTCGCGCCAGGCGTTCATCAGATTGAGGATGCGCTGCGCCCCCCAATCCACATCAATCTCTCCACTCTCGACTGCACATCTGCCTTTATCTGCCCATAACGAGCAGCCCCAGGCGACCTGCAGAATGAAATCTACAGCCACCAGGTCCGCCCCGCAGGCCACAGCTTTTGCCACGTGCTCAGCGGCTGCTACCCCTCCGCTGACGATTAAGGTTACCCGGTCACGCAGTGCATGCTCAACAAGCGCTTTGTGCACTTCGAGAAGCGCCTCGGGGAGCGGGCGCCCATCCAGATCCTGCGCAATGTCATCTGCGAACAGATGGATCACCTGTGCACCGCCCGAAACCCACGTCACTGCCTGCTCCGCGGCCGCCGTGGACAGCGGCAGGCGCAGCGCGATCACCGCATCAGGCCAGCGCTGCCTCAGCCGCTCATATAAAGGCATGGTTTTCTCCGGGTTATCTTCCTCAATCTCCAGGTAAACGGGCTGCCAGTCTGCTCGCACAGCATCCAGCGTATCTCCGTAGAGACGGGGAGCGAGGTACTTTGCAAACGGAAGCAGATCATCATCAAACGCTTCTGCTTCGATAACAGCCAGTGTTCCCAGGCGATAGGCCGCCTGCGCCAGCGCCCTGACAGCTCCCCTGCCTGGAAGCGGCATGGGCAGCGGCCCCAGCAGAATGGGGATCGGCAGGCTGAGGGCTGGAGGCAGAACCGACGTTATATTTCCTGTGGCGTCAAATTCCAGCGCCATTAATCCCCCACCCAGGTCCACCTGAGTGGAGATCGTTTCGCGACCGTGAATGCCATCTCGGGTGGGTCGGACGATCTCGCTCATATCCAGCCAGATTCCTTCAAATCCATCCCCGGCAAATTTACCCCCATAACCGGCGCCCGATATCGGAATATGCCCGCTCTCCGCCTGATACCAGGTCTGGGTGATGATTTCAGCCGTCCAGTACAGATCTCCCCGCTGTGCCGAGCCCTGAAACACCGGGTGCCCGTACTTGATGTAAGTAGAGCCGTCTTCCAGGTGAAAATTGGCCGGGTACCCTCCAGGTGGCGGCGGAGCAGGATGGATTTTGATGGAATAGCGGCTGGGTAAATGCATGCAAACCTCCAGGTTAAAAACAAAAAAGCACGCCGGGCGTGCCTTCAGGTTTTACCATGGTACGCCCCTCCAGAAACACAACAGGATGACCGCCCTGCTCAACTGCCGGGCAGGCATCGAGGCCACTGCGCTGTGCTCTGTCGGCAGGTTACCCTGCCGGTTTATCACAACGCTTACAGGAGGGGAAAACGCGGGACGTGGCCATCCCGGGAGGCATCCGCTGATCTCTCGATTTTCGCCGCCGGTTCAATATTCCCGGATCCGGCTTAACCTCGCTGCGACACGAGGAACCTCCACCTCGTCACCCTTTACGTTTGCAACAAATTCAATTCGCAAACAAAAGGGCCTTGCGCTGACGTCCCCAAATGAGATTGTTTCAGTCCTTAAATTAGGATTGTAATCCTGCTCAATATCCCCGTCAAGATATTGAGCAGGATTATTAATGATGAAATAGCGACAGTGCAGTCTATACCACCGGGATCCTGTCCCGCTATTTCATCGCCTCGCGGACTTCTCGCCAGGCATGCTGCACCGAGCTCTCGAATTCCTCCCACGGAGTGGCTGCACCCCGCCGCTCCCACTCGCGGCGTACTTCGGGCTCAATCTCCTCCCAGTGCCGGTGGCGGTAGCTTTCATCAATGGCCAGGTTGTAACCATATTCGTAAATGGGCAAATATTCTTCGTACGGCGTGCCTGAACTGGCCAGGAATGTTTCGTAATGATGGCGGTAGGCGCTGTCGAAGGCTTCATATCCCTGGTCGTGTTCGTCAGGAAGGTAATCCGCCTTCTCCAGCTGATACTGGTTGGATGAAAACAGCGAACTGCGCGACTCGGTTTCAGGGACACGGTTCTGCTCGCGCCATTGAACCGCCTGTTCCTCGATATCGATAGGATCGAGTTCATTCAGGATATCGCGCACCCCCAGCGCCAGATCATCGTCAGCACGGACCGCCACCAGTACGCCTCCTCGCCGGATTGCTTCTGTGTAAAGCTGCGCATTTTCCTCAGGCACTCCCCGGTCTACCAGCGCACCGACCAGGCCGCCCGCCGCTCCGCCCGCTACAACGCCTGCACCGGCCCCCAGCATGCCGGTCACGGCCGCAGCCAGAGGGCCTGCGGCAATCACCGGGCCAATTCCAGGGATAGCAATCACACCCAGCCCTACCAGCAGGCCTGAAAGTCCGCCCAGCACTGCCCCAATACCGGCCCCTTTCACAGCGCCCCCCGTCGCATCGCCGGATGCCTCCTGCGGTTCGTCCAGCGCATCATCCTTCAGAATATGCCGTTTGTATTATCCTCTTTCGTCAGAAGCGATGATGCTGATCGTATCGCGCGCCACACCATTCTCAACCAGCCTTCGCACTGCTGCGTTCGCAGTAGGAAAATCTTCATACACCGCTACAATTGTTTTCGTCATCACCACACACTCCTTCCCTGTAAATCACTATAACTTTGCTTTCTTTGTTTCTCAATGGGTACTCTTACTTATTCGGGGTAGGGAATTCCCTGACTCGCTGGAGCAGTTGTCGGACAACTGAGTTGTCTGACAATTGACAGCAAATTCTTTTTTTGATACACTTTTCTCACCAGTTAGTGTTTGCAAGTTGAATATTTTTTACACGCGTCATCCAGACGGTATTTTTCGCTCGTGGTCTCCGGCAGCAGTACCTGGTCGCCTTGTATTAAGACGATTAGATCAAAAGAAAGCCAAGGTTATGACTACTCTTCTCATCCGAAATGCCGCACTGGTAGTAACGATGGATGACCATCGCCGGGAGATAGCCGGCGGTGGTCTTTTGATTAGAGACGGGTTTATCGAGCAGGTTGGCCCTACGCAGGACCTTCCCGAAAGCGCCGATGAGGTCCTCGATCTTTCAGGGCATATTGTCCTCCCCGGGCTGATCAACACCCACCATCACTTCTACCAGACCCTCACCCGCGCCGTCCCCGATGCCCAGAATGCCAATCTGTTCAACTGGCTGAAAACCCTCTACCCGATTTGGGCGCGCATAACACCTGAAGACGTGCGCATCTCAACCCAGATCGCGCTGGCTGAACTGGCGCTCTCAGGATGCACAACGGCTTCCGATCATCTCTACCTGTTTCCCAACGGTTCCCAGTTGGACGATGAAATCCAGGCTGCGCTGGAAATAGGAGTTCGCCTGCAGGCCTCCCGCGGCTCCATGAGCCTGGGAGAAAGCCAGGGTGGGCTGCCTCCCGACAGCGTCGTTGAGTCCGAGGATGCGATCCTGAAGGACTGCCAGCGGCTCATCGAAACCTACCATGATCCCAGGCCAGGTGCCATGACCCAGGTCGTGCTGGCTCCCTGCTCGCCGTTCAGTGTAACAGGCGACCTGATGCGGCAGAGCGCGGCACTCGCCCGGGAATATGGGGTCAGGCTGCATACACATCTGGCAGAAACACAGGACGAAGAAGCCTTCTGCCTGGAAAAATTTGGCTACCGGCCGGTCCCGTACATGGAACAGGTCGACTGGATAGGCCCGGATGTGTGGTTTGCCCATTCCGTCCATGTAAGCAAGAGTGAAATCGATGTTTACGCCCACAGCGGGTGCGGCGTGGCACACTGCCCATCCTCAAATATGCGGCTGGCTTCCGGGATTGCTCCCATCATGGAAATGCTCACATCCGGGGTCAAAGTAGGACTGGGTGTGGACGGCTCTGCCAGCAACGATGGATCATCCCTCTTAGAAGAAGTCCGACAGGCAATGCTGGTGGCGCGTCTCAGCGCCGGGCTGCGCGGGGCATCCCTTTCGGGCCAGGATGCGCCTCCATTGATGACTGCCCGCCAGGCACTGGAACTCGCTACCCGTGGCGGTGCCGAGGTAGTAGGCCGCTCCGATATCGGATCGCTGGAAGCCGGTAAATGTGCAGACTTCTTTGCACTGCGCCTGGACCGGCTGGAGTATGCCGGCGCTCAGCATGACCCCGTCGCTGCTGTGGTCTTCTGCGCCCCTGTCAAAGCGGATTACACGGTCGTTGGCGGCAGGTTTGTGGTCAAAGAAGGTCAGCTTATAACCCTCGATTTGCCACGCCTGATCGAGCAGCACAACCGTGCGTCAAAGAGACTGGTCAACGGTGAATAGAAGCAGTCTGCTGTTCACCGGGATGCGCTTGAAACCTGAGTAACCAACCTATGAAAAATTACGCAGCCTACGCATCCATCACACGCGAACTGGTCGATGTTGCCATGGGTAGAATCCCCGCGGATCTGGTCATCCGCGGCGGCCGCTGGATCTGTGTCCAGTCAGGGGAGATCATTCCCGACACCGACATCGCCGTAAAAGGAGAACGCATCGCCTATGTCGGACCCGATGCCGGACATACGATAGGCAGCCAGACACAGGTCATCGATGCCGCAGGGAGATATCTATGTCCGGGTCTGCTCGATGGTCACATGCACGTTGAGTCGGGCATGCTTACAGTCACGGAATTCGTCCGGGCTGTAATACCGCACGGCACAACCGGCATGTTCGTGGACCCTCACGAAATCGCCAACGTATTCGGATTGAACGGCGTGCGCTTGATGGTCGAAGAAGCAGCCCTGCAGCCAATCCATGTCTGGGTGCAGGTCCCTTCCTGCGTCCCTTCAGCACCGGGACTGGAGACACCCGGTTCAAACCTTGGCCCCGAAGAAGTGGCTGAGGCAATGACCTGGGATGGGGTGATCGGCCTGGGCGAGATGATGAATTTCCCGGGCGTCATCGGCAGTGATGAGAGAATGCATGCGGAGATGGCTGAGACGCGCCTGCGTGGAAAAGTGACCGGCGGCCACTATGCTTCACCGGATTTAAGCCTGCCGTTCCATGGCTATGCGGCTGGCGGTCCTGAGGATGATCATGAAGGCACCCGCATGGAAGACGCTGTTGCACGCGTCCGCCAGGGGATGAAGGTCATGCTGCGCTACGGTTCGGCATGGCACGACGTCGCTGAGCAGGTCCGCGCGGTCACCGAAGCGGGTCTGGACCCCCGTCATTTCATTCTCTGCACCGACGATTCGCATTCGGCGACCCTGGTTGGCGAAGGGCACATGAACCGGGCGCTGAAACATGCCATCCAGCAGGGACTCTCTCCCCTGACCGCCATCCAGATGGCAACGATCAATACCGCCGAACATTTCGGCGTTTCGCGGGATGTCGGGATGATCGCCCCGGGGCGATATGCCGATATTCTCTTGCTTTCCAACCTGCCTCAATTCACCATCGATATGGTCATTGCCAAAGGCCAGGTGGCTGTCGAGGAGGGCCGCCTGCAGATTGAGATGCCCACTTACACCTATCCGGATTGGGCCACTAACTCTGTTCACATCCCGCGAGAACTGACCGCCGCCGATTTCCGCCTGCCCGTTCCTGCCGGCATCCAGGCCAGGAACGGCAGTGTTGTCACCGCCAATGTCGTTGGCGTCATTGAGAACCAGGCTCCCACCCGCCACCTGCGTATCCCGGTCACCTGTCTGAACGGCGAAGTTCATCCCAATCTTGAGAAAGACCTGGCAAAGCTGGCGCTGATTGAACGCCATCACAACACCGGTAAGGTGCAGGTTGGGTTGGTGCATGGCTTCGGCTTCGACGTACCATGCGGCATTGCCTCCACGGTCGCTCACGACAGTCATCATATGATCGTCGTAGGCACCGATGATGAAAATATGGCCATCGCAGCCAACAGGCTGGCCAGCCTGGGAGGTGGTCAGATTGTAGTCCGTCAGGGAGAAGTGATCGGGCAGGTCGCTCTGCCAATCGGTGGGTTAATTTCGAATGAACGTGCCGAAGTCGTGGCGCGCAAAGCCGCCACAGTCCTTTACGGCTTCCGGGCCTGCGGGTGCCAGTTGAACAACCCGAATATGCAGTTAAGCCTGCTGGCGCTGGTGGTGATACCTGAGCTGCGCATCTCAGATCTGGGGCTGGTAGATGTCAATCAGTTTACATTCATCCCGGTCATCGAGCCTTAATCAGACTTTCCGGTCTGAAAGGGAATTAGCATCATGTTCCGGTTTTCTAAATCTTTTTCACTCACCTGAAAAGGATTTAACACGTTCTTATGTCCAATCAATCGGTTTCTCAACGCTTGCACGACAGCCTTTACCGTATCATCACTGAAACGGAGTCTGGAAAGCGCCTTCCTTCAGAACCAGTGCTGGCCCGGCAGCTGGGTGTCTCGAGGGCCACGCTGCGTGAAGCAATGCGCACGTTTGAAGCTCAGGGATTGATCCGGCGCAAACAGGGGTCCGGTACTTATGTCACGCATCCCTCTACAGTGATCAAGACCGGCCTGGAAACCCTGGAGAGCCTGGAAA
This sequence comes from Chloroflexota bacterium, assembly GCA_012516075.1. GTDB lineage: Bacteria > Chloroflexota > Anaerolineae > Anaerolineales > UBA4823 > JAAYXE01. Next base: position 31,944 of record JAAYXE010000142.1, on the reverse strand, counting down.
CGATTGCCCGCCGTTACGGGCTGGAAGTAACCCTGGGTGAGTGGCGCATGGAGTGCAGGCCTTCTACACCTGATGAGTGCCAGGCGCTGCAGCTGGAAGAAGGTTGTGAAGTCATCAGTGTTACCAGGGTGATGCATGCTGAGGGCCGACCGGCGGCTTTCCTGGTCGATGTGCTGCCCAGAGACGTGATGAGCCCCGAAGAGATTAATCTCAATTTCACCGGATCGGTGCTCGACATGCTCCTGGCACGCGGCGACCTCAATCTGGTCTCGTCACGCACAGAAATTAACGCCGCCACTGCAGATGTAGAGGTAGCCAGAGCGCTGGGCATTCAGCGCGGGGATGTTCTCCTTCACTTCATCGCTTACCTTTACGCCAGTAATGGCCGGGTCGTGGACTATTCGCACAGCTATTTCCTGCCCGGTTATTTTCAGTTTCATGTTGTTCGTAGAATCGGCAGACCGGCTGTCCGGGCCGGTGATCAGCCCGACCATAATGTATCAGGAGAGGATTGAGTGAACAGGGTATCTCAGGAAAAGCTGCAGGCGGTTCAGGCACTGGTTGGTGAGAACCGCGAAAACATCATCAAATTCATGTGTGAAATCGTGGCGATCCCCAGCATGGATTCACAGATCGGCGAGGTCGGCCAGCGCATCGGTGATGAAATGAAACGTCTGGGGTTCGATGAGGTCCGCTTTGACAAAATGGGGAACATCCTTGGCCGCATTGGGGATGGTCCTCGCAAGATTGTCTTTGATTCGCATATCGACACTGTCGGTATCGGAGACCCGGCAAGCTGGACCCATGACCCGTTCAAGGGAAAGATTGAAGATGGCGTTCTCTACGCTCGCGGCGCCTGTGACGAAAAAGGCAGCACCCCGGGTATGGTCTACGGCCTGAGTATCGCCAACCGGCTCGGCCTGCTGGAAGGATGGACAGCTTATTATTTCGGCAACATGGAAGAATGGTGTGACGGCATCGCTCCAAACAGCTTCGTTGAGGTCGACCCGGGCGTCCGTCCTGATTTCGTCGTCATTGGCGAACCGACAAAGATGCAGGTATACCGGGGGCACAAGGGCCGGCTGGAGATGCGCGTGGTAGCAAAAGGCCGCAGCGCTCACGCAGCCAGCAATCACCTGGGCGATAACGCCATCTATTTACTCCTCCCGGTAATCGCCGGGATCCGCGACATGGAACCGCAGCTGGGAGATCATCCCTTCCTCGGGCATGGCAAGATCACCGTCAGTGATATGACCGTAAAAACGCCCAGCATCAACGCCGTGCCGGATGAAGCGGTTATCTATATCGACCGCCGCATGACCTTTGGCGAAACCAAAGAGGAGGTCATTGCTCAGGTCGAAGCCCTGATCCCCGAAGAGTTGAAGTCGAAGGTCAAGGTGGAGGTGCTGCATTATGATGAGCCCTCCTACACGGGCTTTGTCTTCCCCGTAGAAAAATACTTCCCGGCCTGGGCGCTGGAAGAAGATCACCCTCTCGTCGAGGCCGGTCAGACCGTTCGCAGAGCTATTGGCCTGCCAGACCGGCCGGCTGGGAAATGGAATTTCAGCACCAACGGTATTTATTGGGCTGGAAAAGCAAACATCCCCAGCATTGGCTTTGGTCCTGGCGATGAAGAAACCGCTCACACGGTGATGGATAGCGTGCGGCTGGACGATGTGGTTAAAGCCACTGAATTTTATGCCCTGCTCCCCGCTGTGCTGGCTGCCGCACTGGACTGAGAACATCAACACATAACAGCAGGCCGGTGATCCGTTTCCGCTGTAATCACCCCGGCTGTTTCATTCCGGTATCAATATAAATAAACAGGAGATAAATCCATGCAGACCAACTTTAGAGGCCGTGACTTCATCAGCGATCTCGATTTTTCGAAAGAAGAGGTTGAAACCGTCTTAGATGTGGCCTTTGACCTGAAGCGTAAGCGAGCGCTGGGCGAACCACATCCGTATTTGCGCGATAAAGTGCTCGCTATGCTGTTCTTCTTTACCAGCACCCGCACTCGCGGCTCATTCGAAGCAGGTATGGCGCAGCTGGGTGGGCACGCAGCCTTCATCGAAAGCAAAACCACTCAGATCAGCCATGGAGATACTGCGCAGGAAATTGGTGAAATCTACGGCCGCTATTTTGACGGTATCGCCATCCGCCACTGCGACTGGGGTGTAGGGAATAAGTATCTCAACGAAGTCGCCGCTGCATCACGTGCACCCGTGTTGAATATGCAGTGCGATATTTACCACCCGTTCCAGATCCTGGCTGACCTGATGACGATTATCGAGAAGAAGGGCCGCGACCTGCGCCGGAAAAAGATGGTCGTGTCCTGGGCGTATGCATCTTCGTACCAAAAGCCCATCTCCGTACCACAGTCGCTGGTGCTGCAGATGCCCCGCTTTGGCCTGGATATCGTACTCGCACATCCGCCGGAGTTTCGCCTGATGCCTGAGATTATGGATCAGGCGCAGGAGCAGGCCCGCAAGTACGGTACAGGGTTCGATGTTGTGGACGATATGGACGAGGCCTTCAAAGATGCGGATATCGTTTACCCCAAATCCTGGGGGCCGCTCGTGTATACCGAGGACGTGGAAGAAAGCGCCCGGATCATTAACAAATATAAGGACTGGATCACGGATGAGCGCCGCATGAGTCTTGCCAAACCGGATGCCATTTACATGCACCCATTACCGGCAGATCGCAATATCGAAGTAACCGACGGCGTGATCACCGGACCCAACTCTGTGGTGTACGACGAAGCCGAAAACCGGCTCCACGTTCAAAAGGCAGTGATGGCGCTTACCATGAGCTGATCCGGTTAATCGCGCAGTCCACCTGCCATATCACTGCTGGAGGCCTGCGCGCTGGTTAATCGCCCGCTAGCAGCTGCCACCATCTCTCCGTCTGGAATCGGAAGGAACTTATGGATGACCAGCGCAAGAAAGTAGCCGTTGTTGCAATTGGTGGAAATTCTCTAATTAAGGACAAGCAGCACCAGTCTGTAGAAGATCAGTACGAAGCAGCAAAAGAAACCACCCATCACATTGCCGATATGATCGAGGCCGGTTGGGACGTTGTTATCTCGCATGGCAACGGCCCTCAGGTAGGTTTCATCCTGCAGAGGTCCGAAATCGCCCACAAAGTTGAAGGGCTGCACGAAGTGCCTCTGGATGTCTGTGGAGCAGACAGCCAGGGCGCCATCGGTTATATGCTGCAGCAAAACCTGCAGAATGTTCTCCGCAAGCGTGGCATCAAGAAACCCGTCGCAACCGTCATCGCCCAGACGCGCGTCGACCTGGATGACCCTGCCTTTCAAAACCCCACCAAACCAATCGGTGGCTTTATGGACGAAGAGGAAGCCAGACGGCGAGCCAGCGAGCAGGGCTGGTCGATCGTAGAAGACGCAGGCCGTGGTTACCGGCGGGTCGTTCCTTCCCCAATCCCTAAAGAAGTTCTGGAGCTGGATTCGATTAAAGCGTTGATCGATGCCGGCGTTGTCGTAATCACCATCGGAGGCGGCGGAATCCCGGTGGCAGCCGACGAACAGGGCAACGTTCGCGGCGTGGCAGCGGTGATCGACAAAGATCTCGGCAGCAGCCTGCTGGCGTCTAACCTGAATGCCGATATGCTGTTGATTTCCACGGCAGTGGAGAAAGTGGCTTTGAATTTCGGCCGGCCAGACCAGAAATGGGTTGACCGCATGAGCCTCTCAGAAGCCAGAAGGTACCTGGCAGAAGGCACTCACTTCGCAAAGGGCTCAATGGCTCCGAAAATCCAGGCAATTATCTGGTTCCTGGAAAAAGGAGGAAAGAAGGCCCTGATTACAAACCCGGAGAACATCGGCAGAGCCTTGAAGGGTGAAACCGGAACCTGGATTCTGCCCGACGGCGAAACCTGATCACTCACATGAAATAAACTGACCTGCAGTTCTGTCACTGCAGGTCAGTTTATTTAGATAATGCGAATAATTTCCTATGAAATTGAGTAGTTCATAATCTAGACTCTGCAGATTTATTGATGTAAGCTAATAGGGAGTATCGACGGCCCGTGAGAAAGCCCTATAAGGCAAGAAAGGAGGTGCTCTCCACCCTGATACGCTGCGCAACCTGCGCTTTCCCATCGTCCAGTCTCTTAATATACCAACCTAAATCGCTATATGGAGGAGCGAAATGCAAAAGAGCATTCTCTTGCGTTTGTTTGCCCTGGTTGTCATCGCAGCCTTAGCCCTGGCTGCATGCGCCCCTCAGCCAGCTGCACCCGGTGGAGACGCTGCCGAAACCGAAGGGTCGGCGAGTGAGCCTGCTGGAGAACCTGCGGGCAGTGGTGAGCAGGCTTCATTCCAGATCCCTGCAGCAGAGGAAGGCAAATTCAACGTCGCTTTTGTTCTCATTGGCCCACACGACGATGGTGGATGGTCCCAGTCCCACTATGAAGGGCTGGAGTACGTTCAGGCAAATGTCCCCGGTGTCCACACAGCCTACGTAGAAAACGTGCCTGAGGGCGCAGATTCCGAACAGGTTTTCCGCAGCCTCTCGCGCGCCGGCTTCGACCTCATCTTCGGCACTTCCTTCGGTTTTATGGATCCGATGGAAATTGTCGCCTCTGAATTCCCCGACGTAACCTACATTCACATCAGCGGCTATAAATCCAATGGGGAAAACTTCGGGAACCTCTTCGGCGCTATGGAAAACATGAAATACCTCGCCGGCATGATTGCTGGTGCGCGCGCCAAGCTGGATGGAAACCCGAAGCTGGGCTATATGGCCACTTTCCCCATTCCTGAGGAACTCCGCTTGGGAAATGCCATTGCTCTGGGTATGAAGAAGACCTGCCCGGAATGCACCATGGATGTGCGCTGGATCAATACCTGGCATGACCCCATTAAGGAAAAAGAAGCTGCCGCATCGCTGTTTGATGCAGGCGCCCAGGTCGTCTTCACCGGCGCCGATACCCCCGCGGTCGCTGATGTGGCCCAGGAAAAGGGCAAATGGGGCGTTACCTACGACTGGGTCGGCTCCTGCAAAGTTGACGCCTGCCTCACCGTCCCCTACTGGAACTGGGGCCCCATCTATGCCGAAATTACCCGGGGTGTCATGGAAGGCACCTATGAGGTGGGCTGGCATTACTTCGATGCCGACAGCAACAGTCTGGGGCTGCTGGGCTTTATGGAAGGTGATGAGCTGACCAAGGGTATGCAGGATCTGCCTCCGGAGGTGATTGAAGAAGTCCGGAGCATCATGGGCAAGATGCTGGCAGGCGAATTCACCCGCTTCGATGTCTTCTCCGGCCCCATTATCGACAATAAGGGCAATGTGATCGTTCCCGAAGGCGAGCGGTTCGAGCAGGCTGACCTCGACCAGTTCCCGCCGGGAGCCCCGGGCCTGGAGTGCAAATACTGCATGTACTGGTGGGCCGATGGCGTTACAGCCGAACTGCCCGAAACGGACGGATAATTTTATTACCCTGTTGGAAGGGGCCAGAATGGCTTCTGGCCCCTTCCCTGCTTCATTTTCCCAGACAATGCTTACCTGTCTGGCGGCACTTTAATCGTAATGGTCGATTTTATCCGCATGATTCGTTGATAGTGATAGAGTGAGACCGTGAGCTCAGGAAACGATCTAACCTCCCAGCAAATATCACCCCCGCTGGTACAGATGAAAGGGATTGTCAAACGCTTTCCCGGTGTACTGGCAAATGATAATGTTGATTTTGAACTGCAGCGTGGTGAAATTCACGCATTATTGGGTGAGAACGGAGCCGGGAAAAGCACCCTGATGAACATTCTTGCCGGATTGTACCGGCCAGATGCCGGCGCGATCCTGGTTAACGGTAGACCGGTGCATTTCTCGTCTCCACGCGATGCCATACGTGCCGGAATCGGTATGGTTCACCAGCACTTCATGCTGGTCCCCTCCCAGACCGTTACGGAAAACATCCTTCTTGGCCTGGATGAACCTCGATTCCTCCTGAACCTGAAAAAATACGACCAGGTCATCGAAGACCTTGGGGAGCGCTTCGGTTTGAAAGTAGACCCGCGCGCCAAAGTTTGGCAGCTCTCCGTAGGTGAGCAGCAGCGGGTGGAAATTCTGAAGATGCTCTATCGCGGCGCGCAGGTGCTGGTCATGGATGAGCCAACTGCAGTGCTGGCGCCGCTCGAAATTGAGGGCTTATTTACCACCCTCCGGGCGATGGTTGCTGAAGGGAAATCCGTGATCTTCATCAGCCACAAACTGCAGGAGGTCATGGAGATTTCCGATCGGGTTACCGTGCTGCGCCGCGGGAAGGTAACCGCCTCTGGGATCCCAACTGAACAGGTTACACGAGAAGAGCTTGCCCGCCTGATGGTGGGGCGCGATGTGATCTTTCAGCTCGATAAGCAGCCGCAGCCGCCAGGCGAGCTGATCCTGCAGGTTGACGATCTGCACGCTGAAAATGATAAAGGCATCCCTGCTCTGCGCGGTGTCTCCTTAAACGTACGCTGTAATGAAATTGTTGGCATTGCCGGTGTGGCCGGAAACGGGCAGCGAGAGCTGGCCCAGGTCCTGACCGGGCTGCGGAAATGCACCGGTGGCAGCATCAGGTTTAAAGGCGAAATTATTAATGATAAATCCCCCAGGTGCAGCATCGATTTAGGGATGGCCCATGTACCCGAGGATCGCACACACGTGGGGTCGTCCCCGAACCTGAGCATCACCGATAATGCCATTATGAAGAAATACCACCGGGAACCAATTTCCCGGGGTTGGATGTTGGATATGCCTGCAGCATCACAGTTTGCGCAGGAGCTCAAGCGTGCCTACGATATCATCGCTCCCAACGTCGATACGCCGGCGCGCTTGCTTTCAGGAGGAAACCTGCAGCGGTTGATCCTGGCCCGCGAGATTTCTGGCGAACCTTCGTTAATTATTGCCATGCAGCCCACTCGCGGACTTGACGTCGGCGCAATAGAAGGCGTTCACCGTCTGTTGCTCGCCCAGCGTTCAGCCGGCGCCGGGATCCTGTTGATTTCAGAAGAGCTCGATGAACTGCTGTCTCTCAGCGATCGTGTATACGTCCTTTACGAAGGAAAGATTATGGGAGAAGTTACGATTTCCAACGGCAGTGACAGCAGTGAGCTCGTCGAAAAGATCGGCCTGATGATGACAGGTACGCCTCTCGAGCAGATTAATGAAGGAATTGCTGGATGACAGAAATCGCTTCTTCTCCACCAACTCGTGTACGCGGCTTTCCTTATCGTATTCGCATTGAACCCCGTATCACCCAGCCGCCCCGCTGGTATCCACTCGCGGTGTCGCTTGGTGCAATTGTGGTTTCTCTGCTGATTGGCGGGGTGATCCTATCGCTTGCCGGTGGCAACCCGGTCGCCACCTATGCGCACATCGCCCGTGCCTCCTTCGGCGACGCTGGTGTCTTCTCAGACACGATGGTGAAGGCCATTCCTCTCATCCTGATTGGTCTGGCATGTTCGGTTGCCTTTCGCATGGGATTGTGGAATATCGGTGCCGAAGGTCAGTTCTTTTTGGGCGCGTTCGGTGCCAGCGCGGTGATCCTTACCCCAATTCTCCCGCCTGACACATCTCCCTGGATCTTCATCCCGGTAATGATGCTGGTTGGTATGGCCGCCGGCGCTATCTGGGGATTTGTGCCCGGCCTGTTAAAGGCCAAATTGAACGTCAACGAGATCATCACCACCCTGATGATGAACTATATCGCCATCCGCCTGGTCGACTACTTCATCTATGCCAAGTGGAGCGAAAGCGGTTTTCAGATGAGCCCCATGTTCCCGCGCAGTGCCTGGCTGCCACGCCTTTCCGATTTTGCGGAACAGGTGCCGGCATTCCGCGGATTGACTACCCACCTGGGTCTGGTGTTTGGTCTGGTAGCCGCAGTGATTGTGTACCTGATCCTATACCGCAGCCGGATGGGCTACGAAATCCGGCTCATCGGTGACAATCCCCGGGCAGCAGAGTACGCCGGGCTCAACATCACCCGTAACACCGTGCTGGTAATGATGATTTCCGGAGCGCTGGCCGGGCTGGCAGGCATGTCCGAAATCACCGGTGTTGTTCACCGGCTGCAGGGTTCAATTTCCCCCGGTTACGGCTTTACTGGAATTATTATCGCCTGGCTGGCCAAGCTCAACCCATTTGCGGTCATCATCGTTTCGATCCTGTTTGGCGCACTCATTCTGGCCGGACGTCAGATCCAGCCATCCGGCATTCCCAAAATGATCCAGGGGATTATCCTGGTCTGTCTGATTGCCAGCGACTTCCTGCTGCGCTATCAAATACGGATCGTTCGCAGGGGAGAGGAGGCCTGATCGATGGATCTCACGATTGTTCTCCAGGCTGGAGTTGCCACCGGCACGGTGCTGCTGTTTGCCACGATCGGTGAAATATTTGCAGAACGCGCCGGCATCCTCAACCTTGGCGTGGAAGGCATGATGTTGATTGGCGCCATGAGCGCTTTTAGCACTACGGTGGCAACCGGAAACCCCTGGCTGGGTTTGCTGGTTGCCATGCTGGCTGCCGGGCTGATCAGCCAGATCCATGCCTTCATCACCGTTACGCTTCAGGCCGACCAGGTGGTGAGCGGTCTGGCGCTGACGTTCCTCGGCACCGGGATCAGTCTGGTCCTGGGTGAAGGACTGAGCAAAGCTGGCACGATCTCGCTGCTGCCAAAATTCTCTATCCCGCTTCTTTCACACATTCCACTGATCGGCCCGATTTTCTTCACCGAGCAGAGCGTCCTGGTCTACGTCGGCTACTTGATGGTTCCCCTTGCCTGGTACTATATCAACCACACGCGCCCGGGTATGCACCTGCGTGCGGTGGGTGAATATCCGGCTGCCGCAGATGCCCTCGGAATTAACGTATTCTTTCTGCGTTATTTTTATGTTTTTGTGGGCGGTTTGCTGGCAGGCCTGGCCGGAGCGACAATCAGCCTTGCCATTTCACCCGGCTGGTTCAGTGAATTGACCACTGCCGGCCAGGGTTGGATCGCCATTGGCCTGGTGATCTTCGCCCAGTGGGATCCACTGCGCGCTGCGTTCGGTTCTTATATCTTTGGTGCCCTTCGCCGTCTGATCCTCGATATCCAGGGCCCGACGGTTATCCTGGGTTTTTCCAACCCCTTTTTCTATAACCCTTACCTGGGTTTCTTCCTGGAGATGGTGCCATACGCATTTACAATCCTCGTCCTCGTCATCGGATCGCGCGAGGCACTGCGTAAACGCCTGGGTGCTCCCGCAGCCCTGGGCACCCCCTACATTCGCGGCGAAAGGGGACTGTAGGATATTGAGGAGCGCGTCTGTTTACTCCCAGGCGCGCTCCATACCGTTGTTTCTGGCCAGAATAGAATGCCTTTCAGGGTAGTAACCATCAATATCCTCTCCGACCTTTCCCTCTGGGAAGAGCGGAGAGGTTTACTCGTCCGCGACCTGGTTCAGAGCGACCCGCAGTTGATCGCGCTGCAGGAGGTGAATCTTCAGCAGAACACCGCCATCTGGCTGGCCGGAGAATTGGGGATGGAATATATCCATCTCACCCGCAAAACAGGAAAAGAGGCTGAAAAAGAAGGCATTGCTATCCTCAGCCGGATTCCTTTTCAGAAGACTGCCGCGCTGGATTTATTAACCCAGAACCGGGTGGCGCAGAGTGTACAGGTAGAATTGAATGGCCAGAAGCTCGTGCTGGCAAATGGACATTTCTACTGGCAGCCGGGACCTTCTCCCGCCCGTCTGGAGCAGGTAAAACGCCTGGTTCAGTGGCTGCTGTCTACAGCCGGTGATCTTCCATTAGTCGTATGCGGCGATTTTAACAGCACACCAGAATCGGAACCGGTTCGTTTCATGAAAGCGCGCTTTACTTCTGCCTACGAAGCTCGGCATGGTCGCGAGCCCCGTTATACCGCCCCCACCCCCCTGCCGCGTTCAAAGCGCAAAATGCTGCGCACGTTGTGGAATTTTCGCCGCGACATCCAGTTGAGAGGGCTTCGCAGCTATTTTCGGACCACTCTGGACTATATATTTGTGAATGAGAAGTTGAATGTCTTAGACAGCCGGCTGCTGTTTGACCAGCCGGCCCCTGGCAGCAGGAAAATTTTCGCCTCCGATCATTTTGGTATTGAAGCTGAGCTCGCTTTCAATACGTAAATTCTGAGTGGCTTATGGTTTCATCATAAGTCCCCTGATACAGCCAGTGAAGATAAAATAAGGCCATGAATCCGAATGTCCTTGGTTATCGCTGCACATTGTGCGACCGCGCATACGCCCCCGGAGAAGTCCAGTACACCTGCCCACAGGATGGCGGCAATCTGGATATCCTTTACGATTATGTGTCCATCCGTACGAATTACCAGCCGGAAGATATTCTCGCAGGAACAGAATATTCGCTCTGGCGTTATCTCCCCCTGCTTCCTGTAGAGGACCCCGGTGGTAACGCCACCCCTTTGCGAGCAGCCGGTTGGACACCTCTTTACTCACCTTCTTATTTGAAAGAGAAAACAGGGCTGCAGGGTTTGTGGGTTAAGGACGAAAGCCGCAATCCAACCGCTTCATTCAAAGACCGGGCCAGTTCGCTGGTCGTCGCCCGGGCACGTGAAATCGACGCTCAGGTGGTTGTAACGGCATCTACAGGCAATGCAGGTGCAGCACTGGCTGGTATGGCAGCCGCAGTCGGACAGAAAGCCATCATTTTCGCGCCGCGTTCTGCTCCTCCGGCAAAGGTCGCACAGCTCCTGGTGTACGGGGCACAGGTAATTCTGGTCGATGGCAATTATGATGCTGCTTTTGATCTCTCCGTCCAGGCTGCAGAGGTCTTCGGCTGGTACTGCCGCAATACCGGCTTTAATCCCTTCACCATCGAAGGGAAAAAGACGGCCGCCTTTGAGATCTGGGAGGCTGTTGAACGGGGGTTCATCAATCACAATATCGCCCGTCCTTTGAAGGTCTTTGTGTCTGTGGGTGACGGCAATATCATCTCCGGTCTTCATAAAGGTTTTAAAGATCTACAGACGCTCGGATGGCTGGAGCACATGCCCCAGATTTATGGCGTCCAGGCGGAAGGGTCGGCTGCCATTGCCCGTGCCTTCTTTACCAAAACAGAGGAAATCACCCCCGTTACTGCCCATACGCTGGCCGACAGCATCTCTGTTGATCTTCCTCGCGATGGGGTCAGGGCCATTCGCGCCGCCGCGCAAACCGGAGGCGCTTATATCGTCGTCAGCGATGATGACATCCTGTCCGCGATATCTGAGCTTGGCAAAGCCGCTATTTTCGCCGAACCGGCCGGCGCAGCCGCTTATGCCGGGCTGGTAAAGGCGATCAATGAAGGACTGGTAACCCCCGAAGATCAGGTGGTGGTGATCAATACCGGGAGTGGGCTGAAAGACATTTCTGCCGCCATGAAAGCGGTGCCCCCCGCCCCCGTAATTGAGCCTACAATCGATGCCGTAAGGCAGGTGATAAAATAAGGAAATGCCAGACCCAACACTGTCGATAATCGCCCCAATTTTCAACGAAAAGGGAAATCTTCGTGAGCTCCATCGCCGGATCCATGAGGTCATGGACCCGACCGGCGAAACCTGGGAGCTGATCCTGGTGGACGACGGTTCCACAGATGGCTCTACGGATATCATCCGTGAATTGGCTGGCCAGGACCCACGTGTCAAACCAGTGATCTTCGCCCGCAATTTTGGTCACCAGATCGCGGTCACAGCCGGGCTGGACTACAGTCGCGGTGATGCGGTCGTGATCATCGATGCCGACCTGCAGGATCCGCCGGAGGTTATTCTCGACCTGATGGCAAAGTGGCGCGAAGGCTACGAAGTGGTCTACGCCATACGAACCGAGCGTGAGGGCGAAAGCTGGTTCAAGCTGTTCACCGCATCTCTCTTCTACCGCATCATCTACCGCATCACCGACGTCAATATTCCGCTTGACGCCGGCGATTTCCGCCTCCTGGATCGCAAAGTCGTCAACGTGCTCAACCAGATGCGCGAACGGCATCGCTTCCTGCGCGGCATGTCCGTCTGGGTCGGTTTTCGCCAGATCGGTGTTCCCTACCGCCGGGCGGCGCGCTTCGCTGGTGAAACCAAATACCCATTGAAGAAGATGCTCAAGTTCGCCAGTGATGCAGTAACCAGCTTCTCCTACTTTCCCCTGCAGCTGGCTACCTATCTGGGCTTTGCATCCGCAGGGCTGGCCATCATCGCCATACCGGTGGTGATCATAGCCCGCCTCACCGGTCTGCAGGCGTTCTCCGGACAGGCAACCACATTGATCGCCGTGCTCTTTTTAGGCGGCGTCCAGCTGATCTCTCTGGGCATTCTCGGTGAATATATCGGGCGCCTGTACGATGAAGCGAAAGGCCGGCCCCTGTACATCGTACGGGAAGCCCCCGAAAAGCAGGTCGACGACCCTGAAATACAGAAGGAGCTTCAAACTACTCGCAGGGTTCGTTAGTTTCTACATACAGCCGCGAGAAGGACGCCATCTCAACGGCCTGATGATCTAAATCAACCCATCCACGCACGATTAAAAGCAGGAGCCAGGAACAAAATGAAAATCGATCTCACAGTCGATCCTGAACGCCGTCAGCGCGCCATCCAGAGGGTTCGCGAGCGCGGCATCATCATTCCCACCTTCGCGCAGATGAAAAACCCACAGCTGATCCCCGGTGAAATCAAAGAAGAACTGCGCAGCATTGGTCTCTGGGACCTCAATCCACGCAACCTGTTCAGGATCTCCTGGAAAAACGAGCCGGTACCACAGGGTGGCGGTTTCGGCAGAGTCAATTACATGGAGCTTCCTTCCAGCCTTACGGGTGTTCCTGCCCGTATCGTCGTACTGGTTGGCAAATGGTTCCCCACCGGTGCCCACAAGGTGGGGGCGGCATTTGGCTGTCTGGTTCCTCGCCTGGTGACCGGGCAGTTTGACCCGACAACCCAAAAAGCGGTATGGCCTTCCACAGGAAACTACTGTCGCGGCGGCGCCTACGACTCCGCCCTGCTGGGATGTGAATCGATTGCAATTTTGCCTGAAGGCATGAGCCGCGAGCGTTTTGAATGGCTGGAAAAGATCGCCGGAGAGATCATCGCCACACCGGGAAGCGAGTCCAACGTCAAAGAAATCTTTGATAAATGCTGGGAACTGCGCCGGTCTGGCCAGGATCTGATGATCTTCAACCAGTTCGAGGAGTTCGGGAACTACCTGTGGCACTATGAAGTCACCGGGCACGCCATGGAAGAGGTTCTCACTGAAATTATGGGGCCGCGCGATAACTACTGCGGTATGGTGTCAGCCACTGGTTCGGCAGGGACGATCGCTAGCGGCGATTACATGAAGCAGTTGTTCCCGGCAAGTAAGATCGTTGCCAGCGAAGCGCTTCAGTGCCCCACCCTTCTGGAGAACGGCTTCGGCGCACACCGCATTGAGGGGATCGGCGACAAACATGTACCCTGGGTTCACAATGTCAAAAACACCGATATGGTGGTAGCCATCGACGATAACGCGGTGGTCAGACTGGCGCGCCTCTTCAATGAGCCCGCCGGTCGCGCTTACCTGGTTCAACAGGGCATCCCTGAAGAAGTCGTATGCCGTCTCGATCTGCTCGGCTTTTCCGGTATCTCCAACATGCTCTCTGCGATCAAATTCGCCAAATATTATGAGCTGGGCGAAAATGATATCGTAATCACGATACTGACCGATTCCATGGATCTGTACAGCAGCCGGCTGCAGGAAATGCAGGCCGAATTTGGAGAATACCGGGAGGTAGACGCCGCCGTTGATTTCGCACACTATCTGATGGGACAGTCTACAGATAATATGCTGGAGCTGACCTACCCTGCACGCCGCCGCATCCATAATCTAAAGTACTATACATGGGTGGAACAGCAGGGGCGGACCTACGAAGAAATAATGGCCCAGTGGTACGATCGTGATTACTGGACCGGTATTCAGAAACAGGCGGCCGAGATTGACGCCCTGATCGAAGAATTCAACCGCGATGCCGGAGTGTTGAAATAGCATTCCTTCTGCAGACCGGTTTTTGCTTCCTGCCACAAAAGATGGGATAATTAGGGTAACTGGCGGGTTTAAAATAATAACCGCCGGTTACCCTTTAATCTTTTTACAGGTTGCTAGCCAGCCAATTGGCTACTAATGGACCGGGGAATTTCATCTGTCAGGCCGTTTTTCACTCAAAGCGATCTAGAATGCCGTGAATCACTAGAAATTTAACGAATGACTGCGAGTTTAACGTTAGACACTTTAAACCCTGACCGGCTGAAAAGTGCCGCCGGTCAGCTTGTTTATGACCGTGGAAAAGCATATTTCGACTGGGGCAGGGCCAAAGTGGAATATGTCCACGAAGATTCCGCCTACTGCCTGGTGCAGGGCTCAAGAATGTACCAGGTTGAGATCAGGGTCTCCGAGGGTTACCTGCTCTTAGGATGCACATGCGAGTACTCTTCCAATGGAACGGTTTGCAAACATGAAATAGCGGCCTGTCTGGCAGTGCGCAGCTATTTACGTGAACGTACTCCCCCCTCTTGGAAAGACCTTCTCAGCCAGGTCATCACAGCTCCCACCGCCGCTCGCAAATCTTCGGCACGGCCTTATCTCCTCTTCTTCAAACTGCAGCCGACCACATCCTACTCGGGCACCACCTTCTGGAAGCTGTTACCTTATACCCTGCCTGTACTGTCGCTGCCCAGGGAGCAGCGCGGGCCTGAAATCATTCGTGACCCTCAGTCGCTTACCAGCCTGATCGTAAACAACCCCCTGGGAGAAGCTGCAAAATCTCCGTACAACAGCCTCGACCCGGCCGCATGTCAGAACTGCGGTCCTGAAACGGTTATCCTGGCCAATTTACTCATCGAACGGTCGCGGTCTTACAGCTATTCCGCTTTCAGTTATACCGTTTCGCCGGTTCCCCTGGACCACTATCTCTCGCTCCTGGCCAACACACATGGGCTCATTTTCCTGGGAGATACCGGAAACCCACTCAAAACGCCGTTGACGGTTCTGCAAGCTCCCGCGGAATTTCAGATCCGCATCCAGAAAGACGATCAAAACATCACGCTCCTTCCCCAGTTGAAAGTTGGCTCTGCCACTTACCCGGTAAGCGCGCAGTCCAAAACACCGCTCGAGTTGATTTCGATTAACCCGCCGTGGCTTCTCATCGATAATCAACTGGTCAGATTGAATACCGAAAGCGTTTCACCGCTGATGGCCTGGCAGAAGCAGCGGGAACTGGTGATTCCACGCGGCGAAGAGGCGGACTTCCTTTCCAGGTTCTACCTGTCCCTGGTCCAGCAGCAGCCGGTTGTGGGTGACGATATCACGTGGGAGACCATCAGCGCTGAACCGGTCCCCAGGCTGTACCTGAGCGATTCCAGAGGCAGCCTGCGTTCCCAGCTGCGATTCGGTTACGGCGATTACGAAGTCCCTTATGAAAGCAGTCCGTCTGCTGAAAAGATCATAAACAAGCCCGACTCCTGGGGGCTGGTTCGTATTCAGCGCAATCTCGAAGCCGAAGAAAACGCCTTTCGCAAGCTCTCTACCAGTGCTTACCGCCTGAAGCGGGGTCCAAAAACAGCCCCTCCGGGGGTTTTTGTTCTGCGCGCCAATGCCCATCCAATCGACTTCCTGCTGCATTCGATCCCTCGCCTGGTGCAGGATGGGTTCGAGATTTACGGGGAAGAAAAGCTTAAAACGATACAGGTCAACCGTAACCGTCCCGTTCTTTCGGTGAAAGTATCGTCCGGCATCGACTGGTTCGATGTTCAAACCATCGTCAATTTTGGCGATATCGAAGTCTCATTCAAAGAACTTCGCCGGGCCATCCGTAAACGCGAACGCTATATCAAACTCGCCGATGGCAGCATTGGTGAGATCCCCGCGGACTGGGTCGAACGCTATCGTCATCTGTTTTCGCTGGGTGAAGAGACTGAAAATGGCCTCCGTCTGTCGAACCACCATGTGACCCTGCTCGACCAGCTCCTGGAGGAAACCGAGCAGGCCCAGGTGGATGAAGAGTTCGAAAAACGCCGTCTGGCGCTGCGCAGTTTTTCCGGTATCCGCCCTGTCCCCCTGCCCCAGAGACTGCGGGGAGAGCTGCGCCCTTATCAGAAGGCCGGCTACGACTGGCTGCACTTCCTCCGCGAATACGGGTTTGGGGGCTGTCTCGCCGATGATATGGGCCTGGGGAAAACCATCCAGGTGCTGGCCCTCCTTCAGTCAATTAAGGAAGGCATGGGATGCAGTCAGGACAATGGCTCCTCACAGCACCGGCCGGCCAGTCTGGTCGTCGTGCCCCGTTCTCTGCTGGCGAACTGGCAGCGCGAGGTCAGGCGCTTTACCCCGGAGCTGAGCATCCTGGAATACTTCGATAAAGATCGCCCCAAAGATCCTGCAGCTTTTGATTCTTATGATCTCATCATCACCACGTATGGGATTATGCTGCGCGATATCCAGGATCTGGTCCGGTACACCTTTGATTACGTAATTCTGGACGAGTCACAGGCCATTAAAAATCCGTCGGCGCAGACCGCTCGAGCAGCTCGCGCCCTGCGCGGCCGCCATCGCCTGGCGCTCACCGGCACACCGATGGAAAACTCTTCGGTGGAGCTGTGGTCTCAGTTTGCTTTTCTCAATCCAGGTCTGTTGGGCAGCCTGGATTACTTCCAGTCCGAGTTCAGCACACCCATCGAGAAAAAGGGAGACAAGAAAACCGCTGAGTATCTGCGCAAACTGGTTTATCCCTTCATTCTGCGGCGCACCAAGAAGCAGGTAGCCCCAGAGCTTCCCCCGCGCACCGAAAGGCTGCTGTACAGCGATATGGAACCCAACCAGCGCAAATTGTACAACCGCACTCGTGATTATTATCGCGGGGTTGTGATGGGGCTGCTGGAAAAAGAAGGACTGCAGAACAGCCGCATGAAGATTCTGGAGGGACTGCTTCGCCTCCGGCAGATTTCCAATCACCCGCGCCTGGTGGATCCGAATTTTCGCGGTGAGGCAGGTAAGTTTGAGCTTCTGGTTGAAACGCTGGAGACCCTGCGGCTGGAAGGTCATAAGATCCTGGTTTTCTCCCAGTTTGTTCAGATGCTGCGCCTGCTGCGAGAACGCCTGGACCAGCAGGAAATCCCCTATGCCTACCTTGACGGGCACACGCGCAACCGCCAGGAGGTCGTCGATTCCTTCCAGAACGACCCCGCCCTGCCCTTTTTCCTGATCAGTCTGCGCGCCGGTGGGACAGGGTTGAACCTGACCGCAGCAGATTACGTGATCCATATTGACCCCTGGTGGAATCCTGCTGTCGAAATGCAGGCGACCGACAGGGCGCATCGCATTGGTCAGGATAAACCAGTCTTCGTCTATAAATTGATCACCCGCGATTCCGTCGAGGAGAAAATCCTGCAGCTCCAGGAGCAAAAGAGAAATCTGGTTGAACAGTTTATTACTGCGGAAGGAGGCTTCTTCAAGTCCATCACCGTTGATGATGTGAAAATTCTATTCGGGGCATAACCGATTATGGTAGACTAACGAAGGGAAAACGATGTCTCTACCTGCTCCAACTTCCTTAATTCTGGTTGTTGTCATGAACAACCCGCGCGACCTCGAAATCGCGCGCCTGCTGGGCTGGTACCGCATCCCGCTCCGGTCAGCTCCAAAAGTGATCGCCGTGGATTACCTTGCCTTCTACCAGACGGCTGCTTTTGGGGAGGAGAAGTGGCGTATTCAATATATCGCTCCGGTTCGAGGTCATGAACTAACCACCCGCCGGGAACTGCTGCGCGACGAACCGGATCACCCCCACGCCAACCAGGAGTATTTCAAGGTACAGCTCGGCCCCCTGGTGCGTTTGCCAGAACCCATTCTTGCTGAAGATTGGCGGCGAATTACGTTTCTATACACAACTGGCGAATATCTGCTGCAGGCCAGAAATGTGCGCCAGCTGGTCGTCCAGTCTGAGGACCGGATGATCCTCTGGCAGAGCCTGCGAGAGCGCGCCAGCCAGTCGCAGGCCTACGGCAGCCAGGCAGATACCCAGGACTTACCGGAACTGGATCTGGATCCGGCCGTACTGGCAGCGCTGCTGGGAATAAAAGAACTGGAAGAACCATATTCGGTTTGAAGTTTCGCTGGGAGGGCAGGGATCGGATTCTCTCCATGAGTCAGGAATCGAGCGATCAGTCAAAAGACAAACAGCAGAACACCAGAAAGGATGCTCCTTCGGGCCGGGCCAGCACATTTCAGGAGCCTGTGTGGACGTACCGTGGTTACCAGCTGCGAGTCAGTGAGTTCACCACGGCCATGGTGCACATGTTCCGCGCGGAGGTATCGCGTGCCAACGTCTGGCGCCAGCGCCTGGATACGACGACAAACTGGGCAGTCATCACCACTGGCGCTGCCCTTTCTTTCACCTTTTCTGCAACAGAAAGCAACCACGTCGTCATCCCGCTTAATATCATCCTGGTGACCCTGTTCCTCGTAATCGAGGCCCGCCGCTACCGCTATTATGAGCTCTGGAGCTACCGGGTCCGATTGATGGAGACCGATTTCTTTGCCACCATGCTGGTGCCCCCCTTCCGTCCCTCCCCAGACTGGGCGGAAGCGCTGTCTGAACATCTACTTCAGCCTCACTTTTCAGTTTCCGCCTGGGAAGCATTAGGCAGGCGGCTCAGGCGGAATTATTTATGGATTTATATCGTCCTGGGTTTTTCCTGGCTGGCAAAATTATGGCTGATTCCGCCAGCTTATAACCTGACAAACCTCTTACGCCGGGCTTCTATTGGAACCATTCCCGGTGAAATCGTCCTTGCCGCCGGTCTGCTGTTTTATGTAGTCCTGTTCATAGTCAGCATCGCGACGATCGGCCTTCAGCAGGCAGCCGGCGAGGTTTTACCCCGTTATACCAGCCTGGCAGAAGCCACGGCATCTGCATCTCTCGGTGTACGCGGTCGCATAAAAGCATGGTTCCGGCCCACTGCGCGCAGACAGCAGCTCCTGGTGCTGATTATCACGGACCAGGCGAAAGAAGTAACAGAGCGCATCCTGAAAGACTTGAACCGGGGCGTTACTGCCCTGACGGGCACCGGTATGTTTACCGGACAGACTCACTCTGTTTTGCTCTGCGCTTTGACCCTAACGGAAGTACCCCAGTTGAAAAGTACAGTTTATGCTGAGGATCCGAAGGCATTCGTCATCGTAACGCCCGCACAGGAAATATTTGGTCGCGGATTTCTGCCCCTGCAAGAAGAGGAATGATCCAGATATGTCTCTCCTGATTAAATCTGGCACACTGGTCACAGCTGAAGATGTCTTCTCCGCTGACATTTTGATTGAAGGCGAAACCATCGCCGCCATCGGGGTAAACCTGCACGTCCCGGACGCTGAGGTCATCGATGCCTCCGGCCGGCTGATTCTTCCGGGCGGAGTGGACCCTCACGTCCACCTGGACCTCCCCATGGCCGGGACGGTCTCATCTGACGATCACTATACCGGTACAAAAGCCGCTGCGTTTGGCGGGACGACCACGGTCATCGACTTCGTATCACAGGATTACCCCACACTGCGGGAGGCTGTTGATCGCTTGCGTGCGAAAGCAGATCAAAAAGTAGCCGTCGATTACGGCCTACACATGAACATTACCCGCTTTGACGAACAAGTTGCTGGGGAAATCCCCTGCCTTCCGGACCTGGGCGTCACATCGTTGAAAGTGTTCACCGCTTATAACGGTCGTTTACGCCTGCAGGATGGCGAGATCTTCCAGGTGCTGCGGATTGCCGGTCAGAACGGTCTGCTGACCATGCTGCACGCTGAAAACGGTGATGTTATTGAAATCCTGATCTCCGAAGCGCTGGCAGCGGGCCATACCTCGCCGGAATGGCACGCCAGGACGCGCCCGGCGTGGGGTGCTGTGGAAGCCGTGATGCGCGCTGCGGCACTGGCTGCCCAAGCTGGCGCCCCACTATATATTGTCCATATGAATGCCGCCGGAGAGGTGGATATGCTCCACTATGCCCGCCAGCGCGGGGTTCCGGTGATGGGCGAGACCTGTCCGCAGTATCTGTTCTTCACGGAAGATGATCTCCGCCGCCCGGACGGTGCAAAATGGGTCTGTTCACCGCCGGTTCGCACCCCTGACGATCAGGAGCGCCTGTGGGAGGGCCTGGCAGACGGCATCCTGCAAACCATTGGCACGGACCACTGCCCATTCTTTTATAACGGCAATCAGCCGCTGGTCTACGAAGGCCAGCCAGTTGCCATTCCCGGGAAAGAACTGGGAAAAGATGATTTCACAAAAATCCCTAACGGCCTGCCTGCTGTCGGTGACCGCCTGCCAGTATTGTGGACCTATGGAGTAGGCAGCGGCAGGTTAACCCCTTCCCAGTTTGTCGCCCTGACCAGCACCAATCCGGCAAAAATTTTCGGGCTCTATCCCAGGAAGGGCGCACTGTTCCCCGGCTCTGATGCCGACATCGTGATCTGGGATCCTGAGCGTTCCCTGAAGTACGGCCGCGCGCATGCCATGCACCGCACCGATTACAATCTGTACGAAGGCTGGGAACTTAAAGGGTATCCGGAAAAGGTGTTCCTGCGCGGCCGGTTAATTGTCGACGGCGAGCACTGGTTAGGCCAGGCAGGTGCGGGTAAATTCCTGCGGCGTCAGCCAGGAGCCCCCACGCTGTAGGATCATACATCCAGCCAGTTACATGACCATCCCCATGCGCTCTTCTCTCTTAAAAAGAGGGCTGGTCGTCCTGCTTGCCTGGATGACTGCAGCCTGCTCAGCCCTGCCCTTACCCGGCCTGCCAGAACCCACATCCGCAGACTACACGCCATTTCCAATGCGGCTGCCGGCCACAGTTACGCCCACTCTCACCGGAGGACCTTCTCGCCCGGCGTCTGGTACAGACTCACAGCAGGCCAGTCCCATTTCCCCGCTCACCGGTGTTCCGGCTGAAACCCTTTCCCCCGGCGAAACACAGACCCCGCCAGCCGCCGCGGTCACCGCAAGTCCCACATCTGCCTCCCGGCAGCCGTCTGGAAGCCTGCTCTTTATCTCCGGGCAGCGGCTGGGCCGGTGGGATTCTCAGTCCGGTCGCTCTGTATTCCTGGCGGAAGATGTTGCTGAATACACCCTGGACATGCAGGGAAAATTTGTGGTTTTCCTGCACGCTTCTGCCGAAAATGGAGAGAACCAGTTCACACTGGTGCTTCTCGACCTGCAGTCAGAAAAAACCCGTGTCCTGCTTGAAAAAACGCCCCGAATTTATAATCTTACCCTTTCTCCCGACTCGAACTGGGTGGTCTACACAACCCAGGAGCAGGGCGGCGTGATTTATGCCCTTTCGACCGCTGAGGACAGCAGTCCTGTTCGCGTTGGCGCCTGCCAGCAGGAACTGGATTGGGAGTGCACCGGGAGCGTGCAGTGGTCGGCGGACAGTCGCAGCCTGGTCTGGAGCGATCGGCAGGGTCTGTGGATTACCTCTCCGGTCGAACCAGACCCGGTCCTGGTCGTTTCCAATACGATTGAGGTTACCGATCCTCGCGGCAATATAAACCCGGTCCAGGTGACGTTCAGTGAGCTGAGCTGGTCACCGAACGGCCGCTTTATCCTTGCCAGGGTGAGTCCGCTCAATTCTCAGGTGAACTGGCGGGCGGTCATCGATACCCGCCGCAGGATGGTTGCGCAGGTACCCGGCACTTACCAGTTTGAAGATTACCCGGCAGCACTGACCTGGATGCCGGATGGCCGCCTGATCGCTGCTTATCCAGTCGCGGATGGTGATGAAACGCCTCTGGTCCGGATCTGGCGCATCGTCCCAACGGCTGTCAACATGATCCTGGAGCAGGTAAATTATCCTCTGCGCATCGATAACATTCCGGAACTGCAGCCCGGCAGCGATACAACGTCCACCTATATACCAGACTGGCCTGTATTAATCTCAGACCGTTTGTTTGGATTTGGCCTTCTCTCGACAGATTCCCGCATTCCTCCCCTCCTTGTGACTCTGGATTTAGAATACGGTATCCTGCAGAAATTTTCTGGGCTCCCGGAGGACGTCCGGGAGGTATACTGGTCTCCGCGAGGAGGCGGTGCACTGATCGTAAGCGAACAGGACGACTATTTGTTTACACCGGCTTTTCGTGATTCCTTCCAGGATTTAAACCCTATTATCGGAGAAGAGGCCTGCTGCTTTCAATGGCTTTCTTAACCGCTTGTGTCACCTGCCGTAGATATGAATTTGCCAGTTGAACTGATCATCCTGCCAGCGCTGTTATTCCTGGCTGCGCCGCTTCTCCTGATCCTTCTGCGGCTCACGCGGCCGCGTTTTGCTTATTACTGGCTGGTATCGGTTTTCACAGCGCTCGTTGCTCTGCCGCTTCTCTGGTTTTCGCGGCTGCAGAGTCCGGCTCTGTTTTCTCCTCTCGAGCTGACTCCCGGCATCCTGTTTCCTTATACCCCCGCTTTTATTCTTGATTCCATCTCCCTTCCTTATGCAGTCTCGGTTGGTACCGTTGCACTGGCAGTAATTCTGACGGATGTAGCCCGCACATCCGAAACCAGCTGGCAAAACTGGGCTGGCAGCCTGATGATCACCGGATTGGGGCTGCTGGCCGTAATGGCCGGAAATCCGCTTACCCTAGCGCTTGCGTGGGCTGCCATTGATCTTCTCGAGCTTGCGGTTTTACTCAGCCAGATGATTAACCGCGCGGATTATGAGCGCATTGTTATAGCTTATGCCGTGCGGGCAGGTGGTATCTTCCTGCTCATTACCGCTGCCGTTGCCGCTCAATCCACCGGTACTGCGCTGAGCTTTACCAGCATCCCACAGCAAACGGGTGTCTATCTGATTCTGGCTGCCGGTCTGCGGCTGGGGATCATTCCGCTGCACCTGCCCATCCTTCAAGAAACCACACTGCGACGGGGGCTGGGCACGCTGCTCAGGCTGGTTCCGGCTGCTGCAGGCCTGATTCTGCTGTCACGCGCTGCCACTGCCGGTGCTCCTGCTCATCTGGTTAACATCCTGCTCGCGCTTATCGCGGTGACTGCTGTCTATGCCGGGGCATCCTGGTTGGGTGCGGAGGACGAACTGGATGGCAGGTGGTTCTGGATTCTGGGCACCGCCGCCCTCACAGCCGCTGCGGCCGTTCGCGGCAATCCCGGGGCCAGCCTGGCCTGGGGGACCTCGGCGCTGCTTTCTGGCGCGCTGCTGTTTTTGAGTTCTGCTCGCCAGAGGCGCATTCTCCCCATCCTCTGGCTGGGCCTGCTCGGTTTTTCAGCGCTGCCTTATACCCCGGCCTGGCAGGGGCTCTTTATTTACTCTGCTCCATTCAATATCTGGGTCTGGCCCCTGCTCCTCGCTCACATTCTGCTGCTCGCAGGTTTTGCCCGTCACATTCTGCGCCCGGAGCCGCCCCCCTACGGACTGGAACAATGGATCTGGTTGATCTATCCTCTGGGGCTGCTATTGCTGCCGGTATCTCACTTCGTCCTCCCCTGGTGGAACCGGCCGGAATCAGGTGCGCAGTTGTTTCCAACCCTGCTCAGCTCCTGGCCCGGCCTGCTGGCAGTCGCTGTCGTCGCTGGCCTGATTATCTGGAACCCAGACCCGCCGCGTCTGTCACGCAGTACCAGTGAAATCCTGCAGGCAATCCTTTCATTCCAGTGGCTGTACCATGCTTTCTGGGCTGTATACCATTTCCTGGGCCGTATCGTCTCCCTGATTAATCTCATCCTTGAAGGCGAGGGAGGCATTTTATGGACTCTGCTGCTGCTGGTCCTGCTCCTTTCCTTAGTAATTCAGCAGTTTGCAGGAGGTTGACCCCTTGTTTGACATGCTTGCTCTGCCCTCCGTTATTCTGGTTACACTCACCTCGCTCCGCTTGCTGACCATCTCCGAGTGGCGCCTGAACATCATCGCCCTTGGTCTGCAGTACATTGGGGTTTCCCTCCTGGTGGCATTGAGCTGGCCTGTGGAAATGGCGGTTACAAAGCTCGTAGCCGGCTGGATGTCTGGCGCTGTCCTGGGTATGGCAATGACCACCTTCCCGGCGCTGCGGCAGTCTCATCCCGAGAATCCTGAAATGGCTGTGCTCCCCGCAGACGAACCTGCGGCGGAGCAGCCTGCCACAGGATATCTCGCCGCCGGTAGCCTGTTTCGCATTCTCGCCGCAGCACTGCTCGGACTGACGGTTCTGTCCATAGCTCCTACACTGCCGGAATGGTTCCCCGGCATCACCCTGACACAGGCATGGGGGAGCCTGGTTCTCATTGGCCTTGGCTTGCTCCACCTGGGCCTCACTGCGAACCCGTTTCGCACCATCATCGGCCTTCTCACCGCGCTGTCGGGATTTGAAATCCTGTATGCTGCTGTGGAAAGTTCCACGCTGGTCGCCGGACTGCTGGCTGCGGTTAACCTGGGCCTTTCACTGATGGGAGCCTATCTGGTGGTGGCCCACACCATGGAGGAGACCGAGTGAACGCCCCGGCCATCTGGATTCTGTTCCCTGGCATCTGCGCTGCAGCCCTGTATTTCTTGCGCAGGTGGACGCGCCTCACCAATCTGGCAGGGATCAGTATCGCCCTTCTGCTGGCGATCCTGGCCCTGGCCGTCCCCATCGGTGAGACCTTTTCTCTGGCTCCCATTCCCGCTTTATCAGCCCTGCAAATCGAAGATACCTGGGTCTTCCAGGGGCGCCGCTTTATTCTCGAAGACAGCTCCCGACCGGCACTGGCATTTGTGTTCTTGAGCCTGGCTTTCTGGTTTGGTGGTGCGTCCGCTGCCAGTACCAACCGCCTGTTCGTTCCCGTTGGGCTGGGGATTGTTACCCTGCTCAACGCCAGCGTCGCCGTTGAGCCTTTCCTGTATGCAGCCCTGCTCATTGAGATGGCGGCTCTGGTTAGCATTCCTATGCTTTCACCTCCGGGAAAGCCTGCTGGCAGAGGCATTCTACGCTTCCTGACGTTTCAAACCCTTGGCCTGCCGTTCATCCTGCTTGCCGGCTGGCTTCTTTCAGGCACCGAAATCAACCCGGCAGATCCGGAGATCGTTTTACGCGCTGCAGTGATGATGATCCTGGGTTTCTCCTTCCAGATGGCCGTCTTTCCCTTTCACACCTGGATCCCCATGCTGGCCGAAGAGGTCCATCCCTATTCTGCAGCGTTTGTACTCTTTGTGATCCCCAGTGCCATCTCACTGCTCGCCCTGGAATTTCTCAACCGCTATGCCTGGCTGGGCACTGAGGCGGGAGGCTACCTGGTGCTCCAGTTTCTCGGCGCCCTTATGGTGCTGGCAGGAGGCATCTGGGCTGCCTTCCAGCGCAATCTTAAACGGATGTTGGGATACGCTGCAATTACCGAGACAGGGCAGGCACTTCTCGCCCTCAGCCTGGGATTCAGCGGCGTCATTCCCGCAGATCCGGCAGGCAGTGTGCCGCTGGTTGGGCTCTACTTTGCCCAATTTCTGCCGCGTATGCTCGGGTTGACTCTCTGGGCATTGGGGCTCTCCACCCTGCAGACCGCCGCTCCCGGGTTAGATTTTGAACACGTACGTGGCATAGCGCGCAAGATGCCGGCAGCAAGTGCCGCGGTGGCCCTGGCGCATATTTCACTGGCCGGATTCCCGCTCCTGGCCAGCTTCCCAACCCACCTGGCGTTGTGGTCCGCTTTATCGGTACAGTCGCTTCCGGCCACGCTGCTCTCGCTGATTGGCTCTGCAGGCCTGTTAATGGGCGCGCTGCGTACGCTTGCCGTGCTCCTCACCGGGTCTGGAGCCGAAGAATGGCAGGTGCTGGAGAACAGAAGACAGCTGGGTTTGTTGGCGGCCGGCGGCATTTTGCTCTTTCTGCTGGGCATATTCCCGCAGTGGTTTTTACCATCACTGGTCGCTCTGGCAGGGGGGTAATAGAGGGCCGGCTCACAGGCGGGCAGCCTGCGTGCTATAATCGCACGCAAATTAGTGATGGAATGTTACGAGGAGAGTGATCCCCATGGATGTCGAACAATTGTTGAAGCAGGTGGACTGGCTGGATGAAGAACGGCGCAAGGATAAGACACGCTTAGGTGTACTCGAAGAACGCCTGGCCGCCGTTGAGGGCAATATCCCTCCTCTGGCTCACCAGATTAAAGAATTGAGTGGGGACCTGACACGCCTTCAAGCGTTGCTGGCACGCCTCGATCAATTCGACGAATCGCTCCTGCAGCAGCGAGTGGAAACCAAGCAGCATTTCGAAGAACTGGAACGGCAGATTAAAAAGCGCGAGGAAGAGAGCGAAAAGGTCCGCCGCGTCGAAATGCGGGCCATCGACGCCAGTCTGGCCGAGATCCGCAAGGAACTGGATCCCATTCCTGAGTTGAAGCGCCAGCTTAAGGCTCGCGTGGATGAAGAAGCGCGCCTGGGCCGGCTGATCGATGAAGTCCGCACGCGAATTGACAGCATCCGCCGCAGCGATGAAGAATACACCCGCTCCTACCGCCTGATCGAAGACGGCCGCCGCCAGGATGCCAAGCGCCTGACCGACCTGCAGGGCGAAGTGGCCGCACTGCGCAAGCGGGTGGACGAACAGCGCGGGCAAATTGAACTGAACACCTCCATGCTGCGCAAGTTTGACAACCGCCTGAACGAACTCACCGTCACCGACGCAGAACGCCGCGAGGCGATGGAGGCCTTCCTGGAGGCTCAGGCGCTGAAAGAGGTAGAGCGTGACCGCATCTGGAAAGACTGGCAGGCGCGGTTTGAAGTCATCGAGAGCCAGACCAACGATATTGAGACCAATCTGCAGGCATTGGACGCCACCCACCGTGAGGTTAAGCGCTCACAGCAGGCTGTAGATGAACTGGCCCAGAAGGTGGAGCGGCGTATCAACGAGATCACTGAGATCCAGCGCCTGAGCGAAGAGCGCTTCCGCCAGGAATGGGTCACTTTCAAAGCGGACGATCAGAAACGCTGGACCAACTACACTCTCTCGCTCGAAGAGCAGCGTGGTGAAGCCGCGCGCCAGTACGAGAAGCTGGCCGATCGCGTGACCCTCCTGGAAGATCGCTTGCAGGAGATTATGGATGTCCTGCAGCAGATGAACGAACAGACCGAAAAACGTCTGCAGTCGCTTCTGGCGGTCACCCACGAATGGGTCGCTTCATACGAGAACTCGATCGGCCGGGTACGCTCTTGATGGAGGCCGCGACGGTCGCATGCGCGTGATCGGAACTGCTGGTCACGTTGACCACGGTAAATCGACCCTCATCCAGGCTCTGACCGGCACTCATCCCGACCGCCTCAAAGAGGAACAGGAACGGGAGATGACCATCGATCTGGGCTTTGCCTGGCTAAAGCTCCCTCCTGTGGAAGGCAGTTCCACAGGAGAGGAAGTCGGGATCATCGATGTACCCGGGCATCGCGACTTTATCGAGAACATGCTGGCCGGCGTGGGCGGTATTGATGCTGCCCTGTTCGTGGTAGCCGCCGATGAAGGCGTTATGCCGCAGACCCGCGAGCACCTCGCCATCCTGGACCTGCTTCAGATTCAGGGTGGCGTGGTTGCTTTAACAAAGGTGGACCTGGTGGATGACGAAGAGTGGCTCGATCTGGTGGAATCCGACCTGCAGCAGGTGCTGACCGGGAGCGTTCTGGAGAACGCCCCCATCCTGCGTGTTTCTGCCCGCACCGGCCGCGGGTTGCCACAGCTTCTGGAAGCCCTGAGCACCTGTTTGAAAGATCGACCTCCCCGGGTGGATTTTGGCCGCCCCCGGATGCCCATCGACCGCGCCTTCACCATCGCCGGTTTTGGCACTGTGGTCACCGGCACATTGCAGGACGGCACGCTGCGCGTGGGCGACGAGATCGAGGTGCTGCCCCTCGGTCTGCGCGGGCGCGTCCGCGGCCTGCAGACTCATAAACGCAAAGAAGATTTCGCCGGTCCCGGCCGGCGTACTGCTGTTAACATCTCCGGAATACCTCTGGAACAGATCCGGCGCGGTTACGTTGTCGCCCATCCCGGCGATTACCAGCCAACACGCCGCGTGGATGTCAGTTTTCGCCTGCTCCCGGACGCCAGCACTTCGATCAAACACAATATGGAGGTGAAATTCTATCTCGGTGCCGCCGAAGTGCTGGCCCGCCTTCGCCTGCTGGGGACAGAAGAACTGCGGCCCGGTGAAACCGGCTGGTTGCAGTTAGAGCTTTCCGAGCCGGTCGTTGCCACTCGCGGTGACCGCTACATCCTCCGCCGTCCTTCCCCTGGTGAGACTCTTGGCGGGGGTTCCGTGGTCGATCCTCATCCCGGCCGCCGGCATAAGCGCTTTTCAGAAGATACCCTGAAGCGCCTGAAAGCCCTCAGCCAGGGCTCGCCTGCTGATGTGCTGCTGCAGGCGCTGCTCGCCGCCGGTGCAGCCCTCCTCAAGGATGTAGTCGTAAGCTCTAACCTGGATGCCGGCAGCGTGGAACAGGCCATCTCAGAATTGCTGCACAGCGGTCTGCTCATATCACTCGAACCGGTTGAGCCTGCAGGAATGGAGCAGGCCGTGCCCCGGTCGCAGGATCTGGTCACCAGCCGCGGTTTCTGGGAAAGAATTACTTCGCAGATGCTTCATGAAGTGGAGAACTACCACCGCAGCCAGCCGCTGCGCCGCGGTATGCCGCGCGAAGAGCTCAAAAGCCGCATGAAAAGCCTGCTGCGGGGCGATGCGCGCCTGTTCAACCTGACGCTGCGCCGCCTGGTTGCTGCCGGTGAATTGATTGAAACCGGCCCGCTCATTCATCGCCCCGCTCATACCGTCCGCTTTTCTCCCCAGCAGCAGCAGGCTGTCGACCGGCTGCTGTCGCGCTTCGCGGCATCTCCCTATTCTCCACCCACGGTGAAAGAATGCCAGGCGGAGGTCGGCGAAGACCTCTTCGCTGCCCTGCTGGACCTGGGCTACCTGGTTTCCGTGGCTCCCGATGTGGCCTTCCGCCATTCCGATTACGAGCATATGGTGGCTGAGGTGCGCAGCCTGATCCAGGCGCGCGGGCAGGTGACCGCGGCCGAGGTGCGTGATCACTTCAACACCAGCCGGCGTTATGTTCTGGCTCTGCTCGAACATCTCGATGCCGCCGGCGTCACCCGCCGCGATGGTGATGTTCGCCGCCTGCGCGTCTGAGCGGCGGACCTTCGCGAGCTGTTCCATCCCACAGCCAACCGCATGCCTCCTGCCCGCAGGAGAACCGCCGTGCGGTGATATAATCGCAGCGGACCGGCCAGCAGCAGGCCCATCATCACACCAAACCGTTTCCTGGAGGGGATAAGCCATGACACCTGACAATTCCCACGAAGCTGGGTTGGGGGGTAGGACATTCCTCTGGCGCGTCCTGCTCCTGATCGCCGTTGTGGTGCTGGCCTCCGGGCTGTTCTTTCAGCCCCGGCCTGTTCGTGGACAGGATACCCCCTTATTACTCGAACTGATTACCTGGAATATCCTGGGGTTGGACGAGGACGATCTGTCGAACAGCCCGAACACTTATGTGGTTGCCGCGCGCATCTGCAATTTGACCAATGACCCTCTACCGAACCTGCGTGTAACATTCACATGGGAAGATGGGTATGGGGACTCGGCCATTCAACTGGTCACTTCCGATAACTCGACCCCATCTACCGTGATTGTTCCCCTCGGAACCCTGCCGCCAGAGCCCTGCTGGATACTGCCAATTCAGGTCAGAGTTGCTCGCGATTCTGCATCCATCGATGAAACCCGCACCTTCAGTCTGGAGGTCACTGCGGATGGCGTCGATGCGGATGACAGACCATCCGTTGAACAAAAACTCCTCGTGGTTCCTTTTCAGCAGCGTGATCCAGCAAGTGGTGTACATGCGCCGGCCCCCGACGTTAGCGGCCCTGATGTCGTAGAGGTAGGGCAGACTGTAGCTTATACCATCCACAGCGGCCCGATCTCCGCGGATTACAACCAGCTGGTACACCAGGTCTTTTTTGATCCCTCCATCTTTCGAATTATCGGCATCCATGCAGTGCATGAGACGGCGCCGCAAAATATGAATGATGATCAGTTCTATGCGGATGCCTGCGGTTGGAACTATGATGAGGATGACGACAGCTTTACCTGTAACGATTCTTCCCGGGTGGTAGGAGGCAGTTCTTCAGTCACCTTTACCGTACAAGTAGTCGGCACCGGTGAGACGCGATTAATCAATCAAGTCTATGGTTACGTGGACAGCGCCGGTACCTCGGGAGCTGGTGATTTCTATTACCAGGATCTGGACTATGTTGACGGACGTTTTCTCGACGTAACTGCCATTCAGGGCGGTCCTACCGTCACACCCTCACCTACTATCACCGGGACGCCGCCTACCCCGACCCCATCGCTCACACCTACGATCACCGGCACAGTCACCCCCGATATCGAGGTGGATTACTCGGTCAGCCCTACCGAAGCGCGTCCCGGGCAGAATGTCACCTTCACCCTGGACATATCCAACGAAGGTAACGCCGACGCCACCAGCGTGCGCGTTACCGACACCTACTCAAACTTTCTCGACATCCGTTCGATCAGCATCTCTCCTTCCAATGCCGGCTCCTACTCGATCTCCGGCCGCTCCTTCACGGCCAACCTCAACACGCTCGAAGCAGGCGAGGATGTGCGCATCACCATCGTGACCACGGTGAACAACAGCGCCACTTCCACAACCACCGAATCGACATCTGCGGTACTGACGTATACCTTCAACGGGACGCGCACCGTCACTTCGAACAGCGTCTCCGTGCGCATCCTGGGCGGCACAACCTTACCGGGCACCGGCTTCATGGAAATTCAGCAGCCTTCTGGCCCGCCTCCCTTCCTGGTTGCATTCACACTGGTCGCCGTTTTGCTCGCCCTGTCCGGGGCCGCACTCCTGCTGCTTAGCCGCTGGGCAAGGACGAAGCAGCCCGCATGGGCGGGCTGGTACCTGCGCACGGGTGCGATCTTGCTCATGGCCGGCCTGCTCTTTGGCCTGGGAGCCTGGGGGTTGAACCGGGATGTTCCTGGTGGGGGTGAGCTGGCGGATCTGATCGCCGGAACACCTGCTGCACCCAGTGAAGAGCCACGCTCCCTGATTCTGCCCACCGATGATGCCGCCTCGCTGCCCATCTACTGGCCTACATCCACGCCCGAGCCTGAGACCCTTCCCGATTATCCTATCCCCACGCCGTCGATCCAGCCCACTCCGGGCGAAGATGGCCAGATTGTGGTGGACACGAGCCCGGTTAACCGCATCGTGATCCCCATACTGGGCGTGGATACGGTGGTCAAGTATGTGCCCTTCGACGGCTATACATGGCTGATCGCCGGGTTACAGCAAGAGGTCGCCTGGATGGGTGATACCTCCTGGC
Organism: Chloroflexota bacterium; assembly: GCA_012516075.1. Classification (GTDB taxonomy): domain Bacteria; phylum Chloroflexota; class Anaerolineae; order Anaerolineales; family UBA4823; genus JAAYXE01. The sequence goes on along the minus strand of JAAYXE010000142.1, from coordinate 566 downwards.
CGGGCCTGGGCGGCAACACCTCGCTGGCCGGGCACGTCACCCTGCGGGACGGTTCCGATGGTCCTTTCCGCAATCTCGACCAGCTCCAGCCTGGTCAGGAAGTCATCGTTTACACTGAGAAAAACATCTATACCTACCGGGTGCGATCATCTCAAGAGGTGGATGTCAGCGATGTTTCCCCCATACAACAGAGTAATGAGCCGCTGCTGACTCTGATCACCTGTACACAGTGGGATCAGGAAGAACGGATGTATCAGAAGCGTCTGGTAGTCACCGGTGAGCTGGTCGAAGTCAGGCCTTTCTTCAACGAAACGGCGAGCCGTCTGCCCTGACCCTTCTGTTCCCCCTTAAAACGAAAAAGGGATGAGCCCGGGGCCCATCCCTTTTTTAATTCTGCTGGTAGACCCACTCTCCGCCCACCATCGTCGCCCGGGGACGGATGTGGTAGATCTCCGGGGGGTCGCAGTTGAATGGGTCCGTCGCCCGTACAACCAGGTCTGCCAGATAACCCGGCGCAAGCCGGCCCAAACGATTCTCCATGCCGGCTGCGTAAGCCGGTCCCGTGG
>JAAYXE010000017.1 GCA_012516075.1 Chloroflexota bacterium | reverse complement strand
CAGATAGGGCGCGGCGACCATGCCGCCGAAGGCGGCCACGGCGCAGCCCAGCGCGAAGACCAGCGTGAAGATGCGCCCGATGGGGATGCCCAGGGTCTGCACCATCTCACGGTCCTGCACGCCAGCGCGAATGATGATGCCCAGGCGGGTGCGGCGCAGCAGGAACAGAACCCCGGCCATCAGCACTGCCCCGGTGATGATGATGAACAGGCGGTACGTCTCGAAGCGCGCGCCGAAGACAGGGAAGGTGGTGTCCAGCACAGCAGGGGGCTGCACGGGGATCAGGCCTGCCGGGCCGTAGATGGTGCGGATGATCTCGGTAAAGACGATCGCCAGGCCGAAGGTGAGCACGATCTGAAACACCGGCCGGGCATACAGCGGGCGGATCAACGCGCGCTCGACCAGCGCGCCCAGCAGGCCGCCGCCGGCGGCAGCCGCGATCAGGGCGCAGACAAAGCGGACCGGGATGGGCGTACCCGGCGGCAGCGCGCCGTAGACGAAGAAGCCCATGTAAGCGCCGAGCATGAAGAACGAGCCCTGCGCAAGGTTGAGCACATCCAGCAGGCCGAACACAATGGAAAAACCAGCGGCAACCAGGAAGAAGAGCATGCCCTGGTACAGGCCAGAAAGCAGCACAACCCCCATCTGGCCAGGGTTGAAGAGCAGCAGGTTGGCCAGCAGCAGCGCGGCGATGAATGCGGCTGAGATGAGCAGCGAGCGGCGTGTGGCTGAAGAGCGATAAATAGTTCCGGTGGTCGTGGTCATCGTCTGCCTCCTAGGCTGCCCCCAGGTAGCGCTGGACCAGGGCCTGATCGGCGGCCAGATCGGCCATGCGGCCGCTGTGCACGGTGCGGCCGTCCTCAATCAGCGTATAGAAGTCACCCAGGCGGCTGGCGACCCGGAAGTTCTGCTCCACCAGCAGCACGGTGGTATGGCCGCGCAGCTGGCGGATGGCTTCCATAACCTGCTCGATGAGCACGGGTGCCAGGCCTTCGCTGGGTTCGTCGATCAGCAGCAGGCTGTTTTCGGCCACCAGCGCCCGGGCGATAGCCAGCATCTGCTGCTGGCCACCCGAGAGCTGCCCGCCCGGCCAGTAATACAGCTTCTCGAGGTCGGGGAAGAGCTCAAAGATCATTTTCTTACGTGCGGCGAGCTGGCCTTTGCGCCGCTCGGCGATTTTCAGGTTCTCCTCCACCGTAAGCTGGCGGAAGATGGCGCGGTACTCGGGGACATAACCGATGCCGCGCCGGGCGATCTCGTGCGGCGGGCAGCCATTCAGCACCTGGCCCCGAAAGACCACCCGGCCGCGGGCTGGCTGCCACAGGCCGAGTATGCTGCGCAGCGTGGTGGTTTTTCCGGCCCCGTTGCGCCCCAGCAGGACCATCACACTGCCCTCGCCCACCGCCAGGTCCACGCCCTGCAGGATGTGGTACTGGCCAATAAAGGGGTGAAGATCCTGTAGTTCCAGAATTGTGCTCATCACAAACGTGCTCGCTTCAACCCCTGCCGTTCTGTGGATCCAGGTCATCGTACAGGGTGCCCAGATAGGCGTTCTGCACCGTCTCATTGGCGGCGATTTCACCCGGTGAGCCCTCAGCCAGCAGCTCGCCCTGGTGCATGACCGAAATGCGGTCCGACAGGCTCATCACCACGCTCATATTGTGCTCCACCAGCACGACCGTCTTCTGCCCCTGTTGGCCGAGCTCTTTGACCAGGCTCATAAAGGCAGGGACCTGCTCGGTGGCCAGGCCGGCTGTGGGTTCGTCCAGCAGCAGCACATCAGGGTCCTGAGCCAGCAGCATGGCCAGCTCCAGGCGGCGTTTGTCGCCGTGCGGCAGCGCCTGCACTGGCTGGCCGGCGGCCGCGCTGAGCCCGACCTGCTCCAGCACATCCAGCGCGCGCTGCTCGTAAACCCGGTGGCTGCGGTGGTTGAACAGGCCGAAGCCGTGATTTCCCACAGCCTGAGCGGCCAGGCGCACATTTTCCAGCACCGTCAGCGAGGGGAACAGGTTGGTAATTTGAAAGGAGCGGCCAATGCCCAGGTGCGCATAGCGGTGGGCCGGCAGGTGGGTAATGTCGCGGCCGCGGAAGACCACCCGGCCGCGGCTGGGTTTCAACGCGCCGCTGATCAGATTGAGGAATGTGGTTTTCCCGGCGCCGTTCGGTCCGATGATGGAATGAAAACTGCCCTCCTGCAGGCGAAAGTCGACGCCTTCAACGGCTTTCAACCCGCCAAAATGGCGGGTGAGGGCGTGGGTTTCGAGGATTGAGCTGCCGTTTCCAGTGACAATACCGCTCACAGATCGAGCTCCAGTAAAGGGGGGCCAGGGCCAGGTCCACCCTGCCCTGGCCCTGTGGTAGTTCGTCAGGTTATTCGCAGTTCGGGCTGTCGCAGGGCGGCGCGGACTCCTCCGCGGAGACCTCGTCGACCAGCTCAAAGAAGCGGTCTTCAGGATCGTCGACGTTCACCAGGCGTACCACGTACATGGGGGCCAGAGCCTGGTGGTCGCCCGCACGGATGTTATAGGTGCCCTTTGGACCTTCGAAGGTCATCCCTTCCAGCACGGGGATCATGGCCTCCGGGCTGGTGTCACCGCCGGTCTCCTCGAGCGCCTGCACGACCGCCTGCGCCGTGGCGAAACCGCACTCGCTGAACAGATCGGGTGGGCCCTCGAAGCGCTCGATGTACTGCTCGGTCAGGTAATCGTTGGCCTCGGTCTGCGGCAGGGTGTAGTGATAGACGATCAGGCCGACCGATCCGGCCATACCGGGATCGAGCAGGCGGGTCAGGTCATTGGAAGAAAAGCCGGTGATGAAGGGAATGTTGCCGGTCACGCCCTGGGTGGTGAGCTGGTCGAACAGGATCTGGGCGGAGGTGTTCGAAGCCCAGATCAGGATCAGCCCGTCGGGTTCTGCCTGCAGGATCTGCTGGATGTAGGGGGTGAAGTCTGTGGTGTCGGAGGGGGCGAAAATGGGCTGTTCGGTCAGGAACTCGGCACCCATGGCCCCGAACACAGCCTGGAAGGCGGCGGCTGTGTCCTGGCCGAAGGCATAATCTTCCGCCAGGATCAGGTAGCGGCTGCCGAGGTTGTTGATCGCCCAGCCGGCAATGGTGGAGGCGTCCTGGGCCGAGTCGCGGCAGATGCGGAAGGTGTGCTGGTTCCAGTTGGCGCCGACGATATCGTGGGCAGCGGCGGGAGCGGCGAAGTAGAGCACGCCGTTCTCATCGGCGATCTGCTGCACCTGAGCAGCGACACCCGAGCTGGCGTTGCCGATCAGGATCTCCACGCCTTCGGCCTCGATGAGCTCGCGGGCGGCCGCAGTACCGGCTTCGACATCGCTGGTGTCGTCGCGGATGATCAGCTCGATGGGCCGCCCGGCGACGACCATGCTGCCGTCCGTGGCGTAATCGAAACCAATTTGCAGACCGTTCCACATCTCATTGCCGAAGAGCGCCAGCGCACCGGTGAGGTCGGAGAGCACACCGATCTTGAGAGGTTCACCGGCTGCTTCGACCACCGCTTCGGTCTCTTCCATTTCTTCGGTGGGTTCTTCCATGGCTTCCGTGGGTTCCTCTTCCGGTTCGGTGGGAACTTCTACGGCCTCCGTGGGCTGCGAGACGGCCTCCGTTGGCTGTTCACCGGTATCCGGCGGCGCCTCGCCCCCACCACAGGCGCTCAGGACCAGCGCAAGCACCATAAGCAGTGTGAACACCAGCCAGGGCAAACGCTTTACGTTCATGTTTACCTCCTCCTGCCAGTTTGGATGGACGGTTCGAGTTTCCCCATTGTCCCAGCATATCCGATGCAGGTTACGGCCTGGTTACAGACTGCTGCTTTCAACGCGCTGTAGAAAGCGGACCACGGCCTCGACTGCGGCGCCGGGTGCCTCGATCGGGAAGAAGTGACCGGCGTCCGGGAGGATGTGCACCTGGCTGTTGGGGATCTGGCGCTGGAGCAGTCCGGCGTTGGCCGGCGGCACCACCTGATCGTGCGCCCCGAACAGGATCAGCGTGGGCTGGCGGACCTGGGGAAGGCGTTTTTCAAAGCTGGCTTCTTCGTCAAGCAGGCCCAGTCCCACCGCGAGCTGGGCCTGGTAGTGGTCGGGGTGGATGGGGTTGTTCAACCGGTACGCCACCCACTCTTCGATCAGGTCCGGGTTGGCTTCGGCAAATCCGGGGGCACAGCTCACCGCCAGACCGCGGCGAAAGCGTTCGACAGGATCCAGGGAGAGGTCGGTAAGCACCTGCAGCGCGGCGGGTGTGACGGGCACGTGGCGCGGCCCGCCGAAGTTAGTGGCCGAGAGCACCAGCGCGCGCACCAGGTCGGGCCGGCTGAGCACCAGGGCCTGGGCGATGAACCCGCCCATAGAGTGCCCCATCACAGCGGCCGGCCCCAGATCCAGGGCTTCGATCAACCCGGCGGTGTCGGAGGCCATCATCTCGGCGGAGTACGGGCCCGGCGGGCGGCTGCTCTCGCCAACGCCGCGGTTGTCAAAGGCGATCACCCGGAAGTGAGCGGCCAGGCCGGGGATCATGCGCCGCCACATCCAGCGGTCATACCCGATCCCGGCGATGAGCACCAGGGGTTGGCCTGATCCGTGGATTTCATAACCGATTTCGATTCCATTGGCCTGGATGACGGGCATTTGAGGTATCTCCTGTGTTTTACACTGGGGCGTTTGCTGCGCCAGCAGGCACAATTCGAGTGACCATACGAATCTTGCCGTTCAATGTGCCTGCCTGTGCCAGAGAGGCAGTCTGAGCGGCTGGCCTTTTACCCCGCATTCGGATGTGGAGCGCCAATCCATCCGCGCTCTCTGTGTCCCCTGATTCAGAGGTTCAATGGACCCCCTTTAACTCCCCTTGCAGCGGCAGGTTTTTTATAGGAGCATTCTCTGGCTGGCCAGTTTTCACTGCTCTCGACGCCCTTCCCAATCCACCTGTAACGGCACGGCAAGGGCCGGCTGCTGACCGCTCCTGTGATTGAATGCTCCTGAGCCAGAAAGCCCTGTCCCAGGAGCAGCCGTGCCCGCTGACCACAGCCCACTCGATCCCTGCGGTGCGGGCACGGCTTACTCCTGACATGGCAGACTTCGGTAACAGCAAACCTTTTTGACCGGGCTGCTTTCCCTCTCCACTGCTGTGCCGCTGCAGGACTCTCGAGAACATCGACACGCTCCATAACGCAAACCGCCATGCTCTCACAGGTTCCAGAGCAAGAACATTTGCCCTCAGGGCACGGCGCTGCGGCAAGATCCGTTTTTCATCCCCGGGTGACGGTCAGGATAGATTCAGGTCTGCTCCCAACGCGCCGGGCCCCCTGACGCGTGGGAGACGGCATCGCCCGGAGCCAGTTCCCTGAGCCCTGCATGAAAAACCTGCTCTTGTGAGTGGGGCAGCGTGGGGATGCCCTCTTCTTCCAGGATGTATGGGGTCACGGGTGATGCTGCGCATCGCGGCTGCTGCTCTCGCGGATGCACGCCGGTTTTTATACCGGTTCGCCATCTTTCTCATCTACTGTCCCATCCTCCGCACCGGATGAATACTCGCGGCGCAGCTCGGCTTTCATCACCTTGCCGTACGGCGAATAGGGCAGGGCATCTCTGAATTCCACCCGCTTCGGAATCTTATAGCGCGCCAGCCGCTGGGCGCAGAAATCCTGCAGCTCGGTGGCCTCGATGTGCTGACCGTCCTTCAGCACCACCACCATCAGCCCCACCTCGCCCCATTTTTCATCCGGGATGCCGATCAGGGCGGCGTCGCTCACGGCGGGGTGCTCGCGGAACACGGCTTCCACCTCGGCGGCGTAAATGTTCTCCCCCCCGCTGATGATCATGTCTTTATAACGCCCGGCGATGTAAAAAAATCCCTCTTCGTCCTGCCTGCCCATATCGCCGGTGTGGAACCAGGGCCAGGGAAAGCCCTCCTGGTATTCCAGCGCTGCGGCCGTGGCTTCGGGGTCCCCCCAGTAGCCCGAGCATACGTGCGGCCCGGCGATGAGCAGCTCCCCCGTCTCCCCCGGGGGCACGTCGCGCCCTTCTGCGTCCACCAGGCGCATCCAGCTGTGGAAGACCGGTTTGCCCACCGAGCCGGTCTTGCGGACCGACTCCTCATCGGTCATGCTGAAGCAGTTGACGCCCACCTCGGTCAGGCCGTATCCCTGGCGGAAGACCACGCCCTTGCGTTCGCGCCAGGTCTTCATGAGCGATACCGGGCAGGGTGCGCCGCCGCTGATGAAGAAGCGCACCTTGCTGAAATCTACCGTGGGGAAGGAGGGCGAGTTCATCCAGATCTGGAACAGAGTCGGGACGCCCAGCACAACGGTGCATCCCTCTGCTTCGATCACCCGCAGCGATTCTTCCGGGTCGAAGCTGCGCGCCAGCACGATGCGCCCGCCGGCGTAGAACAGCGGGGTGAGGAAGATGAACAGACCGCCGGCATGGAACATGGGGGTGAGCACAGGGGCGACGTCGGATTCGCTCAACCCCCAGCTGATCATGGTGTTGATGCAGTTCCACAGCACCTGACGGTGGGGAATCACCGCGCCTTTGGGCCTGCCGGTGGTGCCCGACGTGTACAGGATGCAGTACGGGTCGCCGGCCTGCAGGGGAGGCAGCTCCGGTTCTGCGGGAGAGGACTGAGCAAGCAGGTCTTCGTATTGATCGAGCGAGATGCAGTGCTCGATATCCACCTGCGCGCGCAGGTCTCTTGCGGTCTGTGTATATTCTGGCCCGTAGAAGAGCACCCGGGGCCGGCAGTCCGCGGCGATGTAGGCCAGTTCGTGCACGGTCAGACGCCAGTTGAGCGGGGCGAAGATGGCGCCGATTTTCCCCAGGGCGTAAAGCAGGTCGACGTAGACCACGCTGTTGCTGTCCAGAATCGAAACCCGGTCGCCTTTTTGCAGGCCAAGATTGAGGCGTAAGAAGTTCGCCAGCCGGTTGGCGCGGGCGTTCAACTGCCCATAGGTAAAACGACGGCCGGTGTGCAGTTCATACAGTGCCTCCCGGTCGGGTGTCAGTCCGGCGCGGCGGGTGAGCAGTCCAGCAGCGTGCATGCTCACATCCTGATGGTACTGCGGAAGGACATTTTCTGGACCAGCGATCATGCGATCCCTCCTCAAGCCGCAGATATTCCGGTCAAACGGGACCAGGGCTTACCCGGGCATCACCGCCAGCCTCGCTAAGTCCCGACGACGATGCCGCCATCCACGCGCAGCACCTCGCCGGTGATAAAGCTGGCTTCATCGGAGGCCAGGAAGAGATAAGCATTGGCGATATCGCGCGGCGAACCCAGGCGCCGCAGGGGTGTGCGGGCGGCCAGGCCCTCACGGATGGCTTCCGGCATTGAGGCCACCATCTCGGTGGCGGTGAAGCCGGGGGCCACGGCGTTGACGCGGATCTGGTAGCGGCCGAGCTCACGCGCCCACACCTTGGTCATGCCGATCACCCCGGCCTTGCTGGCGACGTAGTTCGTCTGGCCAAAGTTGCCATCGATGCCGACGACCGATGAAGCGTTGAGGATCACCCCGCCGCCCTGGCGCGCCATGACCGGCGCCACAGCCTGGGTGCAGTTGAACACCCCTTTGAGGTTGACCGAGATCACCAGGTCGAAGTCCGCCTCGGCCATCTGTTTGACCAGCTCTCCGTCCTGCATCTTGATGAAGGCGGCGTCGCGCAGCACGCCGGCGTTGTTCACCAGGATATCGATGCGGCCAAAGCGCCCCACCACCTCCTGTACCCAGGCATCCACCTCTTTTCGCTCGGCGACGTTTACTTTGTAGAAGCAGGCCTGCCCGCCCAGCTCTTTGGCGACCTGCTCCCCGGCTTCGTTCACGTCGCAGATGACAACCACAGCCCCTTCTTCGGCAAAGCGCCGGGCGGTAGCGGCCCCGATGCCAGCTGCGCCGCCCGTGATCAGCGCTACTCGATCCTGTAAGCGCATGCGATCCTCCTGTGTGTTTTCTCCATGATTCGCATCCTGTAATTCGCAGGGTTCCCCACCGCAGCGGGGATTTTCTTATATGCAGCGGTCCCAGTTTAACAGCAGCCGGTAACCATGAAGTTACCGGCTGTAAAGCGGTCTGGTTACCATACAGCGCTAACCATCCGGTCAGCGGTTGGACTCCAGGAAGGGTCCGAAGACCTGCATGAATTCTTCCGGCTTCTCGATATAGGGGGTATGGCCGGTATCGGCGATCACGACTTCCCGGTACCAGCCGCCGCCGGCCTGGTAGTTCTCGAGCACGTAGCGGGTCTGGGCGAGCATGGGCTGGGGCGGGAAGACATCCGCACCGGGCCAGCCGGGGACAAAGCCGAGCGAACCCAGGGTGCCCAGATCGAACAGGGAGTTGTCGCCCACGATCTGGTCGGAATCGCCGCGCACCCACAGGATAGGCGGCTTTGGTGCAGCTGCGAGGAAGCGGTCCACGCTGTCGCCCACATACTTGGGCGAGGAGGCGTTGATCGGCCCGAATTTGCCGGGCGCCACGTTGGGCCAGTTCTCCGAGGGGACGGAGTCGCCGGGGTAGCGCTCCGGCCCGATCTTCTCGGTGAGCAGCGAGGAGAGCAGGTCTTCCTCACGGGCCGGGCGGAAGGGGGGCTTCCAGTAGAAGCTGTTCATCACCACACGCGGGCTGGCCTGGGGATCCTCCTCGCTGCGGTCGCCGATGGAAATGCGGCGGGCGAACTCGGGGTTGACCACACCACCCCCGGAACCGGCGAAATCGGGGTAGCAGGGGGTGCCCTTCTCATCCTTCGTGCCGCCGAAGCCGAAGGGCGATCCGGGGTTGACCAGAGTCACCGAGCGGATGCGCCCGGCGTCCATCCCCACCAGGGTGAAGAGCAGCATACCGCCCAGGGAGTGCCCGACAGCATGGTAGCGCTCGATGCCAAGCGTCTGCGTCAGGCTGATGATGTCATCGGCCCAGTCGCACAGGCCGCGGGTTGCGTCGATCGGCAGGTCTTCAGTGTCGCCGTAGCCGCGCAGGTCGGGGGCCAGGGCGCGGAAGCCGGCCGGCAGTTTGAGCATGATCTCCTCCCAGAACGTTGATGAAGAAGCGTTGCCGTGGATGAAGATCACTGCTTCACCATCCTGCGGTCCGCAGGACAGCACATGCATGCGCAGGCGAGGTGTCTGCACCATCTGGGATTTAATTCCGGGCAGGGTGGGGACGCTGGACATGTTTTTTCCTCCTGATCATGATCCTTCTTTTTTACGGCCAAAGGCATGGATGCCCACTTTAAACATCTGGGGGGCATAGCGCTGGTGCAGCACCCCCAGAAAATAAACAAAGCGAGAGAATGACAGGTAAGAAGGCTCGGCGTCGTACCCGTAAACGAGGGGTTCAAAGCCGTGCTGCTCCAGGCTGCGGCGCACCTGGCGCAGGGTGTTGCAGCGGTAGACCGTTGGGAAGGTGTCCTCTTCCTTCACACGATCCTTGGCGTGCCGCAGCACGGCGACATGCTGCCGGTTGGGGACCAGGCGCGAGATCAGGCCGAAGTAGCTCAGCACGTTAGGAGTGCGGATGCAAAGATAGCCGCCCGGTTTGAGGATCCGGCTGCATTCGGCAAAGAAATGCTGCGGGTCGTCGATATGCTCCAGGACGTTATCGGCAAGGCACAGGTCGGCCTCACCGTCTTCCACCGGCCAGCGCTCCCCTTCGATGCGGCGAAATTCATCGATATACGGATTGGCCTGGCCGGCCAGATCCACGTCGATCCCGATCACACGCTGCACTTTGCCCTTTAAGATGCGCACCTGGCGCCGGTAGGCGATCGGGTCTTCTCCATAGGCTCCCCGGCCGCAGCCGGCGTCGACCACGACCGAATCGGGCCGCAGCAGGGCGTTGACCCGGTTGTAGAACACCAGGGTGCCATCGACATTGCTGAACCCACCGACCCGGCTTTCCGGATAGTAGATATGTTTGTAGCGGCTCAACGTTTGCGCTGCTTCCTCTCACGACTGAAGATATTGGGCGCGCAGTTCGCGCTTCAATATTTTACCTGCAGCCGAGATTGGAAGCTGCTCGAGAAAGACCACGCGGCGGGGCACTTTGAAGCGCGCCAGGCGGGCGGAGAGGAAATCGAGCAGTTCGGCTTCGCTGGCCTCGGCGCCGGGCTTGAGCACCACGCAGGCCAGCCCGACCTCGCCCCAGCGCTCATCGGGGACGCCGATCACGGCGCACATGTGTACGTCCGGGTGCGCATAGAGCACGCGCTCGACCTCCGCCGGGTAGACGTTCTCTCCGCCGCTGATAAACATGTCTTTCTTGCGATCGACAATATAGAAATACCCTTCGCGATCGTAACGGGCGATATCGCCGGTGTGAAAATATCCTTTTTCGTCCACCGCGGCCGCGCTGGCCTCCGGCTGGTTGAAGTATCCGGAGCTGAATGACGGCCCGCGCAGCACCAGCTCTCCCTCTTCATCAGGGCCCATAAAGCAGCCGTCATCGTCCATGATGCGTGCTTCAACGTAGAAATTGGGCCGCCCGATCGAGCCCGCTTTGCGGATGGCATCTTCGGGCGCCAGGGCGAAGATGCCCGGACCGAACTCGGTCATCCCAAAGCCCTGCTTAAAGCGGATCCCTTTCTCACGCGTGTACTGCTCAACCAGAGGCACGGGCAGGGGCGCACCGCCGGAGGTGCAGAAGCGCAGCGAGGACAGGTCGGCCTGCGCCCAGTTAGGCGCCTGGGTGAGCATCTGGTACATGGTGGGCACGGCGGCGAACACGCTGACACGCTCGCGTTCGATCAGTTCCAGCACCCTTGCAGGTTCGAACTGGCGCAGGAAGATCGTCGTGCCGCCCAGGATGACCTGCGGCAGGGTGTAGACGAACAACCCGCCGGTGTGGAACATCGGAAATACGTTCAGGTAGATGTCGTTGTGCGTGAGATCGTGGATGACGGTGTTGAGTGTATTCCAGGCGATCATGCGGTGCGAGATCTGCGCCGCTCTCGGCTGCCCGGTGGTGCCGCCGGTGAACAGCAGCGCTGCCGTGTGCTCCTCGTCCACCGACTCTTCCGTCACCGGGTCTTCTGAGCTGTTTGCCAGCAGGCTATCATAGGCCAGGCTGCCCGGGATGCCCGGCCCTTCCAGGTGAATGTAGCCTTCCACCGCGTGCGGTGTTTCGGAGAGCAGGTCCTGCAGGGCCGCGGCGCTGGCGGTGAAATCGGCGGAGAAGAACAGCAGGCGTGGGGTGACCTGTGCGGCGATTTCAGCCAGTTCGTGGGGGTGCAGCCGCCAGTTGAGTGCCGTGTGCACTGCTCCCAGCTTGCTGCAGGCGAAGAACAGGTCCAGGTGTTCAACCCCATCGCGCGCCAGGATAGCGACCCGGTCGCCTTTGCGGATCCCGGCGGCGGAGCGCAGCCAGTTCGCGAGGCGGTTGGCGCGGGCATTCATCTGGCGGTACGTCAGGCGCAGCTCGGGCTGTTTGCCGGCATCAACGATCGCCAGGCGTTCAGGGGTGTAGAGTTCGCGTCGACCCAGGTAATCTCCAATGTACATGGCTACACCGTCCAGCGCCATACCGAGGCGGCCATGGTGATGCCGCCGCCGCTGGCGCAGAAAAGAACGATCTGTTCGGGCTGCGGGCCGCGCCCCTGCTGGATGGCGTCATCCAGGGCCATCACCACGCAGGGAGAGCCCGTATAGCCCCATTTGTCCATGACCCAATGGGTTTTCTCGAGCGGCTGGCCGAGCAGCTCCATCATGGCTTCGATGGTGCGCAGGTTAAGCTGTGTGAAGAGGAATAAATCGACGTCTTCAACCGTCAGATTGGCCTTTTTCAGGGCATTCTCGATGAGCACCGGCCAGTGTTCGGTGTTGAAGGTTCTGGGGAACTTGCGCACAAACTGCACCCGGGGCGGGCCGAACTCGGCGATATTTTCGGGCGTGGAAGGCCGGTAAGCGCCCCCGCCGTAGATGCCCAGGGCGTCGTGATATTCGCCGCGCGCCATGAAGGCGCTGGATAAGAAGCCCGGTTTATCGCCGGTGGAGAGCAGTGCCGCGCCGGCGCCGTCGGCGAACAGCGTGGCGGTGCGTTTGTCGCTCCAGTCGATAAAGCGCGACATGCCGTAGCCCCCGGCGACCAGCACATAGCGGGCCTCCGGTTCGGTCAGCAGGTAGCGCGCCCCCTGGTCCAGTGCGGTGACCCAGCCGGCGCAGGCGCTGTTGATGTCATACGCGCCGGCTTTTCCGGCGCCCAGTTTATGCTGTACGACCACCGAGGTGCCCGGGGAGAGATAGTCGGGCGTGTCGGTGGAGACGATGATCAGGTCCAGTTCTTCAGCGCGCACCCCGGCCCGCTCTAGAGCTTTCTGTGCCGCCTCCACCACCAGGTCGGAGGTGGTCTGGTCTGGCGACATGATGCGCCGTTCGCAGATGCCCACGTTTTCGACCAGCCACTGGGCTACCGGCTCGCCGATGATCTCGTCCATCTCCTGGTTGGTGATTACGCGGTCGGGCACATAGCTGCCGGTGGAGAGAATTTGAACGAAGCGCTCCAATCTACTGCCTCCTGTTTCGTCGTTTGGTTATGGACCGGGCGGGGTGATTCCCTCGCCGTCGAGCGGCACAAAGCGCCGGATAAAGTCGACGGCATCCTGCCAGCGTGTGAAGGAGATCTCTTCGTCCGTCTGCACATGGCGGATGGCGCCGCGATAAGGCGCGCTGCCCTGGGCGAGGCGGTCGCCGTCCTGTACGAAACGGATTACGAATGAAGTGATATTGGGAGAAGAGTTATTTTCCATTTTTTACCCGCCATTTTTAGGGTCCAGCGCTGGTGATTTGATGATAACACCAGCATACACGGGTGGTGTCACCGCCGGGTTACAAATGCTGCGATTCGATGGTTTGAACCACTGAGGCGCTGAGTTTCAATGAAGCGCAGAAGGGTTTGCGTTCAGCGTTTCAGTCTCTTTCAGTGGTTCACCCACCCCGCCTTTCCTGCTTAATCACACCCGTCAACTGGCAGGCAGCCGTGCAGGGGTGGGCGCGGAGCGCCCGGTTTGACACTCCAACGCAGAGCCTGGGAGCGAGATATATTTTCCGCGCTCCACACCATTCAGTACTTCAGTGGTTCAAAAGTTGCGGACAGGATAAAAAAAGCGGCACGCGTTTCCCATGTGCCGCTCCGTCTTACCGTTCTATTCCGCCTGCACCAGTTCGCCGTTCACCAGCCGGTAGACCACTCCCTTTTCAGGCAGCACCTGCCGGCTCACCGGTGTGACCAGCTTTTCGGGCGCAGAGGAATGCACCCCGATCAGGTTCCTGGCGGCGATCTTCTCCGCCATGTAGAGCAGGTTGTTCGGGTAGGCATGGTTGAAGCAGTACAGGTTGGCAAACGTGGTGTACTCTACGCCGACCCAATCGAGGATGCGCTTCATGTTCTCGTATTCCCGGGTGCCTCTCACCAGCGGGACTCCGTAAAGATGGTAGTATTTGGCGCCTTTCGAGGGCAGGTCGAACAGCTCCAGGATGTTCTCGTAGCTGTTCTGCAGCAGGTACCTGCCAGGCGCGGCGCAGATCTCTTCCTGGGTGACGATCCCGGGCGTGCGCTCGAGCACCTCCCGGAAGTAGGGCACGCTGCGGTCTTCGTATTCCCGGTTGTCCGGGATATAGATGTGCGGGGTGTACCCCAGCATGTTCATCACCACATAGGCCGTCTTCGGCTCGAAGACGATCTCCCGGCCGGTCCGTTCAGCGATGCGGATCAGGTGGCGCAGCAGGCCCATATCGCGGTGGTAGATGTTGAAAATCCCCAGCTGGTCTGAAGGCTGTAAATCCGCGAGCACCCAGTCCATCATCTGTCCTTCGGTCAGCATATCGGAAGGGATTTCCAGCGATGCTTTCAGTTCCTCATCGCCCGATCGTGCAAACATCCACGGGGAGAAGGTGGTGGTTTCCATAATCAGTACATCCACCTTCTCGCGGGCAATCTTTTCCAGGTCTTCAAGCACCCGGTCCAGGTTGCACCCGTGCATGCGCACATCGCCGGAGTAGTAATACTTGCCATCGGGCGGCTCGATCAGATAGCCCACTGCACCAGCGCAGGGATGGTCTGAGAAGTAAGCCGTGACCTTGATATCGCCGATCCAGAACGGTTCGTACAGGTCGATGGGTGAATAGGAGCGGTCGCCGACCGACTCGCCGATCTGGTCCAGCAGCCCCTGCAGTTTATGCGCATCGCGGTGCATGTACACCGGGATTTCCGGGTGGACCATGCCGATCCCCGACATGTGATCGAGGTGCAGGTGCGAGATGATGATGCCGGTGGTCAGGTCCGACTCTTCGTAGGGCTGGATCGTGCTGTCTGGTCCCAGGTCGCGGGCGCTGAACACGCCGTCCACAGGAGGGATCTGCCCCAGGCGGATGGCATCACGCACCCAGGCTTTATTCCTGCGTTCGACCTGACCGTCGTAAGGCTGGGTCATCGGGTTGAACGGCGCACCAAAATCGAAAATAACCCGCGACTTACCGTAGGTGATCGAGGCGACAATCCCGCTGTCGCGGATACCTTCATAGAAACGAAGCTCACTGTGCATACTCATTCTCCGGAATTAACTGTCCGTTGGACAGGATGTAGGTTTTACCCAGATCAGGAAGGAGCTGAACGCCGTTCTTCGGCAGCAGGCGTTCTGGGTTGAAGCCGTGGCACGGGATCAGCACCTTCGGATCGACCTGGTCGACGAAATACTTCACCTGCTGCGGGTACCCGTGGCCGAAGTATTTTTTCGAGAAGAAGGTTACATATTCGAATTTCGTCCGGCTGATGATGCGCTGCAGGTTCTGGTAAGCCGGATCAAACGCGCCGATGGGAATGCCGTCGGCATGCAGGTAAGCGCCGTTCTCGTCCGGCAGTTCGAACAGCTCCAGGATGTGGCGGTAGCTGTTCTGAAGCAGGTACCCTGACGGGTTGCTGAAGATCTCTTCACGCGTCACGACCCGGCAGTTTTCCAGCAGCTCGCGGAACCATGCCGGCTGCTTCGCGGGGTCGTCGGGGTAGCGGTGAGAATCGGGGATAAACACGTTCGGCCGGGTGCCGAAGAATTTATAGATGATATAGGCGCAGTCCGGCTCGAAGACGCAGATCCGGCCCACTTTTTCAGCCCAGTCCATGTAGCGCTGGGCTTCGTCCATCTCGCGCTGGTAGAAGTTGAAGACCGTGAGCCCTTTCTTCGACTTGAGCACCTCAAACAACTCACGATCGACGTCTGCCGCGTCGAGCATACCGGCCGGAATCTCGCGCGAGGGCTTAATGGCAGCCGGGTCGGTCGTATCGTTGATCTGCAGCAGAATCTCATCCATGAACGCGCACGTGTCGCACAGCAGCACATCGACGCCGCGCTGCTTCAAGAACTCCATCTGGTCGAAGGTAAGCTGTGCTTCGTAGCCGTGCAGAGAAAGGTCGCCGGTCCAGTGGATGGTGCCATCGGGCGTGGTGATCAGGAACGCGAAGTCGCGGTAGCTGCGCCGGCTGGTCAGGATCGGCAGCACCTCGATCTCACCCACCCGGATGGGCTGGTTTTCATCAAACGGCGTGTAGTCACGCTCCAGCGTCTCCACACCTTCGCCGGTGGCTTCCAGCGCACGCTCGATCTGGATGGCGTTTTTGTGCATGTAAATCGGGATTTGCGGCGCAACGAAACCGATCCCGGCCATGTGGTCGAGGTGCAGGTGGGTGATGAAGATGGCCGTGTTCAGATCGCTCTCTTCTGCGGGTACCAGTCCCATAAAACCGTCCAGGTCCTGCTTGCGGTAGATCCCGTCGATGGCAGGGATGCGCTGGGTGCGGATGGCGTCGCGCACCCAGGCCCTGGAGCGTTTGAGCACGATGCCGTCATAGACATCGGTGGCCGGGTTATACGCGCTGCCCATCTCCATGATGACACGGTCTTTTCCATACTCAACACTGAAGTTGACTCCCCCGATCGTGTATAAACCTGTATATAAAGTAAATTTTGTCTTCATGCTTGCTCCTGAGTGAAATATCCTTTCTCCTTAGCGGATCCCCCCATCAGCAGGTCAATCTTTCGTTTGATATGCAGGGCTGACGATCACCCGGGTGGGCTCGCCGGCGAGGTCAACGAACCGGCCCTCTGCCGCAGCAGACAGGCGCCCGCGCCTCCGGAAGGCCTCGATGAACACCGGATGGGTCAGGTGACCGGTCTTTTCCCATTTCGTGGGTGCGAAGATCTCCCGGTAGCCGTTTCCGCCGCTGGCCAGGTAGGCGCTGGTCGCCGCACTGTAGCGGCCGCTCTCTTCGACTGGCGTGCCGTCCTCGAGTATGATGGACAGCACGCGTTCGCCTTCCGGCCGGCGGGAATCGACGACCACGCGCAGCCCTGAGAACTGCAGCCCGCCGTTAAGCTCCTGGTGCTTTGCCGTGCACGTCAGTTCAAACACTGCGCGGATCTGCGCTCCTGTCAGCTCGCCCCGGTACAGGTGATCGTTAAAGCACATGACCCACATAATCATCTCGGCGGTGACCGGTCCTCTAGGGATATACCCGAAGCAGCTGGTGGAGTTCATCAGCCCGATCTGGGTTCCGCAGGCTTCTTTCATACAGTCGGTGAAGAAGTTCCCCAGGGCAAACTCGCCCTCGCGCGTCACCACCAGATCATCCTCAGCCTCACCGAGCACTTCATCCAGCACCGCTGTGTACGGCTGCAGCGCCTGTTCAACTGCGGCGGCGACAGCCGGGTCCGGTTCCAGAGGCAGGTCTGAGCGCATCACCGGCACGATCTCATTTTTCAGGCAGCGGACCTGCCGGTTCTGCCGGTCGAACTCCAGCTGGACATGACCGATCGAAAAGGCAGAAAACCCGGTTTTAGAGATGCAGGTGCCGTTCAGGTTGACGGCCACGTCGCCGGGATTGTGCCCGCCGAAGAGCAGGTCGATGCCCTCCACCTCGCGGGCCACGCGGAACAGCTCGCCGGTCATCTGCCCGTCTCCGCTCACTGTCCCGGGCAGGTGCCCCAGCACAACTATGATATCGGCACCCTCCTGACGCATGCGCGGGATGAGATTTCTGCATACTTCCACCGGGTCGAGCACCGCAAACGGTTCGAAGGCAGAGGCCTTAACCATATAGGGGGTGTATTCGGTCGTGACTCCCAGGATGCCGATCCGGACGCCGGTTTTTTCGACCATGATGTAGGGGCGCACAAAGTCCAGCAGCTCGCCGGGCTCGTTCTCGATGATGTTGGCACACAGCAGAGGGAACCTGGCGCGGGAAAGCGTCTGGCGCATGATCTCACGGCCGAAATCGAACTCGTGGTTTCCAAGCGTCATGGCTTCGTAGTTGAATAGATTGACGATGTCTACCACCGGTTCGCCGTGTGTGAGGTTAATGATTGGCCCCCCGCACAGAATGTCGCCGGCGTCCAGCACCAGGGTGCCCTCCGGGTTCTGCCTGCGGAAATAATTGAAGCAAGCGGCGAGCTTTGCCGCGCCCGGGCAGTGGTAGCTGGGCCGGATTGCCGCTGCGAAATCTGTATGTCCAATGAAGTCCAGCACTACTTTATGGTTCGTCATCGCCGGTTTCCTCGAAATAATTTAAACCGGGGAACGCAGTACTCTTCCCCATTACCGCTGGCTTATTCAGGTTTTCAAACCTGTTTTTCCCCTGACAGTACTGTGGAGTTCAGATAACGCCCTGATCAGCCTTTCAAGCCGCCCCGCGCCACACCGCTGACGATGTGCTTGCGGGTGAACAGGAAGAGCAGGATGACAGGCACGACGACGATCGTGGCGGCCGCCATCAGCCGTTCGTAGCGCACACCGCCGTCGGTGATAAACGTATACAGGCCCAGCGGCAGCGTGCGGTTCTCGCTGGTGTTGACCACCAGCAGCGGCCAAAGGAAGGCGTTCCATGAGGTGATCGTGTTCAACAGGGCGATCGTGACGATCGCCGGCCTGGCGATCGGCACCATGATGCGCCACAGGTACTTCCAGTTGCTGGCCCCGTCGACGCGGGCCGAATAGTAGAGCGAGTCGGGAATCGAAAAGAAGAAATTGCGCAAAATGTAGGTGTAGAAGATGCTCGACGTGAAGGGGATGATCAGCGCAACAATATTGTCCAGCAGACCCCAGTCCGCGATAGTCGAGTAGTTGGTGATGACGATCATCTCAAAGGGGATCATCATCAGCGCGATGCAGAACGAGAACAGCAGGTCGCGGCCGGGGAACTTCAGCCGCGAAAAAGCGAACGCCGCCAGGATGGTCACAAAGGAGGTCAGCGCGACCACCGAAGCGGTGACGATGACAGAGTTCAAGAAGTAACGACCGAAAGGCGCGGTCTGAAAGGCGTAGATGAAGTTGTCCAGGCGGAAAGAGGAGGGGAGCCAGGTCGGCGGGGTGGTGTTGACCTCCGCCGGAGTTTTAAATGCTGAAAGAAACATCCAGTAAAACGGGAACACCATAATAATGCTCCCGATGATCAGGATCAGGTTGTCGATCAGATTTCCGATGCTTATCTTTTTCATCAAATCATCCACCAGGCCGGTTCAACAAATAAGTCGGTTGGAGGCTTACCATGACGAGTGCGATGTTCCTAATAGTGCTTCCAGTTGCGCTGCAGGTATAACTGCACCATGGTGAAGACCAGCACGATGAGGAACAGGATCACCGCCGCAGCGCCGGCCTGTCCCAGGCGCCATTTGACATAGAAGACTTCGTAGATGTAATACACCACCGTGTACAGGTTGTAGGCCACGCCGGGCTTGCCGTTGAAGAGCGGGAAGAGCTCGTTGAATACTTTAGAGGCTGAGATGATGTTGACGATCAGCACCAGCCCGACGGTGGGGGCCAGCAGCGGCAGGGTGATGCGGAAGAAAATTTTGAAGTTGCTGGCGCCATCCACCCTGGCGGCAGTGGCATAGAGCGGATCGATATTCTGCAGACCCGACAGCAGCAGAATGATGGTAAACGGCAGATAGCTCCAGATGCCGTAGATGATGATGGCCCACAGGCCGTAGTGCGGGTTGTTCAGCCAGTTGATCGGGTCGATGTTGAACAGCGAGAGGAAGAAGTTGAGCACGCCGTAGTCGTAGTTGAAGATCCACTTCCAGGCCAGGCCCACGGCGATGACCGAAGTGACCATCGGCAGGAAGAACGCCGTCTGGTAGAGCGGATTGAGCCGCAGCTTCTTGTTGAGCATGTAGGCGAAGAACAGGGCGAGAACGGTTGAGACCGGCACAACCGTGAACACGTAGATGGCCGTGTTCTTCAGACCGTTGATGAAGTATGGATCTTTAAGGATGAAGGCGTAGTTGCCCAGGCCGTAGCGAGAAAACTCCCCGCTCAGCATGCGGTAATCTTCTTTGAACGAGAGCAGGAAGACATTGATGATCGGGAACAGGGTGAAGATGGCCAGGCCGATGAAAAAAGGCAGCAGGTAGGCGAGGGGTTCGGCGAATGTGCGTACCGAAATGCGCTGTCTCTCTCCCTCTGCCTGGCGGGGAAGGCGCCGTGTCAGGATGCTGATGCGGCTCATCGATAGCGAGCTCCTGTCTCCGCGTCGAACAGGAATACACCTTTTTCCTTCAGTCCGACCGGGACGACCTGATTGACCTGCAGCTCATCTTCTCGCGAGAGATAGGCGCGGATCTCACAGCTTCCAAAGCGCAGGTAAGAGAGTTCTTCTTTGCCCAGTTTGTAAATCTGGGTGATATCGGCGTCGAAAACACGGTCGTTCTCGTTTCCGGCAATGAACACGCTCTCGGCGCGGACCGCCAGGATGACCCGCTTCCCCTCTGCGACCCCGTTCCAGCGCGGCAGCCGGCAGGCAGCCGATCCGTCTTCGAGCTCGAAGACGCCGTTCCGCATCACGCCGTGAAGTTTGTTGATCGGTGGGATACCCAGGAACTCGGCGACGAAAGCGTTGGCCGGATCGTCGTAAAGCTCCTGCGGCCGGGCGAACTGCTGCTGCACGCCCAGTTTCATCAAAAGCACCGCGTCGGAGATGCTGAGTGCCTCTTCCTGGTCATGGGTGACGAAGACCGTGGTGATGCTGGTCTCCTGCTGAATGCGGCGGATCTCTTCGCGCATCTCCAGCCGCAGGCGTGCGTCGAGATTGCTCAGCGGTTCATCCAGCAGCAGCAGACGCGGCTTTTTAACCAGTGCGCGGGCGATGGCCACCCGCTGCTGCTGGCCGCCGGAGAGCTGGGCGGGCCGGCGATCGAGCAGCTCCTCGACGTGGACCAGCTCGGCCATTTCGCGGGCGCGCGCAATGCGCTCTTTGCGCGGCACTTTCTGGATTTCCAGGGGGAAGCAGATGTTTTCCAGCACGGTCATGTGCGGGTAGAGGGCATAGTTCTGAAAAACCAGCCCCACACCTCGCTTTTCGGGCGCCAGCGTGGTGACATCTTCGTTATCAAAGTAGATCCTGCCCTGCGTGACCGGCGTGATCCCGGCCAGCATGTAGAGCATGGTGCTCTTACCGCAGCCAGAGGGGCCCAGCAGGGCTGTCAGCCTGCCCGATTCGAATTCGACGGTCAAATTGTCAACAGCGACGGTGGGGCCAAATTTTTTGGTCAGGCCTTCCAGTTTTATCTTCATCGTTCCTGCTAACTGTAATTTCCGAAATGATCGTAATACGATGACCGTCAGATTGGTCAACGGGGTGGGATAAAAACCAGCTTGAACGGCAGCGAGAAAACGTTCAGGGCCAGGCCAGATGAGGCCTGGCCCTGGATCGTGCCTGTCAATTACGAAAGTGCTGGCTCAGTTTGCGGCCTGCAGTTCGCGGTTGCCTTCTTCTTCGGCGATCTGCAGCGCTTCAGCCGGAGTGGTCAGCCCGGCGCAGGCGGAGTTCACCGCCCGTCCGATCACCGTGCGGATGGCAGCGGAGCCTTTGACGGCGGGCAGGGAACCGACACGATGGATCTGCTCGGTCTGCGCTTTGATGGCCGGGTTGCTGGCCATGAACTCCTGGAAGTCCGGCTGGTCAATGGCGGCCTGGTAGGACGGAACGCCGCCAAAGGCGATCCCCCAGCGGGCCATAATTTCGGGGGTGGTAAAGAATTTGATGAACTCGAAGGCCGCGCGCTGGCGGGCGTCATCGGAGGTGAAGATGACCCAGCCGCTGCCCCAGTTGGAGATGTACTCGACGGGGCCGCCCTGCGGGACGGGGGCTACGCCGAATTCGAACTGCCCGTTGACGGCCGCTTCAACAAAGCCGTAACCGGCGGCGGAGCCAAGGTAGGAAGCCACCGCCTGCGATCCGAAGGGGTTCGAGAAGTAAACATCCTCACCGACCAGGCGGAACACCCCTTCGTTGACCAGGCCGCAGAACCACTCCAGCTGCTGCACGGCGACATCGTTGTTGAACTCGACGGTCATGCTATCGGTGTTGATGTAGCCGGAGCCCTGCTGCATGATCAGCACCTGGAAGCCGTCGATCTCGCTGTCGAAGCCGAAGGCGGGTTTTCCGGTCGCTTCCGTAATGGTCCGGGATGCTGCTTCCAGTTCGGCCCAGGTGGTGGGTACTTCCAGGCCGAGGCTGTCGAACAGGGTCTTGTTATAGTAGAAGACCTCACCGCCGGTCAGCCCGGGCAGCATGTACACGTCACCGTCCCACTGGGTGATCATCTCGTACACACCTTTGGAAACGCTGTCTTTGAAACCCGGGATGCCGATTTCGGGGTCGTCGATATACGGGCTCAGGTTGACGATCAGGCCTTCATCGATGTAGTTGGCCGCATCGGTCGGGAAGGCGCTGACGAAATCGGGGCCGGCGCCCTGGCGGACCGCCTGCATCAGCTTGCCCTGGAAGTCGGTGAGCGGCTGGGCCTGCTGGATGACGGTGATGTTTTCGTGAGCGGCATTGAATTCATCCAGAATTTCCTGGAAGGCCTCCACGTGGTGATCGGACCAGGTATGCCAAACCACTAACTCGATCGGTTCCTGGCTGCCAGGTTCTTCTGCTT
>JAAYXE010000141.1 GCA_012516075.1 Chloroflexota bacterium | reverse complement strand
GGTCCGGGCTGGTGGGTGAGGGAGGTAAGGGCGGCGGGGGCTGGTAGAATTCGGGCTCCTGCGGCCCGGTGAAAGGCAGGCGGGCCGGCGGTGAGCAGGCGCTTAAAGACGAAGAGAGCAGGAACAGGCTCAGGATGGCACAGCGCGCAATCCGTAAACCGGTTCCTGCCCTCATGGTGATTAACCCGTCATTCGCTGCCTATCAGGAGCACGGGCTGAACGCGCCGTCGTTGAGCGCGTCCAGACTGCCTGATCCTGTGGGTGTACGGCATCCTGTGGGTCTAGATTTCTTCTTCGATGTAGCCGTTGCCCTCGTCTTCGACCGTAATGGGCAGGCCATCGTTTAAAGCCTGCTGGCGTACTGCCAGTTCGATCTCTTCAGCCAGGTCCTGATTCTGGTAGAGGAACTCTTTTGCGTTTTCGCGGCCCTGGCCGAGGCGGATATCGCCGTAAGAGTAGAACGAGCCGCGCTTGGTGATGATGTCCAGGCCGGTGGCCAGGTCGAGCAGATCGCCGGCCTTGGAGATGCCCTCATTAAACATGATGTCAAACTCGGCTGTGCGGAAGGGCGGGGCCACTTTGTTCTTGACCACGCGCACACGTGTACGCCCGCCGATTATTTCCTCGCCGACTTTGATCGACTGGATGCGGCGCACGTCCATACGCACCGAGGCGTAGAACTTGAGCGCCATACCGCCGGTGGTGGTCTCGGGGTTGCCGAACATCACACCGATCTTCTGGCGGAGCTGGTTGGTGAAGACCACGGCCGTGTTGGTCTGTTTGATGGCACCGGAGAGCTTACGCAGCGCCTGCGACATCAGGCGGGCCTGCATACCCATGGGCGCATCGCCCATATCGCCTTCGATCTCTGCACGCGGCACCAGCGCCGCGACTGAGTCGATAATCACCACATCCACCGCGCCGGAGCGCACCAGGGCTTCGGTGATCTCAAGCGCCTGCTCGCCGGTGTCGGGTTGCGAGATCAGCAGGCTTTCAATATCCACACCGCAGCGGGCTGCATAGACCGGGTCCAGAGCGTGTTCCATGTCCACGAAGGCGCACGTGCCGCCCAGCTTCTGTGCTTCGGCGACGATATGCTGGCAGATGGTGGTTTTTCCCGAGGATTCGGGGCCGTAAATCTCGGTGATGCGTCCTCGAGGGACGCCGCCCACGCCGAGGGCGATATCCAGCGAGAGCGAACCGGTTGGAATCGCTTCGACGACCAGGTGATGGGCTTCACCCAGGCGCATGATGGCGCCGTCGCCGTAGCGTTTCGTAATATCCCCCAGCGCCCTCTCCAGGGCCGCCTGGCGGTTGTCGTCTGCAGCAGGAAGCTGCGGAGCACTGGAACTTCTTCGTGCCATTTCGAAATACTCCTGATTTAAAGGTTTCGGTTCCGAAGAGTTATCAAGTGGCTGTATGCGGACCGCTTCGCTCCGTGGAGCGCCAGAGTTAATTTTCTCACAAAAACGGCGTATGTGCCCCTGATTTCCTCGAGAAAACTGACTCAAATCCCGGTTTTATGCTCTACAGCTTGGTTGAGTATAGCACAAGCGTTCTGTATGTCAAGGGGAAGCAGCGTCAGAGTCGGCCTCTTCCGGAGGCGAAAAATTTGCGCCTGGCTGCCTGGGAGGCTCATTTTTGAAACCCCGCGAGCCCTCAAAGGTGAAATAAGTGACCAGACCGGGACGGATCTCCACATCCAGATCGTACACCGAACCCTGGTAGGCAATCCAGATTTCGTACTTGCCAGCGGGAAGGTCGCCGATCACCAGGTTCTCCCGGTAGTAAGGATCGCTGTTGGTGGAGCCAATTCCGTAGCTGGAGACTTCCCAGTACTGGCCGGTTTCATACGAGCGAATCTGCACTTTCTGGCGCGGCAGCAGCTCGCCGTAGCCGTCCGTCAGCCGTCCAGCCAGCACCCCCCATCCCTGCGGCGGCGCCAGCCATAGTTCGGGGTTGCGCGAGCCAAAGAAATTGTTTTTCCCCAGCCGGACCTCGAAGTGCAGGTGCACGCCCGTCACACGTCCGGTGTCGCCTACCAGCCCGATCACGTCACCGCCCTCGACATGCTGGCCTTTGGTCACCAGGACCTCGTCCATGTGCCCGTAGATCGTGTAGAGCGTCATGCCCTCGTGGCCGAAGTCGTGTTTGATGGCCACCGCCAGACCGTAGGGATCCTCGGTCTCATCCGTGTTCAGGAAGTACAGGCCGTAGCCCGCCCAGGTGACCTTCCCCGGTCCGGCCGCCAGCACCGGCGTGCCGCGTGGGGCGGGGATATCGATGCCGGTGTGGACCTCGCTGCCGAAGAACACGCCGCCGTAGCGGTAATCCGCCAGCGGCCAGTTGACCACGTCGGCGGCAATCGGCCGGGTGAAGTAGAAGTGGTCGTACGGCGTGGGCGCCCACGGGGTGGGGTAGAGCGGCGGGCGCCAGGCCGAATCGGTCTCTGGCCGCGGCGTGGGGAAGACAAAGCGCAGCGGGTCGATCGTCGGTGTGGGTGGTTCCGCTGGCGCAGCGGTGAACTGCGGCTCCTCTTCAGGCGCACCGGATGCGTCAGGCGTCTTTCCGGCCTCCGGAAGTTCGGCCTCGACAGCTGGCGTGGGTGACGGGGCAGGCTCGCCGGCCGTTGGAGAGGGGGCCGGCGTGCCCAGCTGCGGGCTGAACGCGGCGGCAGCCAGCGGGCTGCAGGCCGTGTTCCCCACCAGCAGGATCACCACCAGCAGGCCGGCCAGCAGGCGCCGCATGTCGAAGCCGGGGCAGTTTACCGCGTGGGTGTTGGCGTGGGCGTGACGCCTGTCGTGGGTGTCGGAGTTTTCGTGGGCCATGGTGTGCGGGTTGGGACCGGTGTGCGTGTCGGCCAGGGCGTGCGGGTGGGCGTCAGTGTGGGCGGCGGTGGAACGGTG
>JAAYXE010000140.1 GCA_012516075.1 Chloroflexota bacterium | reverse complement strand
GTGCCAGCCTGAGACGCTCTACCCCAAGCCGTCTCAGGAGTATCCCTGCGAGTAAGCTGGAGTCCAGCCTCTCGCCAACTGCCAGACCAGATCCAGCCCCAGGAGAGCTCACATCCCCGCCATCGGCCTGGGGCTGGATCGAACACAGGCCGGACATGATGCCAGCACAGGAGAAGGGTGCGAATCCGGGCGCGGCAGGGGCGGGGCCTGCCCTGCACCGTACAGGCACAGATCGAGGCGAGGCGGTTAATCGATGACCATCGGAGTTCAGGATGATGAGTGACGGAATGGAGCAGAAACCCGGCGAAACCCCTCAGACTGCCGTCCCCCTTTGGGAAGTCCGCAGCATCAGCAAGGCCTTCCCGGGCGTTCAGGCGCTGGATAACGTCTCGATGGCGATTTATCCAGGCGAGATTCACGCCCTGGTGGGGGAAAACGGGTCGGGAAAATCCACACTGGCAAAATGCCTGGCCGGCGTTCACCAGCCCGAGAGCGGGCAGATCCTTTACAAAGGCGAAGTGGTGAACTTCCCCCACCCGCTGGCGGCCCGGGCACACGGCGTGGCGACCATTTACCAGGAGTTCTCGCTGGTGCCAAGCCTGACGGTGGCGGAGAACATTTACCTGAACCGCTACCCGCGCTCGGGGGCCGTGATCGACTGGGTTGCGGTGCGCAGGGGGACGCAGCAGGTTTTGAACCAGCTCGGGCTGGAAATCGACCCCGACGCGGTGGTGAAAGATCTGTCCGTCGCCGAGCAGCAGCTGGTCGAGATCGCCAAAGCGACCTCGCTGGAGTCGAACCTGCTGATCATGGATGAGCCGACGGCGGCTCTGGGACTGGTGGAACCCGAACACCTGATGAAGCTGATCCGCCGCCTTGCGGCCCAGGGGAAGGCGATCGTCTACATCTCCCACCGCCTGGACGAAGTATTCCAGATCGCCGACCGGGTGACGATCTTGAAAGACGGCAAGTGGGTGACGACCACGCCGATCTCACAGCTCAAGATGGGGGATATGGTGCGGATGATGATCGGTTTCGACATCCAGCAGCACTATCCCAAGGAGCGCAACAGCAAAGCTGTGCCCTGCCTGGAGGTGGAGAATATCTCCACCGCGAACGGGGTGCATAATGTCAGCTTTACCGTAAATGTGGGCGAGGTTTTCGGACTGGGCGGTATGCTGGGCTCGGGGAGGACCGAGATCGCCAGGGCAATCTACGGGCTGGATAAGCTCACCTCCGGAAGCATCAAACTCTACGGCAGACCGGTAAGATTCAAATCGCCCCAGGATGCGGTGGCGGCCGGGATCGGCATGGTCCCGGAGAACCGCAAGGCCGATGGCTGCTTTTTCAATTTCGACAGCCCGAAGAACATCACCGTCTCACGGCTGAAAGAACTGCTGCACGGTCCGTTCATCCATCTGCGAGATGAGCGCAGGATCGGCGAGACGTATGCCCGGCGCATGAACATCCCGCCGTCGGGCCTGGAGCGGTCGGTGCAGTTCCTGTCGGGCGGCAACCAGCAGAAGGTGATCATCGCCCGCTGGCTGTTCTCAAAGGCGCGGCTTCTGATCATGGACGAACCGACCCAGGGGATCGACATCGGCGCCAAGCTCGAGGTTTACCGGGTGATCAACGAGCTGACCGCCAGCGGCATCAGCATCATCCTGATCAGCTCGGATATCCCCGAACTGCTGGCGATGAGCGACCGCGTCGCGGTGGTGCGTGACGGGCGCATTCTGGAAATTGCCGGGGCGCAGCAGATAACGGAATACGATCTGATTGCGGCAGCCTCGGGGGCAAATGACGAGGAAGAAGATGCAGAAAAACGGGCCGCCGGGATAACCCCGCAGGCTTGAAGGAGAGAGTGCATGGGACACCTGTCGAAATTTTTCCGTTCCACGGTTGCCGGTCCACTGGTAGCCTTTCTGGTCGTCGCAGCAGCGGTCAGTCTGGCGACGCCCCGCTTTCTGCAGGCGCAGAATCTGGCCAACGTCTCTCTGCAGGTCGCCACGGTGGCTGTCGTCTCGATCGGGGCAACCCTGGTGATCCTCACCGGCGGGATTGACCTATCTCCGGGATCGACAGTAGCGCTGGTCACCTGTACCCTGGCGATCCTGGTAAAGAACATGGGCCTGCCGCTGCCGGTGGGCATCGTGCTGGTTCTGCTGCTGGGGATTGTGTGCGGGGCGATTAACGGTTTCTTCAGCACTTATGGAAGGATCCCTTCCTTTATCGTCACACTGGCGACCATGAGCGTTTACCGCGGCCTGGCCTTTTTGATCACCAAAGGCACGCCGATCTTCTCGGTTTCGCCCGCTCTGGAGCCGATTTTTTACGGCCGGCTGCTCGGCATCCCCCTGCCCTTCTATTATGTGGTGATCCTGTATTCGCTGGCCGCGCTGTTCCTGCGCAACACGGTTCCGGGCCGGGCGATCTACGCGGTCGGGGGGAACGAATCGGCGGCGCGGCTGACGGGCATTGCCGTGAACCGCTACCGCATGATGGCGTTCGTGCTGGCCGGCCTGACGGCGGCCATCGGCGGCGTGCTGCTGACGGCCTGGTTGAACTCGGGCTCGCCGAACTACGGCGCCGAGCTGGGGCTGCAGTCGATCGCCGCGGCGGTGATCGGCGGCGCCAGCCTGACCGGGGGATACGGCAGCATGATTGCCACCCTGATCGGCGCGCTGACCGTCGCCATCGTCCAGAACGGGCTGAACCTGCTGGCCGTGCCCGCTTCCTGGCAGGAAATCACCCTGGGGGCTGTGATTGTGCTGGCGGTGGGACTGGATATGTGGCGGTCTTCGATAGGCCGTGGGATTGGAAACATTTTCAGCCGGCGGACGCCGGCCCGTTAACTTCAAATGCTGCTCTCAACCCGGTACTGGGCAGTGACACTGACCAGACGATAGAAGTCTGATGACGGAAAAAGGAGGATGAGATTATGTATACCTACGGCAGAAAGACGGGCTGCCGGATCAGCCTGGACTACATGTATCGCGGCATGCGCGTGGCCTTTATGGAGAACGAGACCCTGCGGGTCGGGATCCTGCTGGATAAGGGTGCGGACATCTTCGAGTTCACCTACAAACCGCGCGACCTGGACTTCATGTGGCAGTCGCCAATCGAGATGCGCAAACCGTTTATCGCCACCAGCGCCCTGCCCGAAGGCGCCTTCCACGATTATTTCTACGGCGGCTGGCAGGAGGTGCTCCCCTCGGCAGGCTGGGCGACCGAATCGTACCTGGGCACCTACCAGGGACTGCACGGCGAGGTCTCGCTACTGCCCTTCGAGGCGGCCGTCGTCGAAGACACCCCGGAGACCGTCTCGCTGCGCACCTGGGTGCGGACCTACCGCTCACCGCTCAAACTGGAGCGCACGATGACGTTAAAGCGAGACCGCAGCGCGCTGTTCATCCGCGAGCGCCTGGTAAACGAATCGCCGTGTGAGTTCGCCATCATGTGGGGCCACCACCCGGCGGTTGGCGAGCCCTTCCTGGATGAAAACTGCGTGGTGACGGCCCCGGCCGGAAAGGTCGAAGTGCTCGAATTCCATCCCAACGGCCTGTGGCAGCCAGGCGGCGACTACGACTTCCCGATGGTGCCCAACCGGCGCACCGGCGAGCTGGAGGACATCACCCGGGTGCGATCGCGAGAGACCCGCTCGGTGGACGTGGTCATCTTCAAGGAGCTGAGCGAGGGCTGGTACAGCCTGACCAACGAGAAGACCGGGCTGGGCTTTGGCATGGCCTGGGATCACGACCTGTTCCGCTACCTGTGGATGTGGCAGGTCTACAACGGGCACAACGACTACCCCTGGTACGGCAGGACATATAACGTCGCCCTGGAACCGTTCACCAGCTACCCGCCGGGCGGCATTCAGAACGCCATCCGCAACGGCAGCGCCCGGGTGATGCAGCCGGAGGAGACGATCGAGACCGAGATGGTGGCGGTGGCCTACGAAGGCGGCCGGGCGCAGCGCGTCCACGCGGACGGGAGCGTGGAGCAGTAAAGGTCTACTAGCAGCAGGCAGGTGGTTCGGATCCGCTCCATGCGGCCTGGTAAGGACCGCAGCCCACAGGGGCTGCGGTTCTGTAATTAACACGATCGCCGCATTTATGGTTTCCCCCTTCCGGCCCTTCGCAGGGGAAAATAATTCGCAAATTTAAGGGACCAATCTGGGGAAGCAGTACATCACGCGTCAAGGGGCACGGCGCGTTCAGAGCAGCAGACGAGCCGCCTCGACAGGTTTACAGAGATATCATCTGCTCTCGCCGCAATGCTGCACCATAATTTATAAACTCCTGTTCCACTCGCTGTCGAATAGTTGATCGTAATGGTTATATTGGCAATTAACCAGTAATGTAAAGTGTAGAAACCGCCCCACAACATAAATATATGCCGCTGTCCGGTACAGGTCATCGTAAAGGAAGGGAACAATGCAGCGCCTGGTTCTGGTTTTTCTTCTCCTGTTGACAGCCTGCTCTCAAGGCACAGCGAAGAAGGAATCCCCGGCGCCTCACGTGACGGCAGCAGTCATCGAAACCGTGCATGCCCCACCAGCTCTACAGACGGAATCAGAACTTCTCCGCTGCCAAACCATTACACACATATATTTCGAGTAAAATAATTGCGGAGGTTTTGGATATGGATACTCTGGGAGTGAACCTGAACGCACTGCTTGCACAAATCATCAACCTGGTCCTTAT
>JAAYXE010000139.1 GCA_012516075.1 Chloroflexota bacterium | reverse complement strand
GGTAAAAACTGCTTCAATAGAGAATATATGCGCCACACGCGCCTGAAATACGGAGGGTGTTCGTGAGGGGGAACGACATCGAAGCCAAAGCGTGCATAGAACAAGCCCAGTTCTTCCCGGCAGGTCAGGTACAGCGGCTCTGTCGACTGGTCAATCAGATGACGGATGATGGCACTGGCAGTGCCGCGTTTTTGATACGCTGGCCGCACCACAATCGACGCCAGTTCGTGCGCCCATCCCGGTGTGTCTTCACCTGTCCGCAGCCAATCAATCTGCCGTCCGGGTCAACAGCCACTACAAACCGCCGCCAGTCCAGGCCCATAGGATTGATGCGCGCCGTGTACACCATACGGCGGATCTCCCCTGCCTCCCCCTGCTTCGCCGGTCGGATCATGTACTGCCGTTCGTTCCCCACGCCTCTCCCTTTCAAGAGCAGGTTTTATATTTACGGAATTCTCACGCGTAGCGGCACGGCATTGTCAGGCTCATGACCGCACCTAACAGGGTGCTCTCCAGGGTCCGAAATACCTGTCCCGAAAGCAGCCGTGCCTGCAGGCCACAGAGCATTCGATCCACGGTGCGGGAACGGCGAACTTCTATCATGATGACCATCGCAGACATTTGAACCGCTGAAACACTGAAATCTATGAAGCACTGAATAGGTGTGGATACAGTGCTTCAGATCATTCAGTTCTTCAGTGGTTCAAACGGCCCGTAATCCCGGTCCCAAGAGCAGCCGTGCCCGCAGGCGATCGTTCAATCGACCACGGTGCGGGAGTGTCGAACTTTTTACACGGTCGCCAGCGGGAACGGCAACCTTATTTGCTGGGGTGCTCTCCCTCTCCATTGCCGTGCCCCTCCGGCCGATAGGTTCAGGTAGGGGTGAAAGGCAGCGCGCTGTGGTTGACCATGGAGACAACCACAGCCGTTTCCAGGGACTGGGAAACACTAGATACCTGAACGGATGCTCATTTATTTGATTCTAACAAAATATTTATACCAGACCAATTTATTTCTAATCTTTCTTCGATATTTATAGTCGTTGGCAGAACGGAAGGATCTGCACTCTCCTACATTTCCTTTTTTCCAGTCTAATAACATACAGGAGGAAGTTCGATGAAACGCTCTCGATTATTTTTCCTGACTGTAGTTTTTGCTCTGATCGTGACCATGCTGGCTGTGCCTGTACCGGTTGCGGCCCAGGAGGATGAACCGGCCGAATCGGAACCACAGCCGCTGGTTGTTTATACGGATTATCCCAGCCAGGTGATTGGCTTTGGAGAAGTTGTAACCCTCACCCTTCAGCTCAAAGCGGGTAAGTCTCAGATCGTCGATCTTGAAGTCGAGGACCTTCCCGAAGGATGGGATGCCTCCTTCCGCGGTGGTTCGAAAATTGTCGAGTCGGTATATGTATCCTCCGGCAGCACAGCCCGGGTGGATCTGCGCCTCGAGCCCCCTGCAGATGTGGAGGCTGGTGAGTTTGAGCTGCGCGTGATCGCCGTGGGTCAAGGGGAACGTTCAGAAATCCCTCTTAAATTTAAGGTTGCCGAAAAACTCCCCCCTCGTCTGAGCTTAACCGTTGACGGCCTGCCGACCAAACGCGGAACCCCAAGCACCACCTTTAACTTCCCGGTCGACCTGACCAATGACGGCGGCGAGGATCTGCTGGTTGCGCTTTCCGCCGATGCGCCTCGCAACATGCTGGTAACTTTTGAGTCCGGCGGGCAGGAAATCACCGAATTGGAACTCCCCTCCTCGGAATCGAAAAAGGTGACTGTCAAAGCCGAGCCGCTCATCTCCCTTCCTGCGGGCAGTTATCCGATCGCAGTGCGCGCCTCGGCTGGTGATCTGAACAGCGAACTGGAGCTGGTGGCTGAAGTAGTCGGAGAAGGGAATCTGACCATAACCACGCAGGATGGCCGCCTGTCTGCAGAGGCCGTTGCCGGTGAAGAGACCCCTCTGAAGATCTTCCTTGTTAACGGAGGCACTGCCCCACTGCGCGGGATTGAACTGACTTCCAGTGCACCCAGCGGCTGGACGGTAACGTTCGACCAGGAGCAGATTGCTGAAATTCCGGCTGGCGAATCGGTGGAGGTGACCGCTACCATCAAACCGGCTGCAAAAGCGATCGCGGGTGATTACATGGTTACAATCAACGCGCGTCCCATTGACAGCCGCCAGGAATCCGCTGAATTCCGCATTACGGTAACCACCTCAACCCTGTGGGGTGTTGCAGGCATCGGGATGATTGCTGTTGCGGTTGGCGTGGTTGGTCTGGCTGTGGCCCGCTTTGGCCGCCGCTAAATCTCAAACAGCCCAGAATATCTCAAACGAAAGGAGGTGGAGGATGACCGAACCTGTCATCCAGACCAGCGGCCTCACCAGAAAATACTGCAAATTCGTCGCCGTTGACCACCTGGATCTCACGGTCAACCAGGGTGAGGTCTTTGGGCTGTTAGGACCAAACGGCGCCGGTAAAACGACTACCATCCTGATGCTCCTGGGGCTGACCGAACCGACCTCGGGCAGCGTGCGGGTGCTGGGCATGGACCCCTCCCGCCAGCCCCTTAAAGTGAAATCAAAGGTGGGTTACCTGCCCGATCAGGTCGGTTTCTATGACGAGTTGACGGCGCGCGAGAACCTGACCTTTATCGCTCGCCTGAACGGAATCCCCGGTGATCAGATCAAATCCCGCGTGGACCAGGCTCTGGCCCGCATGCGCCTGGACGATGTGGCCAATAAGCGGGTAGGCACCTTCTCGCGCGGTATGCGCCAGCGTCTCGGACTGGCCGACGTACTGGTAAAAGACCCCCAGATCATTATTATGGACGAACCGACTTCCGGGCTGGACCCGGAAGCATCCCACGAGTTCCTGGGGTTGATCCGCAAACTGAAAGAGGAGGGCATCACTATCCTGCTCTCCTCGCACCTTCTCTATCAGGTGCAGGCCGTCTGCGACCGGGTGGGCCTGTTCCACCGCGGCCGCATGGTGCTGGTCGGTACAGTTGAAGAGCTG
This sequence comes from Chloroflexota bacterium, assembly GCA_012516075.1. Classification (GTDB taxonomy): domain Bacteria; phylum Chloroflexota; class Anaerolineae; order Anaerolineales; family UBA4823; genus JAAYXE01. The sequence continues at coordinate 18,785 of JAAYXE010000139.1, read as the reverse complement.
GCGAATCGCGTTCTGGGCGGCGCCTACCGTATCCAGATCGACGCAGATGGACCGCAGGATGCGATCCTGCAGGCGCTCAACCAGGTTTCGGGGTTGAGCAACGTTCGCGCCCTCAACGCCAGACACTACGCCGTGGAAGCCGAACGGGATCTGCGCCCCGAGATCGCTCAGGCCGTTGTTTCTGCACAGGGCCGGCTGTACAAACTGGACCTGCAGGCACAGAGCCTGGACGATATTTACAGTGCTTATTTCAAGGAGGTGGAACATGGCGCAAGCCCTGTCCCGGCAGCAGTCTGAACGATCCGTACGGTACGCCGCTCGCCGTCAAACGCGCGAGGGCTCGCCCTGGGCTGGTCTGTGGACCGTGGTCGCCAAAGAAATGGCCGATCACCTGTCCAGTGTGCGTATGGTCATTCTGGAGGTTTTGATCGTACTGGTGGCGGTGGGAACGGTTTATGTTTCTACGCAGGCCATTCAAAACCGGATCAGCCAGGACGACTTTCTCTACCTGCGCCTGATGACGACGGCGAACAGTCCGCTGCCCTCCTTTATCTCTTTGCTGGCGTTCTTTATCCCCCTGCTGGCAATCGCGCTGGGCTTTGATGCCGTTAACGGAGAATTTAACCGCCGCACCATGTCGCGCCTGCTGGCTCAGCCCATCTACCGCGATGCCCTGTTGATGGGGAAGTTTCTGGGTGGGCTGTTCACCCTGGCCCTGGTCTGCACGTCCATCTGGCTGCTGATCCTGGGCATGGGCGTCTTTATCCTCGGGGTACAGCCCGGAACAGAAGAAGTGGGACGCAGCCTGTGGTTCCTGCTGGCAACGATCTTCTACGGCGGGATCTGGCTGGCCCTGGCCCTGGTGTTTTCCGTGATCTTCCGCCAGCCGGCCACGGCCGCCCTGGCTTCCATTGCCATCTGGCTGTTCTACATTGTGTTCTGGAACATGATCGCAGGGGTGCTGGCGCAGGCGCTGAGCCCAATTCAGTTCGGTTTTCCGAGCGAGATCCTGGCTCAGGCGAACATGCAGTTGACCCTGTCGCGCCTATCTCCAAACACGCTCTACGCCGAGGCCATGGTCGCCCTGCTGCAGCCGGAAGTGCGCTCCCTCGGCATCATCCTGCCGAGCCAGATGGATGGCGCCATCCTGGGATCGCCGCTGCCGCTGATGCAGTCCGTGCTGCTGATTTGGCCCCAGCTTACCGGCCTGATCGCCGGTACCATACTGCTCTTTGCTCTGGCGTATGTTCTCTTCCAGCGCCAGGAGATCCGGGCCTGATTTACCGGTGCCTGCCCATACGATCAGGGTTCTGCCCCGATCGTATGGGCGTATTTTTCAGGTAGATCCATCGATAAAGAACAGGCCTGCTGCAGCAGGCCTATCACTTTTTAAGATCTCGATTTCGGATGTAAATCATCTCTACAGGCGCTCTAGCCGGTTCAAAAACCGGCGGGCCTGTTCGCGCGCTGCAGCAGCCGATTCTCTGCGCAGCAGATCTTCCACGAGCATTTCGGCCTGTTCCAGTTCAAGCGACCGGACAATGGCTTTCATCTGCGGCACAGCGACCGGGTTCGCGCTCAACTCATCCACACCCAGACCGACCAGGACCGGGATGGCTGCCGGGTCGCCGGCCATTTCGCCGCACACCCCAACCCATTTCCCATGCTGGTGAGCGGCCAGCACCACCTGCCGGATCAAATGCAGGACGGCGGGATGCAGCGGATCCGCCAGCTCCGGCAGCGACGGGTTGCCGCGCTCCGCTGCCAGCGTATACTGGGTCAAATCATTGGTACCAATGCTGAAAAAGTCAACCCGGCGTGCGAATACCGGTGCGAGGATAGCCGCCGAGGGCACCTCCACCATAATCCCTGTTTCCACAGGCCACTGGTGCGGGATACCCTCTTGTTCCAGTTCCTGGTGTGCCGCTTCCAGCAGTTCAAGCGCCTTTTCCAGTTCTTCCAGGCTGGAGATCAGGGGGAACATGATGCGCACCACTCCGGCCGCACCGGCACGCAGGATCGCACGCAGCTGCGGCTTGAACAGATCCGGGCGCCGCAGCGACAGCCGGATCGCGCGCACTCCCAGGAAGGGATTTGCCTCCTGCGGTAGATCGATATACGGGAGGGCTTTATCGCCTCCCACGTCCAGGGTACGTACGACCACCGGTCTGCCCTGCATGGTCTCTACGATTGCGCGGATCGCCTGATACTGTTCCTCTTCATCCGGAGGGGTTGCGCGCGTCAGGAACAGGAACTCTGTGCGCAGCAGGCCCACGGCTTCTGCGCCGTTTTGCATGGCCAGCTCGGCATCTTCCTGCTTGCCCACATTTGCGGCCGCTTCAATGTGCTGGCCGTCGCGTGTTACCGCCGGCTGGTTGCGCGCCTCCAGTAGCCGCTGGCGCTGGGCCAGCCAGCGGCTGCGCTGTTCCTGCAGTTTTTCCGCCACGTCCGCAGACGGTTCAATCCACACCCGGCCTTCAAAACCATCCATACCGACCAGCGTCCCGTCAGGGAGCGTTTCAATGGCGGCATCCACCCCGGCCACTGCGGGGATTCCCATCGCCCGTGCCAGGATGGCGCTGTGCGAGGTGGAACCTCCGGCGACGGTCATCACACCCAGCACCTTATCCATTTCAAGCCGGGCGGTGTCGGTAGGGGTCAGTTCTCTGGCGAACAGGATGACCGGCCCGGGGAGCTCAATCTTCCCGACGGGGGTCTCCCCCGCAAGGATGCGCAGCACCTGCGTGCCGACATCGAGCACATCTGTGGCGCGCTGCTGCAGATACTCGTCTTCAATGCCCCGGTAGGTATCCGCCACCTCGCAGACGGCGGTGTTCCATGCCTTCGCTGCATTGTGCTGCTGATCAAAGATCAGGGACCTGGCTCGCGCAAGCAGTTCGGGGTCCTGGAGAATGAGCTGGTGAGCGGTAAATATCTCGGCCTGTGTATCTCCCAGTTTCTGCGCCACTCCCCTGCGCTGCTTTTCGATCTCCCGGCTGGTTTCTTCAACAGCCTGCTGCAGGCGCTGCCATTCCGCCTGCAAATCTTCCGGCGCGTACTCAGGGACCGGCGGCAGTTCGGCCTTCATCTTGAACAGTGGACCAACGGCGACCCCATCAGCAACGGGCATCACAGCGGCCGCGCTATCCGGTGCAGCTTTCACCCCGGCTTCCACAGCGGCGAACGGTTCTCGCTGCACGCCGCTTTCCGGTTTCGCTGCCGGCGCCGGCTCAGCCTCCTGAGCCTCGCCAAACCGGTCCATCACCAGCGCCTTCAGAGCCAGCAGCGCTTCTCTGGCCTGCGGGCCGCTGCCTGTCATCCCCAGCTCATCTCCTTTTACTGCCGCCAGCGATGCCAGGGCGTTCAGGCTGCGCGCCGAAACCGGCCCTTTTCCTTTCGTCAGGTTTTTCACCTGAATCTGCGCATCAAAGGAGGAAGCGAGCTGGACGAAGCGAGCCGCTGGACGGGCGTGCAGGCCGTGAGCATTCTCCAGGCGCACAATCACCTGTTCAGTTTCGACCTCTACAGGTTCCTCTGCAGGTGCCGGTCCGCTGGCGAGAGGCTGGTCTGCCTGACCCAGCTGCTCTTCTTTTGGCTGCAGTGCCTGGCGCGCTTCCCGGCAGATGGCATCGATGTCGTTGGTGATGCCCACCTGGACAACCGCCGCGATCGCCCCTTCCACAAACGGTGCAGCGCAAAACCGGATGCGCCTCTGCATTTCCGGTGGCAGCAGCTCATAGGCCATTTCAGCACTGAGCACCGCGCTGCCCAGGTCCATCAGCACCAGTACGCCGTCATCGCTGTAGACGGATTGAATGGCTTCCATGATCTCTACAGCATCGGTCCCGAACTCTTTTCGTTCGGGACCGACTCCTGCCGCGATGGCCAGAGGGATTTGATCCCCTGCCACCTGGTGCACAAAAGCCATCAATGCCTCAGCCAGATCTCGGCTGTGAGAAACCAGGACCAGCCCAACCATGTGGCGCCGCCTCGCTTTTTATGCAGCCTGAGCGACGAGCATCTGCATTAACCAGATTCCGTATACGACCGCCGCAACTCCAATAAGTGTCAGCACCCAGTTCACCACCCGCAGCACACCGGGGGATGGGTTGAGGTCCAGGATGATGCTGCGCAGCCCGATCAGTGAATGGCTCACCACCACAACCAGGAAGGTCATCTCCATCAGGGCAATCCCCGGCGTGGTGACGTAAGCGATCACCTCTTCATAGCTGAGCAGCCCCTCTGTCGGGACCAGATGGTTGACAACCAGGTGCACAAACAGCAGTACGATGACCAGCACGCCGCTGATGATCTTCAGCAGCCATAACCATGTATTTTCGCCCGCTTTCGGGGCCGTGGATCGTTCTAGCATAATCGTCCTCTTTTACCTGAAATTGCTTTATGCCGTGAACATATGGATGCCAAAGACCAGGCTTACCACAGCCGTAATAATCAACACCGCGTAAAACATGTGCTTCTGATAAGGAACGCCTATCCCGAACGCGGTGAGGGCCACCCGCAGTCCGTTCAGCCCGTGGTACACACCGCCGATCACCACTACGAGCTCGCCAAACACGAAGACCGGGGATTTCACGAGGGTCACAAAATCATCATAAGCCTGCGGGCCTTCGGTCAGGGTGCGCAGCACAATCAGGTGCATGAATAAATAGACCGTCAGGCCGATCGCGCTGAGACGGTTCAGTGCATAGGCCCACATACCGGGCGCCCGCCGGAAGGCATCGAACCATTTCCAGAAATTGCTTCGCGCATGTGGATCAGTCTGCGCAGTTGCCATTGCTCAGCCTCCTCTACCAAATAAACGCTGAAAGCGCTTTTTTACCACCTGCTTGCGCAGATCCATAATGCGCCAGCCAGGTTCCACGTTCGATGGGCACACAGCGGTGCATTCAAAAGCACTGTGACAGCGCCAGACGCCGTTTGGTCCATCCACCAGTTCCAGCAGGCTGGGATTGTTGTCCAGCCCCCGGAGGTGTGCCCCCGCCAGCACGGCCGGCCCCAGATACTCCGGCGTGGTCAGCGGAACAGGGCAGGCGCTGACGCACATGCCGCATTCGATGCAGTCCACCAGCCTGATCATGTCATCGGGCGCATCGTGGTCGGGTTTGATGTCAAACACGCTGGTATCGGGCTTCGGAGCCTCGTCCAGAGGAATGACGGAGGGCGCCTTCACCATCTCCATCCGGGCGTACAACCGGGTCATATCGACGACCAGATCGCCGACCACCGGGAAGTTGCGCAGCGGTTCTACCTTAACCGTCCCGCCGTCACTGGTTACGGACCGGATGGTGGTGATGCAGGTCAGTTTTTCGACCCCGTTGACGCGCATGCCGCACGCCCCGCAGGTGGAATGGTGGCATGCATGCCGGAACAGCAGTGAACGGTCGTGGAAAGCCCACACGCGCTCAATGGCATCGAGCACATATTCATCTGGGTTCACTTCCAGTTGAAATGATTCAAAATGGGGTTCCACACCGTCCTTTTGCCGGTTAATGAGAAATGTGACGGTCCACTTTTCTGCCATTATGGTCTTCCCTGATTTTCTACGAAGTAACGGTATGAAATCAAACGGACTTCTGCGGTCCGGCCGGGCGTATCCATGCCGAGTTTCTTCACCACCACATCGGCGGTTTTCTCGCCCATCAGGCGCAGGGTCGTTGCTTTTCCGCCGGTGATGGTCACCAGGCCATCCACACCGTCGGATTCCTTATGATCGAAGAACTTGAAGGTGCGCGCTATGCTGCGGCCGCTGCTCCCGGCACCGATCAGCGGTCGGGTGGCAGTGTATGCGCCGCGCTGGGGCGCTTCCTTCAACCCCGGGATCAGCTCAGATCCCCGGGTAAGCATCAGATCGACCTGCTCCTCAATGACAGGGACATAGTCCAGGTCTTCCACCTCATAAGACGTGGTGCCGACGACCATCATACGCCGCTGCGGCAGGATAATATCCCCGTCGCCCGGCTTGTTGAGGCGGTTGACCACCCGGTGGGTCAGGCGCTTGCCATAAGCAACCATCACACCGGGCGTAGGCTTTACAGGCACCTGTGCACCCACATTTTCGGCAATCTGCCCCGCCCAGGCGCCGGTAGCGTTGACCACCACATCCGCATACAGCTCGGTGCGCTTATCGGTCATGCGGTCCAGCACCCGCACGCCTTTCACATTGCCCTGGCCATCCTGGATCAATTCCAGGACTTCGGTGTACAGGTAAAATTTTGCCCCATTGGACTGCGCAGTGGCTGCAAATGCCATCGCCAGCCGCAGCGGGTCAAACGTGCCATCAGGCACCCAGAAAGCGGCCAGCAGGTTCGGGTTGAGATTTGGTTCCAGCTCCAGCGCTTCTTTCTTTGTCAGCTCTCGGATGGGAATATTACAGGCCTCGTTTCCCTCAATGAACGCTTCGCCGTACGCCAGGTCGCTTTCGTTGATGCCTACGAATAATCCGCCGTTGGGTTCGATCGCTTCAGGTACGATCTTTCGCAGGATCATGTTCTCCTGGATGCATTCCTCGGCGGATTCCTTATCATTCACTGCATAGCGGGAACCGCTGTGCAGCAGGCCGTGAGTGCGGCCGGAAGTTCCATTCGCGAGGGGTCCCCGTTCGACCACAGTCACATCAACCCCCCGCAGTGCGAGATCATGCGCCGTGGCTACGCCGGTGAACCCTGCTCCGATCACGATCGCTTTAGGCTTCGTCATAAAATGCGCTCCCTTTGTCCTGTACCGGTTATCTCTATTTCATTTTATCTCAGATCAACCGGTGTTTTTATGTTCACCGTTTACAGGCCTGTAAACTTTATTAGTCGTTTTGGTTACTGCGTCCTCGCACCAGCCGGCAGCGGTTTTTGCCTCATCCTGAGCAGTCCGGGCAGTAGATCACTTCCTGAACGCAGTCCTCGCGGGCCTCGCCAGGTAGATCACCGGCTTTAAAACCCACCCTACCGCCCCAGCAGGCGTACCAGCCCGGCTGTGCAGCCGGGTAGTAGATCCGCGGCTGGTTCAGGTCGATCTCTTCCAGGCCCATTCGCCAGCGTGCGTTCGTGATTAACCGCCGCGCGCCTGCGCGGCGCAGCTTCTCCGCATACAGACGAAAATAACTGCAGTGCCGCATCATTAACACACCCACGCTGACGCCCTCAGGAAAGTCCACCCGGCGGGCGTCTGCGTGAATAATAATTAAATTTTCAGGAGTTGGGTATCGCCGCAGCGCCTGCCTCAGCAGGGCATCCTGAATTTCAATCGCATACACACGCCGGACAATTTTCGCCGCGGCAAATGCAAACCGCAGATCTCCCGCGCCGATGTCGAGCACCACATCCTGGTGATGAAGCAGCCCCAGCACTGCCCGGTAATCGGCCTCAGAATAAGGAGCCCAGGCCCACTCCCAATCTTCCGGCTGCATTTCCGGGCTGGCCAGCAGTACGCCGGCGGCTTCGTAGGCCTGAAAACGATCCTGGTATAGATCCATATCCTGAGGTGAACGTGATTTCATTTACGCCGTATCCACTGGTTCAATTTCAGAGCACCGAAGAAGATCAGCCAGATGCTGCCCCCGAACACCAGTCCCCACAGGATTCCTTTTAACCATCCCACGGTTTGCGCTCCCTGCCAGACGGTCAGGATGAACACTACGATGCTGGCAAAGGCGATCACCTTTAAACCTGAACGCATCGAGATCCAGGGATCGTTAACATTCCCCTCCCGTTTGGGTTTGGGTTTGGTTTTTGTTTTTTTCGCCACGCGTATTTCTCCGCTTGCTGTACCGCTTCGCTAAAGGAGTGCGACGCACCCCTGAATACGGGGGTGCGTCGCCTGGCTTCAGGGTTCGACAGGAGCAGCTAAGGGCTGCCCATCCCGGTGATAACCGGGTTTACTCCACCCAATCGAAGGTGCGGGTGACAGCCTTCTTCCACTGGCTGAAGTAGTGCTCGCGCTTGTCTTCCGCCATCTGCGGGTTCCAGCGCTTGTCTTCCAGCCAGTTGGCGCGCAGGTCGTCAACCTTCTCCCAGAAACCAACCGCCAGACCGGCCGCGTAAGCAGCGCCCAGGGCAGTGGTCTCGGAAACTTTCGGGCGGATCACCGGAACGCCCAGGATATCGGCCTGGAACTGCATCAACAGATCGTTGTACACCATGCCGCCGTCAACCTTGAGGGAGTTGAGCGCGACGCCCGAGTCCTTGTTCATCGCATCCAGCACCTCGCGGGTCTGGTAAGCGGTGGCTTCCAGGGTCGCCCGGGCGATGTGGCCCTTGTTGACATAGCGGGTCATGCCGACGATCACACCGCGGGCATCGCTGCGCCAGTACGGGGCAAAGAGGCCGGAGAACGCCGGTACGAAGTAAATACCGCCGTTATCTTCCACCGTCTTCGCCAGGTCTTCGACCTCAGGCGACTTCATGATCAGGCCCAGGTTATCGCGCAGCCACTGCACCAGAGCGCCGGTGATGGCGATCGAGCCTTCCAGAGCGTAGACCGCCGGCTGATCACCGATCTTGTAACCCAGGGTGGTCAGCAGGCCGTTCTTGGACTGGACGGCTTTGGTGCCGGTGTTCATCAGCATGAAGCAGCCGGTGCCGTAGGTGTTCTTGGCGTTACCGACGTCATAGCACGCTTGTCCAAACAGGGCCGCCTGCTGGTCGCCCAGGTCGCCGGCCACCGGGATTCCCTTCAGCGGACCTTCGGCAACCTGGCCATAAACTGCAGCGGAGGGGCAGATCTCGGGCAGCATGGAGCGCGGCACGCCCAGGATGCTGAGGATCTCCTCGTCCCAGTCCAGGGTCTCGAGGTTCATCATCAGCGTGCGGGACGCGTTGGTCACATCGGTGACATGCACGCCGCCGTTCGGCCCACCGGTCAGGTTCCAGATCAACCAGGTGTCGATATTTCCGAAGAGCAGGTCACCCGCTTCGGCCTTGGCGCGGGCCCCTTCAACATTGTCCAGGATCCATTTGATCTTCGGACCGGAGAAGTAAGTCGCCAGCGGCAGACCCACCTTGGGGCGGAAGCGATCCTGCCCGCCGTCCTTGCTCAGTTCATCGATGATTTTATCGGTGCGGGTGTCCTGCCAGACAATGGCGTTGTAAACCGGTTTGCCGGTCGCACGTTCCCACACCACGGTTGTTTCGCGCTGGTTGGTAATACCCACGGCAGCGATATCACTCGCTTCCACACCGCCCTTGGACAGGGCGACGGAGACCACGGTGCGTGTGCGCTCCATGATCTCAATGGGATCGTGCTCGACCCAACCCGGCTGCGGGTAAATCTGCTCGTGTTCTTTCTGATCTACAGAAACGACATCGCCTTCATGGGTGAAGACCATGCAGCGAGTGCTGGTCGTCCCCTGGTCAATAGCAGCAACATACTTAGCCATTTTTCCTCCTTACTGAATGGTTGGACAGGTAGCTAGTAATGGGTTTTGGTCTCCGTCACTGGGAGGGCCGGTCATTCGAACCCAGTGTGTGGGTTGCGGCCTGCAGCAGCAGGTAAGAAGACGTCGCTCCCGGGTCTTGATGCCCGGCGCTGCGCGGGCCGAGGTAGCTGGCACGGCCTTTGCGAGCGACCAGCGGTGTGGTTGCCTCCATGCCCTCTTTGGCGGCCTGGGCTGCGGCCTGCAGGGCTTCGTCGATGGAGCGATTCTCCTCCACCGCTTTTCTCAGTGCATTTAATGCCGGTGTCAGAGCATCCACCATCGTCTTATCACCCAGTTCAGCTTTGCCGCGCATAACGACCCCGTTTACGGCTGCCTCGAGGGCTGTTGTCCAGTCTTCCAGCGACAACTCCATTTTTCCGGCGGTCTTCATCCCCATCTGCAGGAAAAACGTACCGTAAAGGGGGCCGCCGGCGCCACCCACCGTGGAGAGCAGGGTCATACCAACAGTTTTAAAGATCGTGCCGATGTCTTTATCTGCAAACTCGTCGGCTTTGCTGATTACCGCCCGAAAACCACGATCCATGTTAGCGCCGTGGTCTGCATCTCCGATTGCAGCATCCAGCTTCGTCAGGTAGTCGCGGTTCTCGTGCAGTACATCGGCACTTGCCTTAATCCATCTAACGACGTCTTCTTGCTTTATGGTCATAGAACGCCTCGGAAATAAGGGGAGCCAGGACTGCTGGCTCCCCTTCCCATTGACTACACACCCCAGCGCAGTGCAGGGGTCTTCACGGGTGCATCCCAGAGTTTGATCAGATCCTCGTCCATCTTCAACAACGTGATGGACATCCCGGCCATTTCCAGGCTGGTGATGTAAGGACCGACCAGGTTGCGCACGACTTTCAGACCGTGCTTCTCAGCCACTTTCACCGCGTGGTTGTAGGCCAGGTAGAGCTCGATCAACGGGGTTCCGCCCATCCCGTTCAGGAAGAGCAGCACCTCATCTCCCTGCTTGTAGGGCAGGTCGTTGATCACCGGCTCCATGAGCATCTCGACGATCTCGTTCGCTGGCTTGATCTCCATGCGGGTGCGCCCGGGCTCTCCGTGGATACCGATGCCGATCTCCATCTCATTTTCAGGAAGATCGAACGTCGGCTGTCCGACATGGGGCACCACGCACGAAGTGAGCGCCATGCCCATGCTGCGGCCCCAGTCGTGGACTTTGCAGCCCACTTCATAGACCTGCTCCAGGGAGCGCCCCTCCTCGGCAGCCGCGCCGCAGATTTTCTCCGCCAGTACGGTGCTGCCGACGCCGCGACGCCCGGCTGTGTACAGGCTGTCCTGCACGGCGACATCGTCTTCAATCAGCAGGCTTTTGACCTCAATGCCCTCGCCCTTGGCCAGGTCGGCTGCCATCTCGAAGTTCATCACGTCGCCGGTGTAGTTCTTGACGATGTGCAGCACACCCGCGCCGCCGTTGACGGCTTTGGTAGCCTCCAGCATCTGGTCTGGGGTTGGAGAGGTGAACACTGCTCCGGGGCATGCGGCGTCCAGCATCCCCATGCCCACAAACCCGCCGTGCATGGGCTCATGGCCTGAGCCTCCACCGGAGATCACGCCCACCTTCCCCTGGACGGGCGCATCCGCCCGCACCACGTAGTTGGGGTCAAAGTTGACGCGAATCAGGTCCGGATGAGCCGCAGCCATTCCCATCAGGGATTCACGCACGACATTCTCCGGGTCGTTAATCAGTTTCTTCATGGTTCCTTCCTCTCGCACAAATCATTATGGCCGGTTGTACAGCGAAGTAAACTGCGGCCGGGGAAGACTAGCGGGCCTCGGGAACGGGCTGAGGCTCAGGCGGCGTCTCTTCTTTGCGCGGCAGGTAAGGGGTGATGAACAGGTCGTAGAGGAAGATACCAATGGCACCAGATATGGCCGGTACGAGGACAGGGATGATCAGCCAGTAGAACTGCGGATCGAACAGGCCCTGTGTGCCCACCAGGGCGCCGAAAATGCGCGGGCCGAGGTCACGAGCGGGGTTGATGGAGTAGCCGCTCGGGCCGCCCAGCGACAGACCAACCGCCAGCACGGTAAAACCGACCAGGAACGGACCCAGGTTGGTCTTGGTCTGAATACCCCAGTTGGCATCATCGAAGGCGGCCAGCACGCCCCACAGCAGGACCATGGTGCCGAAGAATTCAGCAAAACCTGCTGAGAGCATGCCGTAGGCGCCGACACGATCGGTATTGACGCCTCCCCAGAATGCCTGTCCAAAGACTGAACCGGGGCCGGTCGACCACACGTTCGGCATTCCAGCCGCAACCAGACCGTCGCGGTAGGCCAGGTACACGCCAGCCGCGCCGACGAATGCGCCAGCGAGCTGCGCCAGAATGTACGGAACCACCTTCCCCCATGGGAAGCCGCGCTTGACAGCCATGGCGATGGTCACCGCCGGATTAATATGCGCACCGGTCACTCCACCGGCCACGTACACGGCAACCACCACCGCGAATGCCCATCCAATGGTTATGGTGTTCCAGTTGTAGGCCGTCCCGGCAAGACGGGGCCCCAGGCCAACGTTCGCAACCACACCATCACCCAGCAGGATCAGGATGAAGGTGCCGAAGAACTCGGCCATCAACTCGCCAAACAGAGTGTTTCTTTTCATTAGGGTCTCTCCTGTTGATCAATAGATAGATGAAATCATATCACTCGCTTTCAGGGGATAGGAAAAGCATTCTAAGGATCGTTCGCTGAACCACCTCCTGTTTTCTAAGTTGTCTGTGGTTGATGTGGGCCGGAAAGATGCGGTTAATCAGAGAGTAAAAAAATCGCCAACACGCAGTCGCATGTCAGCGATATCCTCAAACGGGCAGCATCCAGCCCAGCCAGGCCCACATGGACCAGCCAGTCCAATCACTGTGGTGCCAATATACGGGAAGAGATGTACCTGTTTGGGGTTTCATACATACTCATTTTAGGTCGCTTCCGGTTAATGTCAAGCAAAACGGCACGTTCGTTTCACTTTGAAATGATAAATTGGGGCAAACTGTTTCAAAATGAAACATTACCTACCGGCCATCGCGGTAGTCCTGCGGCTCGATCTGGTAGCGTTTCAACCGGCGCCACAGGGTTGTACGCCCGATTCCCAGCATCTCTGCCATCTGGGTGACATTCCCCCGGCAGTACCGCGCCGCCTGCAGAATCGCCTCCTGCTCATAGGTGTCCAGCGATGCCACTCGCTCAAGCCTGCCGTCCACCTGAATCCAGGTCAGCGGGTTCTGGATGTAATCCGGCAGGTGGCGGGGGTAGATCCGCTCGTTGGCGCCGGCCTGCACCACCGCCCGTTCCAGCACGGTTTCCAGCTCGCGCACGTTGCCCGGCCAGGAATATTTCTGCATCAGTGTCATGGCGCTCTCATCCAGCACATAACCGCACTGGTATTTTCTTCTCAGGCGCGAGAGGATCATTTCCACCAGGAGCGGGAAATCGTCTTTCCGCTCTCTCAGCGGTGGCAGATGAATTTCAAACGCGCTCAGGCGGTAGAACAGGTCGCTGCGAAAGCTTTTCTCCCTCACCAGCTTTTCCAGCGGGGCGGAGGTCGCCGCGATCACACGTACATCCACTTCGATCGGCCGGCGGCGGTGCAGCCGCTGGACAATGCCCAGCTCGAGCACGTTGAGCAGGATGGCCTGGGCTTCCAGAGGCAGCGCGTGGACATCCTGCAAGAACAAAGTGCCGCCATCGGCAAGCTCAAACTTGCTCGGGCGGCCATCCCCATCCGCGATGTTATCTCCGCCTTCCTGACCCAGCAGCTCAGAAATCACTGTTTCGGAAGGCATCGCCGTACAGGAAAAAACGATAAACGGGCCGCTGCGGCGCGAGCCCTGCTGGTGGATTGCCTGGGCCAGCAGGCTCTTCCCTGTTCCGCTCTCCCCGCGGATCAGCACGCTGGCGCGCGCATCGGCTGCCGAATAGGCAAGTTTCTGGGCCTGCCGGATCGCCGGTGACTTGCCGACAAAATGCTCCAGAGTCAGCGCCCCTTTGACGCTGATCTGCCGGCGCACCAGCTGGCGGATCTCCTGCGTGCGTCTCAGCGTCGCCACAAAGAAGGACATCCCTTTCCCGGAGCGCACAAACCGCAGGCTCAGGCTGCAGTCCACCGCCTTTCCTTCAACCAGTATCTGGGCCTCCACATCACTGAGTGTCTTCTCTCTGCGTATGGCTTCCTGTACGAAATCGGGGAACTGGATCTGCGGGCTGAGGCGTTTGCCCAGCAGTCCGACAACGTTAATGCCCAGGATTTCACTGGCCGCCCGGTTGGCGTGCACCAGCACACCGTCCGCTTTCCACAGCAGGATTCCGTCAGAGCTCGTATCCAGAATCGTGTTCAAATGCGTGAGCTGCAGGTTTTGCTCGTCCAGCAGGTGGTCTTTCTCGTTCTGCCCCTCCACTGCCCGCGCCCCGGCCACAACCATGCCAAGGCTGTGCTGGTGACATTCTTATGCCAGGTTGAACACTCCCAGGCTGCCCAGCGGTTTACCGTTCAGGTCAAAGATCGGCGCCGCCGATTCGGAAAAGATGTGGAACTGCTTCCGGTAGTGCTCCGGGCCGCGCACCTGCACCGGCACGCGCTCCATGAGCGACAGAGCAAACGCGTTGGTTCCCAGCTCGAATTCGCTCAGCAGGGATCCCTTGCGGATCCCGTGCCGGTCTGCTAACTCGATCATCGATTCGTCGCCCACCAGGTCCAGCAGGAAACCAGTCCGGTCGACGACGCCGACCATGGAGTTTGACCCCTCGATATACTGGTAAATGTCCTCCATGACAGGGCGGCAAATCGAAAGCAGATTAAAATTGGCGACTTGAGTGCTGAGCAGGTGTTCAGGAGCCAGAGTTTTCAAAGGAGTGGTCGCATAAGGTGACATGCGCGGCCAGCAGCGTTCCCATGACTTTGCGATGAAGACATTGATACCTGGATCGAGCTGGTGGCTTGAAATAAAGCTTTCCCATGCCTGATACAGATGAACCAGGGACTTCATCATTCCACATACCTCCATGAAAAACCGCTGGTCCTCCTCCAGTGATGGGCGAACAATCTACCCGCCCCCTGGCTGGTGAGGTTCGTTATTCACTTAATGGATCAACGTTGTGTGCAGCGACGATCGTTGTGCAGGTGCCGGATGCGTGGTGCACTATATTACAAAAACACTGATTCAGGGCGAAGGTTGCGAAATCATACCTATTATAAGACCGGATGATTAAAATGGGGGAAGAGAACAGGGGGAACCGCCTTTTCTCAGGAGGGAGCAAAATGCAATTGCCGGTAGAGGGTCGGACAGGAGAAATCCGCATCCTGGGTGAGCCCATTTACTATCAAATCGCGGGCGCAGGCCAGCCTCTGGTCCTGATCCATGCCGGGGTGGCAGACAGCCGCATGTGGGATGAGCAGTTTGCTTTTTTCTCCCCTCACTTCCAGGTCTTACGCTACGACCTGCGCGGCGCTGGCCGGTCAGGCGTCCCCCGGCGCTTCTCCCATCATGATGACCTGGCTGCCCTCCTGGATCATCTTGGCATTCCGGCGGCTGTGCTGCTGGGGATTTCATTCGGAGCTCGTGTGGCTCTGGATTTCTGCCTGGCTTATCCGCAGCGGGTGAAGGGGCTCGTTCTCGTCTCTCCCAGCATCGGCGGGCACCGGCCATCCCAGGAGCTTCAGCAGTTTGAAGCACAGGAAGAAGAGCTGCTGCAGCACGGGGATCTCGACGGGGCTGCGGATTTAAACGTGCGCATGTGGGTGGACGGGCCGCACCGGGAGCCAGTTCAGGTCAGGCCGGAGATACGCCGCCTGGTTCATGTGATGCAGCGGCAGGCTTTTACCATCCCCTGGCCCGGGGATGTAGAGTATCTGGAACTGCAGCCCCCGGCGTTGGAGCGCCTGCACGAAATCCGCGTTCCGGCGCTCATCGCTGCCGGCGGTCTGGATGTTCAGGATTTCCTCGACCAGGCCCGCCTGCTGGCGGACAGCATTCCCGC
This sequence comes from Chloroflexota bacterium, assembly GCA_012516075.1. Taxonomy (GTDB): domain Bacteria; phylum Chloroflexota; class Anaerolineae; order Anaerolineales; family UBA4823; genus JAAYXE01. The sequence goes on along the minus strand of JAAYXE010000139.1, from coordinate 3,361 downwards.
TGCGCAAATGATGGTCTTTCCGGATGCAGCCCATATGCTTACCCTGGAGAGACCGGGCGAATTTAATGATGCCGTATTGCGCTATTTGCAGTCTGTGCTGACGGGTTAAATAACCAACCCCCGGGTGAGGGGGGCACCCGGGGGTTGGTCAAGTTTATGATAACACATTTCTTAAAAAACGCAATAGTGTTAAACGCTTGATACTGGAGCGAATCAAACACGCCGGAAAAAAACATCCGGCGTGTTTTGGTTAACGCTGGTATTGGCGATCACGTTTTTCGGAATCCACAGCCCAGCGCTGTTACTGCGGATCCACTCTCTGCTGAACCCATTACCGCAGCGGGGATCCAGGAAATCCCTCCCCGGGTAGCAACCATCTGCCTATATAATAGCTTTTAACATCGTGCTGCTCAATCAGGGATATCCCTTTGGTGGGATCAGGAGAATCCCTACCCCCGTGCCGTGAGATCCCACGGATGTAATTTCGTCTCGCAGTAAATACAACCGTTCCGGAAAAGGAGAAAAAACCGTGCCCATCGAGGATGCGCAGCGCTGGGACCAGCGCTACAGCAGCGATAAACGTTTCGAAGAGAAGGGCGGGCCGCATCCATTCCTGGTCGAAAACGCCTATTATCTACCCACTCGTGGGTTGGGTCTGGATGTAGCGATGGGACTGGGAAACGATTCAGCCTTCTTAATCCAGCGCGGGCTGCGGATGATCGGCGTGGACATCTCCGGCGTTGCCGTTCGCCGTGCAAAGGCCGCGCATCCTGAACTGATGGCCGTGCAGGCAGACCTGACCCGCTTTTATCTGCCACCCGAGCGTTTCGACGTTATCCTTAACTTCTTTTATCTGCAGCGCGATCTCTGGCCTCGCTATGTTCGCAGCCTGCGCCCCGGTGGTCTATTAATCCTGGAAACTCTATTAGTCGATATCCGCGAGATGCGCCCGGATATCGACCCGCAGTACCTGCTGCAGCCGGGTGAGCTGGCCGGCGCCTTCCCTGATTTGGAGACCCTCACCTACAAAGAGGGCTGGTCCGAAGGCGCACACGGACACCCGCGCCCGGTCGCATCCCTCTGCGCTCGTAAACCATAAACTGCAGACACTCGATGGGTCCGCCTTCCTGGCTTCAACTGCCAGATCCCGCCTTCATCCCGGTTCGCCCACCAATTCGACTATACGAATACTTTTGAGGCTGCGTCCGCCAGATCTCGATCCCCGCGGCCATCTGCGCCAGCGGCAGCCAGCCATCCATCACCACAGCCTGCCGCCCGCTGAAAACCTCCTGCACTGCCGTTCCATCCGCCAGTCCGCTGTGGCCCACATACAGCGGCTCTGCCGGCCGTGCGGCTGGCCCGCGGTGCCCGATCACAATAATCTGTTCATCCTCCGTATCCCGCAGGAACGCCAGGGTGTCTGCCTCCACCAGAAGCACCTGGAAGCCTCCCTCGATCAGCGCCGGCGAACTACGCCGCAGCCCGATCAGCGTGCGGTAAAACTGAAAGAGTTCCTGGTCCCATTCGTCCCTGTTCCAGTTCATGCAGGCCCGCACCAGCGATGCATCTGCTTCTCCTCCCATTCCAGTTTCATCCCCGTAGTAAACACTGGGAACGCCCACATACGTAAACATTAAACCCACGGCCAGCCGGTTCAGGGCCTGGTCGCCGGCCACCAGCGAGAGGATGCGCGGTGTATCGTGACTGCCCAGCAGGTTGTACTGCTGGAGGGCGATCTCCCAGGGGATGGCTGCCCGGAACTCCTGCCAGGAACGCACCAGTGCTCGGGTTGGCCAGGGCTGCTGGGCAGTGATGGGATCGGGGTTCCCGTGCTGACGCACATGGAAGCGGCTCAACCAGAACCACAGCGGCTTGGCAAAACCGGAATAATTCATCACCCCGTCCCACAGATCCCCCTGTAACTGCTGGCTGGCATCAAAAAAGTTTTCTCCCAGCAGGTAAGCCTGGGGATTCTCTTCTTTGACAGCCTGGCGAATGCCCGCGCCCACCTCGAAACCGAGCTGATATTCGCCCTGGCGCGCCAGCATGTTGGCAACATCCACGCGCCAGCCATCGATGGAGTAAGGCGGCTTCAGCCAGCGCCGGAAGACCGCATCTGGCGCCTGGTACATCGCATGACGCAGCGCCCCGCTGTTGTAGTTGAATATTGGCAGCCCTCTCACCCCCAGCCAGCAGGCGTACTCCTTTGGATGTTCATAGAAGGTGAAGAACTCCGCTGTGGGTGCGTTGGGGTCGGCCGCTGCCGCCTGAAACCAGGGATGGAATACCCCGCAGTGGTTGGGAACAATATCCAGGATCAAATGCATCCCTCGCCGTGTCATCTCCTCGCGCAGCGAAACCAGCGCTTCATTTCCCCCCAGATGGGGGTCTACGTTTTCATAATCGATCACATCATAGCGGTGATTGCTGTAAGCGGTAAATATGGGGTTCAGGTAGATGGCGTTGATGTCCAGCTCCTGCAGATAATCGAGCCGCTGCTCCACACCGGTCAGGTCGCCGCCGAAGAATTCCAGCATGGCTTCCAGCCCGTGCGCGGCCGGTTTTTCACCCCACCGGCGCTGGCACGTGACGGCCAGGCTGCCGTATCCATTCTCGCCCTCGCGCACGTTGTTGCGCGGGTCACCGTCGGCGAAGCGATCGGGGAAGATCTGGTAAAACACGCTGCTGCGCACCCAGGCCGGCCCCTGATAGCCGGCCACCAGGCGGAAGTCCGCGCCGTCTGTAGGCAGGTGCTCGTGCAGTCCAGCGGCGTTGTACCACCATGCGCCATCGGGTGTGAAAATCAAAAACCGGTAGGTGGTGTAAGGCATATCCAGCCTCAGAGCAGCGCGCCACCATACACATCCGCCCTTCTCCGGCTGCCCCTCCTCACGCTCCATCCCGGTGAACTGCTGTTCTCCATCCGGGGCAGTCCGCACCAACACCCGCTCAATGGGCGCCTGCGGTGCAGCCCGCAGGCGCAGGGTGACGACATCGCCGATTTCATATCCATGGGGCCGCGGCCGCTGCACATAGCGCCTCGACCCGTCATGGTGGATCGACGCTGCATACGAAGGATAGTTGGGGTTCATAGAAATACCGGGTTCCTCCAAGTTTTTCGGATTTCCCCCTTAACATTAAAATTTACTCACAAAAAGAAATCCTGTTGTATAATACCGCCGTTCGCCCCCGTGCGATCATTCTACCGGAAAATGAAAACCTCCCAGCTCTTCTCTTGGAGGAGAAGATTAATGTTAGAGCGGGTGATCGACTGTGGCGACCACCCGCTCCTGATTCACAGCTTACGGTGCGGGCTGTGGCTCGCGGGCTGCGAATTCAGCCCCGGCGCGCAGCGCCTGGT
>JAAYXE010000138.1 GCA_012516075.1 Chloroflexota bacterium | reverse complement strand
GTTTCAAATGATATTCTTACATAAATCTAATCATTAAGGTAAATAATATGTTATAATGTCAACCTTTGCCGGAGAGTTTGGTGTAAAGTGCCATTCCTGGGGCAATTGAAGTTTTAGAAAGACTGAACTCTTCCGCACAGACAATATTATCCCCTGATTTGATGTCGAATACAACCCAGATAATCAGTTCCGCACTGATTATTTGCGCGACAGGAGTACTTCGACCTGGCAAGGGGAGCCGGGCCGCCTGTTTTGTACGATTGTATCTGACTTCATTCCGCCTGAGTTAAGGCGTTTAAGAAAGGCGTATTGGGATGAGCGATTTACAGTTGAGCTATTTGCTTGAAGACGAAAAAATGGGTTACTCGATGTCTGAGGACGATTTCCTGAGACTGATCCGCGGTGAAGGCTTTGTTGATGATGACAGCTCGATTGAAGATCTGCCGGTTACCGCGGCGGATGAAGATGTCCTGGAAGATGCTCCCGAGACAGAACTTGAAGCCGACAGCCTGGAACTTGAGGATCCTGATGTTAACTTTGAAGAAGATGTCGCCAGCGAATCATTCGAGGACCTCGAGGCTGGAAACCTGGATGGAATCGAGACTGACGACATGGTCCGCCTGTACGTGCGCGAGGCGGCGCGCGTTTCCCTGCTGACCGCTGAAGAGGAAATCGAACTTGCCCAGCGCATCGAACGTGGAAAAATGGCACAGGAGGAACTGGCGCGTGGTAAGGTCGGTCCGAAACGGATGCAGGAACTGCGCTTACTGATCGAAGACGGCTGGAATGCCCGCGAGCACCTGATCCGGGCCAACGCGCGCCTGGTGATCAGCGTCGCGAAGAAGTACATTGGACGCGGTGTTCCTTTCCTGGATCTGATCCAGGAAGGCAATATCGGTCTGATGCGGGCCGCAAAGAAGTTCGATTACCACCGGGGTTTCAAGTTCAGCACCTATGCTACCTGGTGGATCCGCCAGGCGGTCACGCGCGCCCTTGCTGAGCAGAGCCGCACGATTCGCCTGCCGGTTTACATGGGCGACCAGGTGAACCGGATGCTGCGCGAGCAGCATGCCCTGCAGCAGCGGTTGGGTCGCAAACCCACGCGCACAGAATTGGCCGAAGCTCTGGAAGTTCCCGTCGAGAAGATCGATATGATGATGGAAGTTGTCCAGCAGCCTCTGTCTCTGCAGACTCCCATCGGCGAAGATGAAGAGGAGACGCTGGGCGATTTCATCCCTGACGACACGGGCAGTGATCCGGAAGAGTCGGCCATGGACTCGATCGTCAACCAGGATCTCTACCGGATGCTGGAAACGCTTCCGCCGCGCGAACGGCTGGTTCTGCAGCTCCGCTTTGGACTGCAGGACGGTGAGGCCCTGACTCTAAACGAGGTCGGCCGCCGCATGGGGATCACCCGTGAGCGGGCGCGCCAGCTCGAAGCCCAGGCGCTGCAGCGGCTGCGCAATCCAAAGACCCGGCAGCGGCTCAGCCCTTCGGGAGAAGAGTCAGCGGCCCGGGTATAACCACCGGGGATCAATAAAGTAAACAGAGCCAGCGCAATGACCGCTGGCTCTGTTTTTATTTTGAGGAAGAATCAGGGATGGGAATGCGCGGGGCTTTCCAGATCTCTTTGTTGTACTGCAGAATGGTGCGGTCCGAGGAGAAATACCCGCTGCGAGCCGTGTTCAGGATTGACATACGCGTCCAGCGCTCACGATCTCTGTAAGCCCTGCCGGCCTCTTCCTGCGCGGCAATATAGGAAGCGTAATCCGCCAGGAGCATATATTCATCTTTGTGGAGCAGGGAGTCGACCAGCGGCCGAAAGAGCTGGCTGTCGCCGGAGGAGAAATGACCGGACGCGATCAGATCGATCACCGCCTTCAATTCGAGATTCTTCTCATACTCATGATAGGGGTTATAGCCCCGGGACTTCAGCGCGAAGACCTCGGGCGTTTTCAGGCCGCACAGGAAGAAGTTTTCGGGCCCCACTCTTTCCAGGATTTCGATGTTGGCCCCGTCGAGAGTGCCAATGGTGACGGCGCCGTTGAGGACGAACTTCATGTTTCCGGTGCCGGAGGCTTCTTTACCGGCCAGGGAGATCTGTTCGGACAGATCTGCGGCCGGGTATATTCTCTCACCCAGTGTAACATTGAAATTCGGCAGGAAAGCAACTTTGATGACCTGGTTGACGTCGGGATCGTTGTTGATGGTCCTGCCGACATCGTTGATCAATTTGATGATCAACTTGGCTGTGTGATATCCTGGGGCGGCTTTGGCACCGAAGACAAAGGTGCGCGGCGTGATATCCAGCGAGGTATTGTTTTTCAGCCGGTTGTATAGCGTGACGATGTGGAGGACCTTGAGGACCTGGCGCTTGTATTCGTGCAGACGTTTGACCATGATGTCAAACATCGAATTCGGGTCGACCTGGATGTCGAGGACCTTCTCGATATAAGCAGCCAGATCTTCTTTGTTCTGCTGCTTGACCTGCCTCCAGGCCTGGCGGAAATCGTCCCTGTCGATGCAGTCTTCGAGCTTGCGGAGCTGTTCCAGATCGGTCAGCCAGCCATCGCCGATTGAATCGGTGATGAGCTGCGAGAGCCGGGGGTTGGCAAGACGGATGAAGCGGCGCGGGGAGATGCCGTTCGTCTTGTTGTTAAACTTCTCCGGCCACATCTCGTAGAAATCACGCAGCACGCTCTGCTTCAGCAGGTCTGAATGCAGTCTGGCGACGCCGTTGATCGAGAAACAGCCAACGGCTGCCAGGTAGGCCATGCGGATGCGGCGCTCGGACCCTTCTTCGATCAGGGACATGCGCGCCACGCGATAGGGTTCGCCAGGGAAGCGCTTGCGGACCTGGTCCAGAAAGCGAGCGTTAATTTCGTAGATGATCTCCAGGTGGCGCGGGAGCAGGCGCTCAAACAGCATCACCTGCCATTTTTCCAGAGCTTCGGGCATGAGCGTGTGGCAGGTATAAGCGAATGTGCGGCTGGTGATCTCCCAGGCGGTATCCCAGTCCAGCAGATATTCGTCTACCAGAAGACGCATCAGCTCCGGGATGACGACGACCGGGTGGGTATCGTTGAGCTGGATCACCGCTTTGTCCGGGAACTCTCGCCAGTCGCTGCTGAAAACCAGAAAGCGCCGGATTATGTCGCGCAGCGAGCAGGCCACAAAGAAATATTCCTGCTTGAGGCGCAGCTCACGGCCCTGCATTGTGCTGTCGTTGGGGTAAAGCACCTTGCTGATATTCTCAGATGAGATCTTCTGTTCTGCGGCGCGGGAATAATCGCCGACGTCAAAGAGCTGGAAGTCGAACTCTTTGCTGGCGCGTGCACTCCACAGGCGCAGCATATTGACCGTTCCGGTGCGGTAGCCGGGGACCGGAATATGGCGCGGTTCACCTAACACAGTCTCCGCCGGTATCCAGCGGACGCGAAAACGGCCTTGTTCGTCGTAATAATGCTCGGTGTGACCCCCGAAGCCCACGGTCACCCGGTTGTCGGGCTGGGGGAACTCCCAGGGATTACCGTAATAAAGCCAGTCATCCGGGCTTTCTACCTGCCAGCCATCCCGGAAGGACTGCTGAAAGATACCGAACTGGTAGTGGATACCGTAGCCGATGCAGGGAATATCCAGTGTGGCCATAGAGTCGAGGAAGCAGGCCGCCAGCCGGCCCAGACCGCCGTTCCCCAGTGCAGGCTCAGGCTCTAACTGGATAAGTTCGTCCAGGTCATAGCCCATTTCGGACAGCGCCCTGCGCGCCAGGTCGCCGAGCCCCGTGTAGAGAATGTTCTGTGTGATCTGCCGGCCGGGAAGATATTCGGCGGAGAGATAATATACGAACTTCGGTTGGGTTCGTGAATATTCTTCTATTGTCTTGCGCCAGTTCCGCATCAACTCGTTGCGGATGGTTAGGGCAAGTGCTAAGTAGATATCACCCGGGCTGGCTGTTACTTCCCCCTGCCCGCGAGCATAGTAAAGGTTGTCCAGCAGCGCCTTTTTGAAGGATTCCACGTCTGATCCGGGATGACCCGTGTCGGTCTGGCTGCCGCTGATTTGAGAAGGATTCGATTCCAATTGCATGTAAAAGTGCCTCGATCCATAAAGATTTGTCATGACGAGAGACATTATTTTACCATCCCGGTTTAAAATGTTCATATTGCACGGATCAACCAGCGTCTGGCGGCTTGGGGGGAATCCCTACTGCTAAACCCGTATATTCCCTACTGCAGGCGATACTCTTTTGCTGATATAGTGAGATCAGGTTTATCCGTCTACGAAACTGGAAGGACTGCCTGTGAACGACCAGGATATTAATCTGTCGATCGTTGAACGAGGCATAGACCCCCAATCGCTTAATCTTTTGATTGTGCATGGGCGCCGGCAGGGATACATCAGCGAGAGCGAAATAGTTGACTGCATCCCGGAGGCTGAGTTTGATGAAGAATTGAGAGAAGCGCTGGCGCAGGCTCTCGCTGACGCGGGTGTGCTGATCACTGATGATACCGTCGAAGAACGGGTAAGTGAAACCTTTGCCGCCGGAGAGATGGAAGCTGAAGAGACCTCATCTTATCTGGCCGATGTTGATCAGGAAGACCTGCGCGAGATCGAACCCGGCGATATGGTAAGACTTTATGTTCGAGAGGCCGCCCGCGTTCCCCTGCTCACGGCCGAAGAAGAGGTGGCACTCGCTCAGCGGATCGAACGCTGCCGGCTGGCTCAGGAAGAACTTGCTCAGAGCCGTTTGGATGATGAGCGGGCCGAGGAATTGAAACGATTTATCGAGGATGGGCGTAATGCGCGCGACCACCTGATCCGGGCCAATGCACGGCTGGTGATCAGTGTGGCAAAAAAATACCTGAACCGGGGACTGCCGTTCCTGGATCTGATTCAGGAGGGGAATATCGGGTTAATGCGTGCCATTCGTAATTATGACTATCACAAGGGTTTCAAGTTCAGCACATATGCGACTTGGTGGATCCGGCAGGCGATCACCCGGGCGCTCGCCGACCAGGGCAGGACAATCCGCCTGCCGGTGCACCTGAGCGACCAGGTTTTCCGTATGCGCCGTGAGCAGAACCGCCTGGCCCAGGAACTGGGACGGGCTCCCAGCGTTGAAGAGCTGGCCAGCGCACTGGAGGTATCCCCTGCGAAAGTCGAGCAGATGTTGGCAGTGATGCGCAGTCCGCTGTCGCTGCAGATGACCGTCGGCGAGGATGAAGATGAAGATCTTGGAGATATCATCGAAGACCGGGAGGCTTCTGACCCGGAAGAATCTGCCGCACAGGCCATTATGAGCGAAGAGATGCTGCGCCTGGTGGAAAACCTCCCCGAACGAGAGCGTCAGGTTATCGAGATGCGCTTCGGACTGCAGGGAGACGAACCTCTGACACTGACCGAGGTCGGCAGGAGACTGGGCATCACGCGTGAACGTGCCCGCCAGCTTGAAGCGCAGGCCATTAACCGGCTGCGGCATCCAGACCGGCCCAGACGAAGCCGGAGCTAAGTATTTCAATGTGTTATCGGTGATGTGTTGTGACAGCGCTGCCAGCAGGCGGCGCTGTCTTTTCATTTCTCTCGTGTGACTGCCAGGACACGAGTATGCTGCATGCGGTCAGCGGATGCGGTGATTACTGGTAGAATTGAAAAATCGAATGAAGCCAGGGGGTGGTGAACCGGATCGATTTTTGACCCTGAGCTGCCCATTTCTAACTGCGAAATTTACAGTAACTCGCGGAAGGTATCCATGACCGGTGAATCGAGACCCGTACGAACGCTTCTTCTGTTCGCAGCAGGACTGCTGGCGATCCTTCTTTTTAGCGCCTGTAGAACGCCGGCTGGCAGCGCCGGACAGGATGTGGTCGTGGCGCAGATCAGCGAGCCTACGGCTACGGCTTTCCTGCCGGCGCCCAGCCATACGGCAGTGCCGCCTACAGCCAGCCCGAGCCCCACGCCTGTACCCAGCGAGACGCCCACGCCTACACCTACCCTGCATCCCATGCATATCGAGGCCCAGCGGATGACGCCATATCCGGGCAGTGATATTGTCCTTGAGGCGACCCTGGAGCCGGGCGCTAATTACAGTCGATATTATGCGTACTATCTTTCTGAGGGTTTGAAGATTTACGGTTTGCTCACTATACCGAACGGCGAGCCGCCGCCAAACGGCTGGCCGGCGATCGTGTTCAACCACGGCTACATTCCCCCGGACATCTACCGTACCACAGAGCGGTATATTGCTTATGTAGACTGGCTGGCACGCAGCGGATACATCGTTTACCGCATTGATTACCGGGGCCACGACCGCTCGGAAGGAGAGGCAACCGGCGCATATGGAAACCCGGGATACACAACCGATGTCCTTAACGCGGTAGCCGCTCTTGAGCGCTATCCTCTGGTGGACCCGGAGCGCATTGGCATGTGGGGGCACTCTATGGGAGGTTATCTGACCCTGCGCGCGATGGTCATCTCGCCGAGAATAAAAGCCGGCGTGATCTGGGCTGGCGTGGTGGCATCCTACCCGGACCTGCTCACGCGCTGGCGGCGCAGCAGCGCGCCCACCCCCACGCCGCCGGTCACAGGCGGCCGGCGCTGGCGGTTTGACTGGATCGGTGAATACGGAACCCCCGAGGAAAACCCGGAGTTCTGGAACGCGATATCCGCCAATTCGTATCTGGCGGATATTTCAGGGCCGATACAGCTGCATCACGGCACGGCCGATGAGGACGTACCGACCGAATTCTCGGAGATCCTGGCCCAGCAGATGCAGGAAGCCGGAAAGCACGTTGAATTGTATATTTATGAAGGGGACAACCACAACCTGTCTGGCTTTTTCAGCCAGGCCATGACGCGCACGATTGAATTCTTCGATCGCTATTTGAAAGGTGGGCCCGATTCATGATGCATTTACCCGTATGGCCTGCAATACGGTTTCATGGCTGCTGCACGGGCCGAATGGGAGATGGCCCTGAGGGATATCAGGCCAGATATTCAGGCAGGGAAGAAAACCATCACATTCCACCAGGCCAGGCTGGCTACCAGAAACAGGCGAAGCCACTGGGGCCAGCCAGTCTGCCAGATCCATAGTCCCAGCATCAGCGGCAGAAAGAGCAGCCAGACTGCCAATTGAACATAAAGGGGCAGGCGGCGAATCGACTGCCAGGCGTTTTCCAGCATCCTTCTATCGAAGAAAAGGACTGCGGCAAACGCCAGCCATAACAGTGTAATACATTTGAATTGTAAAGATTTTTTTATCCTGAACTAAAGTAATATAATTCCTGCCGGTTTTTGACCTATGTAATGTATCTACCGGGGGCCACTACTATTGTCAGAAACAGATACAGGATCACTGCGCAGGGGTTTTTCACCATCAGTCGCAGGCCCTGAAGTTCTGAAGAATTCCAGGGATCAATGACAATTCGATGCAGGTGCCCTACGGCTGCAACGACCTCAAGGAGGACTGCATGCAGAATAAGGTTGAAGAAGATGTATCACTTCCACCGGGCTGCAGCCTGTGGTTTGGCTGGGTGCTGGTTAGCATCACTGGCTCTCTGCTGGGCTGGTTTGTGGGATGGCAGTCCAGTTTTATGATTCCGGGAGAACTTTCGACCCCGGTGATCGGGACCTTCACCGGTCTGATCCTGGGGCTGTTTCAATGGCTGATCCTGCGGAGCAGGGTGAGGAATGCCGGCTGGTGGGTGCCGGCCACAGCAGCGGGATGGGGCGCCGGATTTCTGCTGGGGGTTTTCGCAGCCCAGTGGTTTGGGCTGGCTGGCTATCCCTTTGGGCTGCTGATCGGTGGTATTACCGGAGCCGTGCTGGGGATCCTGCAGTGGGCTGCGCTGGTTCACGGAGGCGTGCGTGATGCCACCATGTGGATTCCCATTTCGGTCTTTGCCTGGACTTCAGCGTTGTTCTACTACCAGCCGGGAACATCCTGGGTAGGGGCGTTATATGGTGCGCTGGCTGGTATTGTCACAGCGACAGCACTGCTGTGGCTGCTTCACCGGCCTGCCCCAGATTAACTGAACAAAATCTCTCCTTTCTGCACGTGCGGCGATGCTGCGGTAGATGCCTCTTGGACCGCCGCCTTTTCTTTGCTAAAATGGAGCTATAAAGTCTGAATACTAGAGGGCGGTCAACGGCCCTCATATTCCGGCAGCAGCCAGGGGGAACAGCAGGAGAAGGGAGAGCTGGATGAAACTGTTTAAAGGGGTTGTCCTGGCGATCCTTCTTATCGCGCTGTCCGGCTGCGGGCCGGCGGCAGTCACAGAGCCGGCTGGTGCGGGAGGAAATGAACCCCAAACCGATACCGGCCCGGATCCCACCGGTGCTGATCGTGCAGCACCCACTTCCACCCTGACGATCGAACCATCAGCCCCAGATCAAATTCCAACACAGGCAGCGGATGCGCAGGCTGCTCAAAAAGAGCCGCTACCGGTGACCGGCGAACTGGTGACTGTGCAGGAATATCCTGTGCCCACCGGGTCACACCCGCATGACGTTGCCCCCGCTCCGGACGGCAGCGTGTGGTACACCGCACAGGGAAGTGGGGAATTAGGCATCCTGGATCCGGAAAGCGGGGAAACGCGGCATATCCCCCTGGGAGCTGGCTCTGCCCCGCACGGTGTGATCGTTGGTCCAGACGGAGCAGCATGGATCACGGACGGGGGACTGAACGCCATATTGCGTGTAGACACAAACCCTGATCAGGTAGATGTATTTCCACTGCCTGAAGGAAGCGGCCGGGCCAATCTCAATACTGCGACCTTCGACTTGCAGGGCGTCCTGTGGTTCACCGGGCAGAACGGCATCTACGGGCGCCTTGATCCATCAGCCGGGCAGGTAGAGGTTTTCGATGCCCCCGGAGGCCGTGGTCCTTATGGAATTACCACGACACCCGGCGGTGATGTTTATTACGCCTCGCTGGCCGGCAGCCATATCGCAAAGATCGACCGTGAAACCGGAGAAGCGGTCCGGCTGGATCCCCCGACCGCCAGGCAGGGCGCCCGGCGGGTCTGGTCTGATTCGCAGGGAAGGCTGTGGGTCAGCGAATGGAACGCCGGTCAACTGGGCATGTACGACCCCGAGCGCGATGAATGGCGGGAGTGGAAGCTCCCGGGAGACCGCCCGCAGCCATACGCCGTGTATGTAGACGATCAGGACCAGGTCTGGTTGAGTGACTTCGGAGCTAACGCGATGGTCCGTTTTGATCCTGAGAGTGAAAGGTTCGAGGTGATACCGCTGCCCAGCTCGCCCGCCAACGTGCGCCAGATCCTGGGCAGACCGGGGGAAATCTGGGGGGCCGAATCGGGTGTAGACAGGATCGTCGTCATACGCACCCGTTAGTTCTTTCTACCTGAACCACCAACCGGAAAAATTATTTTTACGTACACTCTGCACTATGAGCCCTTCTCATACTGGCATGGCTTTCACCGATTTTGAGATCCACATCCTGGAGTCCGGGGATGATGGCAGCTATCCGGTGACGGTGCGGGTAGACGAACAGGACCGGCGCGGCAGCGGCAGCTTCAGACCCCCGTTCAACGCTTCCGAGATCAGCCGCGCGCTAACCTGGATGGAACAGGGCCTGTTCAACGAGACTTTCGTCAAGAACTTCGGAGCAGCCCTGTTCCAGGCGCTTTTTACGGGGGAGGTCCTGGAAATCTACCAGGGGACTCGCAGTGAGATCAGCGGGGCACTGCGGCTGCGGCTGGTGATCGACGCGCCGGAGGTGGCCCGTATCCCCTGGGAACTGCTTTACGATCCCGACCGGCAGGTGTTCCTGGCGCTGGAAGGTCCGCTGGTGCGCAATACCAGCCTGGTTGAGCCGGCTCGCAAGCTCGAACCGGTGCCGGTGCTGCGTGTTCTGGTCGTCGCCTCTTTTCCTGAAGGCACTGCGGCGCTGAACCAGCAGTTTGAAACACAGGCGATCCGGCAGGCACTCAGCGATCTGGTAAAAAAGGGCCGGGTCGAAATCGATACCATCTCGCATGCGACACTGCGGAAGCTGCAGAATGCTCTGCGAGAGGCTCAAAGCGGGGAAAACCCGCGCCCCTACCACGTTCTGCATTATATCGGTCATGGCCAGTTCGATCCGAGAACAAACCGCGCCCTGCTGCTGTTTGAGGACGAAGATGGCAGAATTGACGAGGTCGATGCTGCCAGCCTAGCTAATGTGCTGCGGGGACATGATCTGAAGCTGGTTTTTCTGAACGCCTGTCAATCTGCTCAGTCGGTTTCTTTAGAGGTCACACAGGGCTTTGCGCCTGGCCTGATGAGCATCGGGATCCCTGCCGTCATCGGTATGCAGGTCTCTGTTCTCGATGAAGTCGCTGTGCAGTTCTCCCGTGATTTTTATGAAGCCCTGGCCGATAACCGGCCTGTAGATGCCGCCCTTGTGGATGCGCGCCGGCTGCAGCGTGGAAAACGGAAAGGACGGCTGCGCCACAACGCAGATATGGGCATTCCAGTCTGCTACCTGCGCAGTCTGAACGGACAGATCCTGGAAGTCGAGAAGCCTGCTGAAATACAGCTCAGCCGGGAAACCTGGTGGCCCTGGCTTAAAGAGCAGATGCGGCCGCGCCGTGTTATGACCGCTTCTCTGGGTTTGCTCACCTTTGCCAGCACGCTGCTGGGACTTTACCTGGGGATTCAGCAGTTATTACCAGCACAGGCTACATCCATTCCGCCCATGACCGGCGATTTCCGTGTTGCGGTAGCCGAGTTTACTGAGATCAACGCTCAGGGGCAGGTCGTGAGGTCGGATGATGGCCTGGTATTTGCCCGGGAGGTTTACGAGGGTATCGACAGTGCGATGAACGACTTACGTGAAGCCGGTTTTGATATTCCCGTGCGTCCACCTGATCAAACCGGGCGGGTGGAGGGGACCAGCACCGCTCAGCGAGCGGAAAACGCAGCCGGGCTGGCAGACAGGCACGGTGCTGACCTTGTCGTATACGGCTTACTGACCCGTCAGAGCGGCGGGACGGAGATGGTGCTGGAGGTGTACCTGTCGGAACGCCTGCTGCGGCTGGCTGAAGAAATCAGCGGGACTCATGGCTGGGCTTCGCTCGGCGTACCGCAGGATATCAGCGCCAACGCACCTGCACGGCGGCTGCTGCGAGACAGCCTGGAGAATAACACCCGGGTGCTCACGCAGGTCATTATCGGGATTGGCTATTATGAGCTGGATCGCTTTGCAGAAGCTGAACAGTATTTTTTAGACGCCGAAGCGATCGCCCGGCAGTCTGACGATCAGGGCAGTCCAGTCGACCCGGAAATCCGCAAGCTGATCCTGCTGCTGCTGGGCAGCACGGCTGCCCAGCGGAAAGATTTCACCCGGGCTGAATCCTATTTACAGGATGCCCTGGATGTGGACCCAAATTTTGCACGCGCACAGCTGGGAATTGCGAACACACTCTTTCTTTCGCAAGTTAACAGCGGCTGCCTGCCCGAGCGGGTAAACCCTGAAGTCCTGGGTGAGGCAGAACGGGCGTTTCTCCGCCTGCGGTCACGTCCACTGCCTCCCGGCAGCGATCTCGCCTCGAAAATTGCCCTGGGGTTGGCCCGTGTTTACCTGTGCATGGGTATTTCGGGCACAGCTGAGCGCTGGGAGGATGCCCGGCAGGAATACGCATTTATCCTCGCGGAATACGAGCGCGGAAGCACTCGCCTGAGGGATCTGGCGGCCGAGGCGCATGCCGACCTGGGCCTGATCGAGATTGTGGGCAGCGAGACGGTTACCCCATCCGACCAGCTCCGTGCGGTCGAAGAATACAACCGGGCGATCACCATCAGCCCGCACCCGGACCGGCAGGCAGTGTTTTATACCGCCCTGGCGAATACCCATCTGTTGATCGGCGCCTGCGAGCAAGCGCAGGAAGCGCTGCAGAAAGCGGAGGAGAGCTACTCCGACTTCCAGCAGGCCAATCCAAAACTCAGGCGCGAAGATTTTGAAGCTTTCTACCAGCAGGTTATGGAAAAGTGGAAAGTCCAGTGCGAGATGTGAGCGGGAGGCTAACATGAACGTGCGGCCGAAATTTATCCTGTGGGCACTGGCTGTACTCCTGCCCCTGCTGGCTTGCAACCAGCCCGGCGGATCACTGCCGGATACCGGTGGTGGAGAGTCACCAGGCCCATCACCACAAGAGACGATACAGGGATTCAACGTGCCTGTTGAAACCGAAGAATCTGCATCCGGTCAGGACGGGCAGGTGACTGAAAGCACAGAAGAAAGCCGTGCTCAGGTCGCTGGAACCCCTACGCTTGCTGCCCCTCACGTCATCGCTGTCCAGGAGATGAACGTGCGGGATGGTCCGGGAACATATTACCGGGTTTTAGGCCGGCTGCAGCAGGGGCAGGCCGCAGTCGTCACCGGGCAGGCGGCGCCGTACGGTGCGCTGTACTGGAAAATCGAATGTCCACAGGGGGTAGCCGGAGAAACCTGCTGGGTATCGAGCGGCGACGAGTTTACCCGCGCGATCAATGTGGGTAATGTGCCCCAGGTGGATGCCCCTCCACCACCGCTGCAGCGCAATGATGTGCCCCCAGAGGGAGTGGCCGCGCAGCTGGGCTACTTTATCCCGTTCATCCTGTGCCAGCCGTTTATCAATACCGCAGGATCGGTACAGGAGATCCGTGTCGAGGCTCTGGAAGGGCGGTTCGTGTGCCTGGATGGCTTTTCACCTGAAGGCGTGATTGAAGTAGCCGTTTTGCGTTCTGATGGAAGCATCGTGAAGACGGACCGCATCGAACCACTGCCCGGGGGATCCACTGGTTATATTCTACAGGTTCCCCCAGGTGAACCTCTGGGTTTCTACAACTTAGCCGCAAGGCAGGGAGACCTTGAAGCCGCAGGGCGCTTTGAATTGATCCCCTCAAGCATCGAGAGGCTGTACGTACAGCCGGAACAGGCGAATGTGGGTGATACTCTGCAAATCGGGGTGTCGGGAGCAGCCAGCGGGTCACGGCTGTATCTGTACCGCCTGGATCCCTCTGCCGGGACCCTGCCGTACGTGTATACGACCGAGCTGGGAGTGGTGACCACCGATGCCAACGGCAACGGTGGCTTCAGCCTGCGAACAGCACCGGACGACCCAGCGGGCGAATATCTGGTCGCCACGGCCAGTGGGGAGGCCACAGCCCGCTTCAGACTGCGGTGACACTGTCAGGCCTTTAAGCGCTCGAGATACTTTTTCCGGAATTTGGCGACCTTGGGAGCAACCACCACCTGGCAGTACGGCTGGTAGGGGTTATTTTTGAAATACTCCTGGTGGTAATCCTCGGCCGGGAAGAACTCGGTGAAGGGTGCAAGTTCGGTGACAACCGGGTTCGACCAGATGCCCGCGGTTTCGATCTCGCGGATGACCTGTTCTGCGATTTGCTTCTGTTCGTCCGTGTGATAGAAGATCACCGAGCGGTACTGGGGGCCGATATCGTTCCCCTGGCGGTTGAGGGTGGTGGGATCGTGGATGGTGAAAAAGACCTCCAGGATCTCGCGGAAGCTGATCTGCGAGGGATCAAATGTGATCTGGACCACCTCAGCATGGCCGGTTGTCCCCGTGCATACCAGGCGGTAATCGGGGTTCTTGACATGCCCGCCCGAGTAGCCGGACACTACATCGGTAACACCTTTAAGCTCGTCATACACCGCTTCCAGACACCAGAAGCAGCCGCCGCCCAGCGTGGCGACCTGCGTGGAAGAGAAAGCCGGTGTGTTCTGCGTCTCGTTTGACATATCCATCCCTTATCCTTTCTATACACATATGATCATAACACAGTGGGAGATGAGGCGGGATTTTTGCTGGCTGGGGGCTCCACCATTGATAATCTGGTTGAGATGAATTCCCCCTGCCAGATACTCATAAC
This sequence comes from Chloroflexota bacterium, assembly GCA_012516075.1. Classification (GTDB taxonomy): domain Bacteria; phylum Chloroflexota; class Anaerolineae; order Anaerolineales; family UBA4823; genus JAAYXE01. Next base: position 26,000 of record JAAYXE010000138.1, on the reverse strand, counting down.
AGGCGGCACGGTAACAGGTTTGTGCGGATGTGATAACTTGTATATAGCCTCGTGTTAAGCACATGATTAAGCTCTAGATGAGAGCCAGCATGTGCAGGTTATGACCATCACATTCTGTACTATAATGATCAACTGCGGCTAAAATCTGGGGCTGTTCACAGCGATTACGTCTACGCTAGATGATCGCCGTGTGGAAAAGAGCTGGTAGGGGATGATGAAAGGCTTACGGCCTCCGGACAGGAATCAAAATCGGAATAACCTGCTGAAGTGGATCGTTCTGCCGGCAGTCTTTCTGGGGTTAATCCTGTTCGCTGCGATCGTTGCCAAACCGGCATTCACCCGGAATAAAGAAGGGACATTCCCGGATGCTGCGGTGGAAAGCAGCCCGCAGGATCATCCCCGCATTGACCAGGCGCAGGAAATTTACAGCGCAGAAGCGAAAGAACTGAATACCGGGCAGGAACTCGTGCGCGAGTCCGCGCTGCCCACACCGTTTCCATGGGATGGTACGCGGCGCGTCAACCTGCTGATCCTGGGGGTTGATTATTCCGAAAGCGATTCGCCCGATCGTGCCGGCCCACCGCGCGCCGATACAATGATCCTGTTGAGCGTGGATCCGGTGAACAAGACCGCTGGAATGATATCGATCCCGCGTGATCTGTGGGTTGAGATCCCCGGAATGGTGCGTCCTAACAAGATTAACGCTGCACACCGCTTTGGAGAGCTTTACCAGCTACCCGGCGGGGGACCGGGCCTGGCGATGCGAACCGTTGAGGCACTGCTGGGGATTCCGGTTGATTATTACGTGCGGCTAGACTTCCAGGCTTTTGTGCGTTTGATTGATGTGCTGGGTGGAGTGAAAATCGATGTTCCCGAGGAGATCACGATCGACCTTCAGGGCGAGGGACCGAACACCAGAAAGCGATTGGAGCCTGGACGGCAGGTCCTTCCGGGAGAATGGGCTCTGGCGTATGCACGGGCGCGGGGCAGCGAAGGCGGTGATTACGACCGCAGCCAGCGGCAGCAGCAGGTCATCCTGGGCGTCCGTGACCGTGTTCTCGATTTGAACCTGCTTCCGCAGTTAATCCTGAAGGCGCCGGATATCTACAGGGAAGTACGCAGCGGGGTGCAGACCAACCTGTCTCTGGAAAAAGCGGTGCGGCTGGCCTGGCTGGCCGTGCATATCCCAGACGAGCAGATCGTGACCGCAGCAATTGGTCCGAACCAGGTGCGTGCGGAAAAAGCAGAAGATGGCCAGGCGATCAGCGTTCCGATCCCTGAACGCATCGCTCAGCTAGTCGATGAAGTGCTGGGTCCAGAATCTGGAGCAGTGCCGGAACGCTACGAGCTTGCCCTTGGCGAGGATACAACGATCGCCATCATGGATGGAAGCGGGAATGATGAATATGGGGCGCAAATCCGTGAATACCTTGAAAGCCGGGGATTTAAGGTCACGAGTGTGAAAACGCAGCCCGAGCTGGCTGAAAAGACGAAGCTGGTCGATACCACTGGAAAACCACATACGGTACGCTACCTGCTCGCCAGACTGGGGTTGACCCTGAGTGAACTTGAGAACCGGTTTGGAGAAGAAGCGGAGGCAGATGTGCTGTTGATTCTGGGAAGCGACTGGAGCCCCAACCGCATTCCGCCAGGTGATTAATTGTGCAGCATTTTTTGTCAATCACCTCTTTCTGATAGTCCTTACACATCCATCTGAATAATGAAAAACAGTAGAATACTCTTCCATCTGGCGATCACCGGCGGCTTTGCAGTCCTGGCTGCTGCTGGCATACTATATCCTTTTCTACCGGGGGAATATGACCCGCTGGCGCTGGGGTTGTCGAGAACGGTGCAGGCCGCAGGATTAGCCGGGCTGCTGTTTGTTCCCACCGGGGCTGTATGGCTGGTTTACGAGTTACAGATGCTTGCCAACGGGAGAAATGAGCCTGCGAAGCAAACAGCAAAAGGATATTATTTCGCAGCTGCTGCCGCAGTTTCTACGCTGCTGGTGATGGTTGTTATCTCTATTGCAGCCGTTATCAGTGCAGGTTTCGTATTTGGACTGCTTATATTCGCTCTGTGCGCGTTCCTGATCTCCAGAGCGATAACAGGGCTGAAGCAGATGAGAACGGATGATGCATGGGAGTTCAACGCCGTTCCAGTTTATATGATCCTCCTGCCGGTCTTTGCCGTACTACTTCAACTGACGGCTGCCGCATCCATGACCGATTTCAGCCGCAGCCGGGCAATCGCCAACAGTGCAGAACTGATTCGGGATCTGGAAGCGTTCTATGATGCATATGGACGTTACCCCAGGTCACTGCATGCAGTATGGAAAGATTACTCTCCCGGGGTTATTGGGGTGGATCAATATCATTACGCAGCCGGTGAGGAAGGATACAACCTGTTTTTCGAGCAGCCCAGGTTTCTACTGGATGAACTGGGAGTGCGGGAGTTCGTGGTTTATAACCCTGAGAACCAGCAGATGATGATCAGTCATGATGCCTGGATATTGAACGTTCCGCCGGAGGAACTGGATAGGGCGCAGGGGTGGTACGCAGTGCACGACAGCACCTGGCCGCACTGGAAATATTTCTGGTTCGATTGAACGATGTGATATAGAAACAGCTGATTTAAGGAATTAAAAGTAAATCAAAAGGGACGATTCTAATTAAAATGCGCATAGTCATGACCTCACAAAATATAAAAACATAAAAATCATTCATTAACAAATCAAACCGCCCAGCCGAACCTCCATTCATGTCTAACATGCAAAATTAAAAGTAGGGGGCACCGGAACCACATTGAGCAATAAAAAAGGGCAGCCAGCTGGCTGCCCTTTTTTACCATAAAAGGAATCAGACGCCGGTGGGCACCCAGATATTCTTCACCTGTGTGGCCGCCTGGAGAAATTCGTGTCCTTCTCCTTGCTCCTTACTGAACCAGTCACGAGAAACTCCATAATTTACCCAGGTGCGCTTCATGTTGGCGGCCGACTCGTATTCCACGTGATAGCTGCCGCGCGCTGAGCCGAAATACCAGACGGCGTCCAGGTCCTCGTGCTGCACCAGGGTTTTCGTCAGGTGATCGCGGTCGCCGGTGACGATATTGACCACGCCAGGCGGTGTATCGGAGGTGTCCAGAACCTGGTAAAAGTCAGTTGCACTGAGCGGATATTTCTCCGATGGGATCATCACAACCGTGTTGCCGCGCGCAATGGCTGGAGACATCAGAGAAACGAACGCCAGCAGGGGGGCTTCATCGGGGCAGGCAATGCCAATCACTCCGACCGGTTCATTGACCGCCAGTGTGATGCCGCGCAGTATGGTTTCCTGTACGGTGCCGCCGTATTTATCAGCCCATGCCGCATAGGTAAACAGCCGTTCAACCGAGGCTTCGACCTCGCTGCGAGCGGCCTTGAGAGAGCAGCCTGTCATGGCCGAGATGCGAGCGGCGAACTCTTCAAAACGGGCATCCAGATTCTCACCGATGTAATACAGGATCTGGGCCCGGTTGTGGCCGTGGCGCATCGCCCAGCCGGGTTTAGCCTTATGCGCGGCGTGAGCAGCCTCCACCGCATTGCGGATATCTTTGCGGTTCCCATCGCCAACCTGCCCGATAACTTCACCTTTCGGGTTGAGAACCATGCGGGTGTAAGCGCCGTCGGGGCGAACCTGCTTACCGCCGATGTACATTTTGGGCGTGCGGTCCACGCGCGGCATGCTGAGGCCGTTCGCGCTCAGGGGTTTCGCTTTCCGGCCATTGGGCATGGAGGGTCTGGCGGGGACATAGGCACCCCAGGTCTTGTCATCTTTACCATTTGAGAGCCAGCTCAGATCGGGCCGCGGCCGCTCCTGCCATACCGGCCGGAGGTATTCGAACAGACCTTCACGGCCACCTTCACGACCAAAACCGCTCTCCCGATAGCCGCCGAAACCGGATGCGGCATCAAAGAGGTTCGTGCAGTTCACCCAGACAGAACCGGCCTTCACCTTGCTGGCAACATCCAGCGCCAGATTGATGTTATCGCTCCAGATACTCGCCGCCAGCCCGTAGCGGGTGTTATTGGCCAGTTCAATGGCTTCCGCCGGCGTGCGGAACGTCAGCGAGACCAGCACCGGGCCGAAGATCTCCTCTTGAACGGTCTCCGCAGCAGGATCCAAACCGGTAATCAGGGTCGGTGGGTAGAATAGACCGTTCTTAGGGAGGTCGATTTGCGGCTGGTAGAGACAGCCGCCTTCCTCGACGCCGCGCTTTACCCAGTGATCGATCGTCTCCCACTGCGACCTGTCGACAATGGCGCCGATATCGATGCATTTATCGAGTGGATTGCCCACGCGCAGCCGGTTCATGCGGGCCTGCAGCTTCTCGATAAAACGCCCTGCAATATTTTCCTGCACCAGGAGGCGCGAACCAGCGCAGCATACCTGGCCCTGATTAAACCAGATGGCATCGACAACCCCTTCGATCGCGCCGTCCAGATCGGCGTCATCGAACACGATAAAGGGTGATTTTCCACCCAGCTCCAGGGACAGCTTTTTACCCGTACCGGCCGTCTGGCGGCGCAGAATGCGACCGACCTCGGTAGAGCCCGTGAAAGCAACTTTATCGATATCAGGATGCTCCACCAGCATCGAACCGGCTTTACTGCTGCCTGTGATCACATTGACCACCCCCGGCGGCAGGCCTGCCTCGGCGACGATTTCGGCAAAGAGCAGTGCGCTGAGGCGTGTGTAGGATGCCGGCTTGAGCACCACGGTATTCCCCATGGCGATGGCAGGCGCGATCTTCCAGGCCAGCATCAGCAGTGGGAAGTTCCAGGGGATGATCTGTCCGACCACACCAACGGGCTGGTAATCCGCAAGCTCTTTTTCCATCAACTGCGCCCAGCCAGCGTGATAATAGAAATGACGCGCCAGCAGAGGCACGTCAATATCACGCGACTCGCGCAGCGGCTTGCCGTTATCCATCGATTCCAGCACCGCCAGCAGGCGGTGGTGCTTCTGGATATTGCGGGCAATGGCGTACAGATAGCGCGCGCGAACCGCGCCTGGCGTTTCTTTCCAGGTTTCAAAGGCACGGCGAGCCGCTGCAACCGCAGCGTCGACCTCAGCCTTCCCGGCCTGAACGGTTTCTGCCAACAGCTCCCCATTGGCCGGATTACGGCTCTCCAGGAACTGCGCACCTTCGGGGATTACCCACTGATTGTCAATAAACAGGCCAAACCTGCGCCCGTGATCTTCCAGCCAGGCATTCGCTGCGTCCGCTGATTCTGGGGCAGGACCATATTCCATGCTTTCAAAAACTTCAAACAAATCCATTTTTGCCTCCAATTCACCCGCTGGCAGTGCCTATCCCATCGGCATGTGATGGCGTGCGGCGTAGCGGCCGGTGATGAAGTGATACAACTGCCGTTCGAGATCGGTGAGCAAACCGCTGGCGCCGATGCGGAAAAGATCGGGCATGAGCCATTCGACGCCCAGCTCTTCCTTCATCATCGCCTGCCAGGCCAGCACCTGTTTAGCGCTGCTGATGCCGCCAGCCGGTTTAAAGCCTACTTTGAACCCGGTGCGCTGCATATACTCCCGAATGGCGCGCACCATCACCAGGCCCACCTCCAGCGTGGCGTTCACGCTTTCTTTGCCTGTGGAGGTTTTTATAAAGTCGGAGCCGGCCATCATAGCCACCAGGCTGGCCTGATATACCTGTTTGAGGGTACCCAGATCGCCCGTCGCCAGAATGGTCTTCATATGAGCCGCATCCCCGCAGGTCTCGCGGAAAAGGCGCAGCTCATCATAGAGCGCCTTCCAGTCACCGGTAAGTACGTGTGTGCGGTTGATGACCACATCGATCTCTCTGGCGCCGGCTTCAATGGCCTGTTCGATTTCAGCAACACGCTGGGGAAGAGGGGTCTGGGCGGCGGGAAAGCCCGTTGCCACCGATGCTACCGGGATCTGTGTTCCCTGCAGCGCTTCAACAGCGTCGCGCACCCGGCGGGGGTAAACGCACACAGCGCCTACGGTAATTTTTTGCTTGACCCCCATCGCTTCGAGCATATCCGGGCGCACAGGCTGGCGAGCCTTGGCGCACAAACGACGCACCCTCCCGGGCGTGTCGTCTCCGGAGAGGGTGGTGAGGTCGATGCAGGTGATCGCTCGCAGCAGCCAGGCTGCCTGCCATTCTTTTTTGACCGTCCGCCGGGTGGGAAGTGTGGCTGTGCGGCGTTCGACTGCGCTGCGATTAACGTGTGCCCCTGCAACCCAGTCCAGGTCGAGCGGCATTCCAGTATTGCGTTTATGATTTGATTCGATCATCCTGATTTACAGCCCCAAAGATGTATTATCCAGAATCTATTTAACTAAATATACCATGTAAAACAGCAGGCGGCTGTTCGTGGTTCGCTGCTTCTAGGGGATTGAAAACGGGAGGACGTTCAGAAGACCGAATGCGCTGAAGGCGATCAGCGCGGCCCCCAGTAAATTCGAGACCACCGCCGTCCATGTGAATGTAAACAGCGGCACTTTATACATTCCGCCCGCCAGGCTGACAAACTTAGAACCGAACCCGGGAAGCATCCTGCCCAGGAGCAGAAATGCGGGCGAGTTAATCGGCAGCTTGCTCAACCCGAAAGGGAGATGCTGTTTGCGGTTTTCAAAACCGGCCAGGTCACCGAGGTTATCGCCGATGAGGAATTCCAGCAGCGCTGCGAAGGTGTTGCCAGTGGTGGCAATCAATACGGCTTCGACAGGCCCGTATACGGCTGTAAGGAACAGCGTTAACGGCTCGGAGGGGACCGGAGTAGCTCCCAGCAGCGCATAAACCAGCAGGCTTATGCCGATGCCAGAGAGCCTGTGCGCACGAATAACGCCAAAGAAACTACTCAGATCCTGCTTAATAAAAAACACGGAAACGAGCACCGCCAGTATCAGGACCAGGGACGGTTTTGCTAACCTGCCGGGTCTTCTGTATTTTCCGTCATGCAAATCTTCAGTGTTCAACGCTCATCTCTGGGCAGACCGTCCCCGATGCACAGGTCCGGCAGCGGTCATCCATGTTTTCTGTTGATCGTGATCCAGAAGTTACTATGATAACAGGCGGCGAGCGCAGGGTAAAGAAACCTGAGAAAATTGGCAGCCGTGGCCCTACCAGAGACAGCAGTCAGCGGGCAGCAGCCCTGGATTGAGCCGGTAAAAAAGTACAAAAATCACAGCGAGGATTGGAAAGACTGCACTGTTAGCAGCGGCCGCACAGGGGTATGATTTATGTACCCACGCTTATTCGAAATTTAACGGATCCGGCTGTTTGTGGTTGTGAAGATCATGCAGCGTTTCAACCGATTCATAAAAGAGCCAGACCCAGCGAGTGGGCAGCGGAGGTTTTTTTGATTTCCATTATCACCGACAGCACCTGCGATATTCCCGATGCTTTAATCAAACAACATGGAATTACCGTGATACCCCATACCGTGATCTGGGGAGATGACCAGTATCTGGACCGGGTGGACCTGCAGCCGGAGGAATTTTACCGCCGGCTTGTTCAGGATCCACAGCGGCCGACAACTTCGCACGCGGGTCTGGTTGATTTTAAAAAAGCTTACGAGAAAGCCGCCAGCGAGGGTGCTGACGAGATCATCGCCTTAACGGTAAGCAGCAAGATGAGCGGCACCTATGGTGTGGCTCTGCAGGCTGCAGAATCTTCTCCAGTACCGGTGCATGTGATCGATTCAAAAGGGCCGACGATGAGTCTGGGCTGGCAGGTCCTTGCAGCGGCGCGGGCACGCGATGCGGGGGCCGGGATCAAAGAGATCTTGAACTGCGTCGAGCGGGTGCGTTCAAAACTGGTGCAGCTCGTCTGCATGGATACGCTGGAATATCTGGAGAAAGGCGGTCGGATCGGAAAGGCTGCACAGTGGATCGGGGTTAAACTTCATGTTCGCCCGCTGGTTTCCATTAATCACCAGACTGGACTGGTGGAACCGGTCTCCCTTGCGCGCACCCAGAAAGGTGCGGTTGAAGACCTGTACCGGAAATTTACCAGCCTACTGCGGTATGGGAAAAATCTGCACGTCGCCGTGCTGCACGGAAACGCATGGGATAAAGCAGAGCAGCTTGCCCAGCGCATTCAGAAAGACTTAAATCCTGTCGAGACGCTGATCAATATCACCGGCCCCGTGCTGGGTATCAATACCGGGCCGGGTGCGCTGGCCCTGTGCGGGTACGCTGAAGAATAACCCAGGCAAGGGCTTCATATTCTGTCCCATCACGGTAAAATTAGTTAATATCGTTCGCCGGTGTGGTTCTGCAGCATCCGGCAGGACAGCATCGTCTATACCCGATGCTATTTCCCGTTCAGTGGGGTCAGACAGATTATAGGTATTCAGGAAAATTGAAATGACTTTTTCAAACCAGTCAGGGGGCTTGAAACTCTGGTCCCGGCTGCGAATCCGCATGGCCATTTCGTACACGGTCATAACGGTGGTTCTCGTACTGCTGCTGGAGGGCCTCGTGGTTACAGCCGGTTTTCTCATCATCACCCGTTCACCGGTTCCGGGGTATTTTGCACTGGCGCGAGCCAGCCAGGCAGCACAGATCTATGCACTGCAGGCAGCGGTCGATGCAGAGGGAAATACGCTCGACCCGCATACAACCTTCGAAAACCTTCACAATATTGAAACAGCTCGCTGGGCAGCGCAGTGGCAGGATGGTGACCCCGGAATGATGTCATTCTGGAATTTAGACATTCCAGAAATCGAACCTGGCTCGCCAGATCCAGGCCCGCAGCCTATAGCTCTATTGATTGGAGCGGATGGACGGGTCCTTTACAGCACCTTCCCCGACCGGTTCCCTGAAGCGAATATCTTCTCAATCACTTCTGAGCAGGACGCAGAAATGATCCGCGCGGCGCTCGCAGGCACATCAGACGGGGCTGTGCGGGAGAACACAGATGGGATGATGACAGCCGCTGTTGCCGAAACGGTCTGGAACCGCGATGGCGACCCTATCGGTGCAGTTTTCATCCAGGCGCCGGCCGGGGTGCCACAGAATTCTAACCTGTTCGCAGACGTCGCCGCGGTTTTGATTCCCAGCGGTATGGCCTGGCTGTGTATGATGCTGCCGGTCGGGTTACTGTTTGGTTTTATGACAACCCGGGGCATCATCCGGCGCATCGAGCGCCTGGCGGTGGCGACAGACCGGTTCAGGGCCGGAGATTTTTCACAGCGAGTACCCGTTCGCCGCAGGGATGAAATCGGACTACTTGAGAGCCAGTTTAATTTAATGGCGGAACAGCTCATTGACAGCTTTGAACAGCGCAGCGCCATGGCCGAGCAGAGCGCCCGGCGCGAAGAACGGGCTCGCATCGAGCAGGAAATGAATTCTGCACACTATATTCAAAAAGCCCTGCTGCCAGAGTCGGCACCGGTCATTGAGGGCTGCCGCATTGATACGTTTTACAACCCGGCCCGTGAGGTGGGTGGTGATCTGTATGACTTTCTGACGCTGCCTGACGGCCGGTTGGGGATTGTGATTGGAGATGTCACCGGGAAGGGCATACCGGCGGCATTGATCATGGCAACAACAACGGCGATGATCCGGGCGGCGGCTTCCGGCTCGAAACGGCCCGGCGAAGTTTTAGGGCTGGTAAACAACTTGCTCCAGGTGCAGATGCCCTCCGGGATGTTTGCCACCTGCTTCTACGCTATACTGGAACCCGAAAACCAGCGCCTTACTTACGCCAATGCCGGCCACAACATCCCTTACCTGGCACGCAATGGGAAGGTCATAGAACTGCGCGCCACCGGAATGCCCCTGGGGCTGCTGCCTGAACAAACGTATTCAGAACAGGAGGTCGTTCTGGAGCCAGAGGACTTTATCCTGTTTTACACCGACGGCCTGGTCGAAGCGCACAACACGAACCGGGAGATGTTTGGCAGCCCGCGATTGAAATGGCTTCTGCAAAACGGAGGCCGGCGCGATGGGTTAATCTCGTATCTGCTGAATGATCTGGAAACCTTTACAGGTCCGGATTGGGAGCAGGAGGACGACGTCACGCTGATTGTAGTACAGCATCGAGGACGAGGTTACTACGCCCGGCCGTGATCGCAGGCCCATCGGATCAGCCGGGGTAAACTGGAATAATATTTTTTACTTTCCAGAAGGGGGGGTAAGACAGTTCTGGATGGCATTATACGCGTCATACAGCGCAATTACATAATAATTCTCACCGTAAACTTTAACGATTTAAAATCTATACTCGTCAAAATATTTCATGGTATACTGGCCTAACCCTTGGTATCCCTGTCGGTAAAAGCAAGTTTTTTAACCAGGCAGAGTACCTCCACAAGCGAACACTGAGAACGAGGTACCCGCCGATTTTTTTTAATTGGCGGTTTGTGCTAACCAGCACAAAGCCTCATATTCTATTCGCACACATAAATGGCAAGCTTAAGAAATTGAGGTCATTAATAATTAAAAAAACATTGCCGGTTTCTGCTTGCAGGGTAATCGATTACAGGACGAAAAGCAGAAGACCACTCCATTAATCGACCGCCCGGGTTCGCCGTTACAGAATACGTTATTAACCGGTGTTTTGTTTATCATCTCGGAAGGCACTGATTGAAGATCGCCGGGTGATATCCGGATACCGGATCGTGGAGTCCGCAGCGGGAACTACGAGAGATTTACCTGGTTCCCATCTTTCAGCGGTTTTAACAACCGGAAAAGGAAGCCTTAATTCGAACGAACGCTTCCCATTTCATCAGAGATCCTGTTCTAAAGATGGTTCAAGCTTTTTCGGGGGTTCGTATACCGAAAAAATTGACCCATTAGCAGAGGAGGTGTCAATCAACTAACAGAAGAACACGCACGAGTCATCAGCATCATTTCGAACATTCCAAAGGAGATGAAGAAAATGCGAAAGCTATCTGTCGTACTTGCTGTATTGATTATAGCAAGCATGGTGTTAGGCGCTTGCTCAACACCCACGCCCGCACCTACAAGCGCACCCGCTGCAGAACCAACCAAAGCGCCCGCAGCAACCGAGCCCCCCGCAGCAGAACCAACTGAGGTATCTGAAGTCGAGGAGCCGACTGAGGAACCTGTAGCCACCGAGGTGGTCTTCGAGGAAGAGCCTTATGGTGAGAACCTGCCCACCGCACCGACGATCGACACCCCGCTCGTCGTAGCGTACAGCGCGTTTTCTCAGAAGTTCAGCCCGTTCTTCGCAGATACCGCCTACGACCGTGATGTGTCTGACATGACCCAGATCAACCTGCTGACCACCGACCGCACCGGCGGCATCATCTTCAATGCCATCGAAGGCGAAGTGGTCAACTACAACGGCACGGACTACCTTTACAAAGGACCTGCCAATGTGTCGGTTGAGTACGATGAGGCCACAGACACGACCAAATACACCGCCAGACTGCGGGTTGGCATGAAATTCTCTGACGGTGTAGATGTCACTGCCGACGACCTGATCTTCACTTACTATACCCTGCTGGATCCGTCCTATGTCGGATCGACCACACTCTCGTCCTACGACATCGTGGGTCTGAAGGATTACCAGACGCAGACCACCAGCGATGTGTATGACAAGTATGCGGCGATTGCTGCTGATATCTTCGCCGCCGGTCCCGATCACGAATGGTCCGAGAGCGATGGCTGGACGAAAGAACAGCAGGAAGACTTCTGGGCCCGCCTGAAGGAAGAATGGATCAAAGACGTTCAGGGCATCGTTGACTATGTCAATGCCAATTACCGCGATGCCTACGCCGAAGAATACATCGGCAAAACCCCCGAGGAAGTCGCTGAGAGCGAAGGGCTCCAGGTCGTCCTGGGTATGGCGCTGTGGGGCTTTGGCGAAGTTAACGATGAAGGCGTCTTCGTGGCTTCTCCCTCTGGCACCACCTACGACCTGGTCGAGTCATTCCCGACCGTCGAAGACTACTACAACGAAACGTACCTCGCTTATGAAGGCGATCCGGTCGAATATGCCGCTGTTGAGTCCGCCAACGGCACCGATGTGCTCGGCAACGTGAACTCCGCCTTCATCGGCTACTGGGGCCCGCAGGACGAGAGCATGGGCGGTAAGGGTGTTCCGAATATCGCCGGCATTAAGAAGCTCGACAAGTACACGGTGGAAGTTACCGTGAACGGCTTCTCTGCTCCTGCTGTCTACAGTATTCTGGGTGTCGACATCACCCCACTGCATTACTACGGTGATGTTTCCAAGTACGATTACGAGAACAACAAGTTCGGCTTTGACTTCGGCGACCTGTCCAAGCAGCAAAGCCTGACGGCTACTCCGATGGGCGGCGGCCCGTACAAGTTCGTCAAGTACGAAAACAAGGTGGTTTACTTCGAAGCCAACCCGTACTACTACAAGGGCTGCCCGAAAATCGCTGAAATCCAGTTCAAAGAGACCGTTTCAGCGGAAGTTGCCTCGGGCATCCAGACGGGCACCGTCGACATGGGTGAAATGACTGGCTCACGCGCCCGCTTCGACGAAGTGGCCTCGTACAACTCAAACGGCGAGATCACCGGCGACGTTATCACCACCACCAAAGTCGATAACCTTGGTTACGGCTATATCGGCATCAACGCTGATACTGTGAACGTTGGCGGCGAAGCTGGCTCCGAGGCGTCCAAGAACCTGCGCAGGGCATTCGCCACCATTATGTCCGTCTATCGCGATGTAGCTATCGACAGCTACTACGGCGAAGCCGCATCCGTCATCAACTACCCGATCTCGAACACCTCCTGGGCTGCTCCCCAGCCGACCGATGACGATTATCAGATCGCGTTCTCGGTGGACGTGAATGGTGATCCGATCTACACGGCTGACATGACCCCAGAGGAGAAGTACGCAGCTGCAGAAGCCGCGGCACTGGGCTTCTTCGAGGCAGCTGGCTTCACGGTGGAGAATGGCAAGCTTACAGCAGCTCCTGAAGGCGCAAAGCTGAGCTACGAAGTGATCGTCCCCGGCGACGGCACCGGCGATCACCCGGCCTTCGCTATCCTGACCGGTGCACAGGCATCTCTGGCCAAACTCGGCATGGAGCTCAAGATCAACGACCCGTCCGACTCCAACATCCTCTGGGATGCTCTGGATGCCGGTACGCAGGAACTCTGGACTGCTGCCTGGCAGGCGACAATCGACCCGGATATGTACCAGGTCTACCACAGCTCCGGTATTGTGGGGCAGGGCGGTTCTGATTCGAACCACTACCACATCCGCGATGCAGAGCTGGACCAGCTCATTCTTGATGCCCGCAAGAGCGACGATCAGAACTACCGCAAGGCAGTTTACAAGCAGGCGCTCGACATCATCATCGACTGGGCTGTTGAAATCCCCACCTACCAGCGGCAGAACAGCGTCATCTTCAGCACGCAGCGCATCAACATCGACACCATCACCCCCGATGTCACCACTTTCTGGGGCTGGATGAAAGAAGTTGAGCTGCTGGAGATGCGGACTCCGTAAACCGTAAGTCCGTAGTTTTCCATACGATTGTGAGCCCACGATGGGTGGGCTCACAATCGTAAAATTTGACCTTATCTTTATCTCAACCTTTACCGGGAACGCCTTGAAGGATTGCTATGCGGAACTTCATCCTGAGGAGACTCTTTCTGGGTGTGTTCATCACGTTCTTTGGAGCGATGGTGATCTACACCGTTATACGCTGCCTTCCTACATCCTATGTTGAAACCATCGCACGGGAGAGAGCGAGTAATCCGTTAAGTACAAAGACGTATCAGGAATGGCTGGACCAATTGAACCAGGTTTATGGTCTTGACGTCGGCATCATTCCTGGCTTCTTCGGATGGTTGGGCAATGCAATCCGGGGAGATTTTGGCGACTCCTGGCATTACGGTATTCCGGTTACCGAGAAGTTTTCGCAGGTCATCTGGTATTCCGTCATTATCAACATCATTACGCTCATCGTTGAAATATTTATCGCCATACCGCTAGGTATCTTAGCCGCAAGGAAACAGTACAGCAAAACGGATTATGGCATCACGGTATTCGCGTTGATGGGCATATCGCTGCCCACCTTTTTCCTTGCGACCATCTTGAAATATGTTTTTTCGATTAAGCTGGGCTGGTTTGATCTATACGGGCTGACCGGCAGGTACTTCACTTCAATGACCCCGCTGGAACAGGTCCTGGATATGGCCTATCACATGGTCCTGCCGGTCCTTACGCTGATGATGCTCAACATCGGCGGCCTGATGCGGTACACCCGCACCAATATGCTGGAAGTGCTCAACTCCGACTACATCCGCACGGCACGTGCGAAGGGACTGCCCGAACGTGTGGTCATCAACAAGCACGCATTCAGGAACACCCTGATCCCCATCGTTTCTTATATGAGTTACCTGCTGCCGAGTTTATTCGGCGGTTCACTGATCACGGAGACGCTGTTTCAAATTCCGGGGATCGGATACATATCTTTTCAGGCGATCCTGCGCGGCGATATCCCCTTTGCCATGTTCTATGCGACATTTCTCATCGTTCTCACCCAGGTGAGTCTGATCGTTGCTGACATTATGTACGCGGTGGTGGATCCGCGCGTGCGAGCGAACTAGGTGTGGTGGAATATGTCTGTTATCAAAAACCTCAACGAAAATCAGGAACAGGAAATCCTCCATCAAATGAGCCCGGGGAAGAAATGCAGCTCGACGACGCACGCCGTGTCAAGGTGCTTTCTCCTGGCATGCTTGTTTTCAAGCGCTTCATCCGCAACAGGCTGGCCGTCGTCGGTTTTGTGATCCTGCTGTTCATGTTCACCTTCTCATTTCTGGGGCCCATTTTTTCTCCTTACGGGCAGACACAGGTCTTCAAAGGTGTGGGCAGCATGAGTAAGGATTTTGCCGGCGCGACGTATAATGAAGAGCTGCGCTACATCATCGCGGAGGGCGAGAGCTTTGACAGTGCCGAGCGCGCCCAATTTTTGCTAGCCCTGGGCAAAAACCAGAACACCTTCAGTCACGGCGACAATACCTATTATTACGAGGTTGAAGGTGAAAACGTCTACCGCATCCTCCAGCTCGATCCGGTTGCCGAGGAACTCCTGGGAAAAATTCATCCCGTGGATGGCGGTACGATATCGGATGAACTGATCGAAGCCTACAACCAGGCAGTCGATAACAAAGAAACATCTTTTACGCTGGATGGCGTCACGTACCGCATTACGAAAAACAAGAAGGTCTCCATCATTTCCACCGAGCATGATGTCGCGCTGGCAAGTCTGAATGTTTACGATGCTTATGATCCCGACAGCGCTTCTGTCGTCGACTCATACGAGTTCAGACTGGCAAGCAGCCGTGCACTCCACCAGAACGAAGAGCAGTTTTCGGTGGGAGACCAGATCTACAGCATCCGCTATGATGAGGGCGGTGCTACGATCCTGGATGCTGCAGGTGCAGAGTTCGCCGAGGTGTCCGACATCATCGTCAACCCTCTGGATCAATCGAAATTCCTTCCGGTCCATTTCAAAGCACGTGTGCGTGAGGCAATCAATAACCGGGAAGAAAAGTTTTCGTTTGAGGACGAGGACGGTGTGACGGATTACACCATTGTCCGGGTCAATAAAACTTTCAACATCAAAAAAGAAACACCGACTGAACTGATCCGGACCTATGAACACCCATCTCGCGAGCACCTGTTGGGGCTGGACAATAACGGTATGGACATCCTGACGCGCCTGATGTACGGCGGTCGAGTATCGCTAATGGTTGGTTTTGTGGTCATTTTTCTTGAGGTCTCCATCGGCGTGATCATCGGAGGTATTTCAGGGTTTTTCGGAGGCTGGGTCGACACCATGCTGATGCGCGTTGTCGATCTCTTCAACAGCATTCCTTTCTACGCGATGGTCCTGATCTTTGGTTCGGTCATGGACGCCCTCGAAGTTCCACCGATGCTAAGAATTTTCCTGCTGATGGGCGTCCTGGGTATTCTGGGCTGGACAAGCGTGGCGCGTATTGTACGCGGCCAGATACTCTCTCTGCGCGAGCAGGATTTCATGGTCGCAACCGAAGCTGCAGGTCTGCGCACCAGCCGCAGGATCTTCAAGCACCTGGTTCCCAACGTGATGCCGCTGTTGATTGTCCAGGCTACGGCAGGCCTTGGCTCGATCATCATCATCGAAGCGACGCTGGGCTTTTTGGGGCTGGGCATCAAATATCCGCTTGCATCCTGGGGCAGCATCATCAACGTCGCCTCCGACGCATATGTGATGACAAACTACTGGTTTATGTGGATCCCTGCAGGCTCGCTGATCCTGCTCACGGTGCTGGGCTTTAATTTCGTAGGCGATGGGCTTCGGGATGCTTACGACCCGAAGATGCAGACGTAGGTGATGACGATGGCGAGTGAAAAGAATACTCTTATGGACTGGATCAAATCGAAAACCCGGCGCGCAGAGAAGGACAACGGCCGTTTAAGCGCGCGGGAAATGGCGAAGATCGCGCGCGAAAACCGCCGGATCACCAGAGAATTCGAACGGCAGCGCAACCGCAAGAACGTTCCGGAAAGCGAATACGTGACGCAGATGAACGACCCCCGCAATGTGGTGGAGTTCGACATTCTGCATACTTATTTCTTCACCGACATCGGGACGGTCAAGGCGGTTGACGGCGTGAGCTTCGAGATCCCAGAAGGCAAGACGGTGGGAGTGGTCGGAGAGTCGGGCTGCGGCAAATCCGTTACGTCACTATCGCTGATGCAGCTGCTGCCGCGCCCGCAGGGCCAAATCGTCAAAGGATCGATACGCCTCAATACGGGACACAAAATTTACGACATTGCAAAAACGCCGTCCAAAGTCATGGAAACTATTCGCGGCAGCGCGGTTGCCATGATCTTTCAGGAGCCGATGACCAGCCTCAATCCGGTCTTTCGCGTGGGCGATCAAATCGAAGAGGTGATCCGGCACCATCTCGTGGGATTGTCTGACGAGCAGATAAAGAAGATGACCATCGAGATGATCGATCGGGTAGGAATCGCCAACAGCGAAGGGGTGTACTCGATGTTCCCCCACGAGCTCTCCGGGGGTATGCGGCAGCGCATAATGATCGCAATGGCGCTGGTCTGCTCTCCGATGCTCATCATCGCAGACGAGCCCACCACAGACCTCGAAGTTACCATTCAGGCCCAGATTCTCGACCTGCTGAGAAACCTCAAGGATAAGATCAATACGAGCATTATGCTCATCCCCCATGACCTGGGCGTTATTGCCGATATGGCCGATTACGTGGTGGTAATGTATGCCGGCCGCATCGTGGAAAAAGGCACCGTGTCGGAGGTTTTTCACAACCCGCTGCACCCGTACACTGTCGGCCTGATGGCCTCCAAGCCCGTTATCAACCGCTCCGTTGACCGCCTGTACAGCATTCCGGGAAACGTGCCAAACCCCATCAAGATGCCGAACTACTGCTATTTCAAGGACCGCTGCGAACGGCGTATGGCCGTATGTAATGGTGAGTATCCCCGGGAAGTCTATGTTACCGATACGCATATGGTGACTTGTTATCACTATATCAATGCCCAGAAGGACAAATAGAAATGGTGAATATTGCCCCAGAGACAGCCACCCAGAGCACTGAAAATTTCACTGGTAATCTCCTTGAAGTCAGGGACCTCAAGCAGTATTTCCCCATTAAGGCCGGTCTGATGCAGCGTGTCGTGGGATACGTGAAAGCAGTGGACGGCATCAGTTTCACCATCCAGAAGGGCAAAACAATGGGGCTGGTGGGCGAGTCTGGCTGCGGGAAGACAACGGTCGGAAAGACGATCCTGCGGCTGGTTGAAAAGACCAGCGGGGA
Source organism: Chloroflexota bacterium (assembly GCA_012516075.1). GTDB lineage: Bacteria > Chloroflexota > Anaerolineae > Anaerolineales > UBA4823 > JAAYXE01. Next base: position 8,178 of record JAAYXE010000138.1, on the reverse strand, counting down.
TGTGATCTTCAAAGGTATTGATATTTACGCAATCAGCCATAAAGAGCTGCGCACTCTGCGCCCCCAGATGCAGATCATCTTTCAGGATCCTTTTTCCAGCCTGTCGCCGCGGCTCCCCGTCAGTGAAATTATTGGTGAGGCAGTCCGGGAGCACAACATTGTCCCGAAAGAGGAACATGATGATTATATCGACAGCATCATGAAATCCTGCGGACTGCAGCCTTACCATAAGGACCGGTATCCGCACGAGTTCTCCGGCGGACAGCGCCAGCGCATCTGCATCGCCAGAGCTCTGGCCCTCAACCCTTCTTTTGTGGTATGCGATGAGGCTGTCTCCGCGCTGGACGTGTCCGTTCAGGCCCAGATCATCAACCTGCTTAAAGATTTACAGGACAAATATCAGATGGCTTATCTGTTCATCTCTCACGACCTGTCGGTCGTTGAGCATATCTCCGACAATGTGGGTGTGATGTACCTGGGGAACATGGTCGAGTTTGGCGACAAGGCCTCGATTTTCCGAAACCCGCTGCACCCCTACACCCAGGCGCTCCTCAGTGCGGCCCCTGTTCCCGATCCCAGCGCCAAAAGGAACCGGATCATCCTGGAGGGCAGCATCCCCTCACCGGCCAATCCGCCTTCCGGCTGCAAGTTCCACACACGCTGCCGTGAAAGAATGGAGATCTGCAGCCAGGTGGCACCCGAGACCATGGAGGTGGAGCCGGGCCACTTCGTCTCCTGTCACCTTTATCAGTAGTCAGGGATACTATGGAACGAGAAACTGCGAATTACGACGATGATGACGGCAGAGTCATCTGTAATATGAACGTAGAGGGGATGCCCTGGTATAACCGGCGCATCCGATCTCAGAAGGGCACTGCTTCAGACCAGCCGAAGGGCGAGCAGCTGACTCCAGCAGAAGCCCGGCTGTATACCTGGTATTCAATCCTTGCCGGGCTCTTGGTCGCGCTGGTATTCTCCGGGGTCTGGGTGTTGTTTATCCTGTTCTGCACCGAGGTCTGGTTCAAATAGAACCGGTTACTTATCGAAAATCTCGGTATACCCCCGGTCCAGTTCATCATCTGATAAGTGTGCGTAGCGCTGCGTGACCGCGATGTTGCGGTGGCGCGCCAGTTCCTGGGCCATCTTTAAATTCCCTGTCGCTCGCAGCACGGTGGTAACGAAATAATGGCGGAAAGAGTGTGGGGTAATCGTACCGACCGCTTCGGGCCCCAGCGCCTCAGATACCCGTCGTGAAATGATATTCTGTCCGGTGCGTGTGGTGATGGGTTTCACGCGCTTGCCGGCGCCTTTGTCGTGACGGGCAAAGAGGGGCAGGGAGGTGAGCGGCCGGCCGGAGGCGCCATCCAGGGCGTTTCTTGCGTATAGATATAATTTCAACGCTTCCAGACTGCGCATGGAGAAGCGAATCACAGCTTCCTTATCTCCTTTGCCGATAATCACCGCTTTGGCTTCATTCCAATCGATATCGCCCCGCCGCAGCTTGCAGGCCTCGTGAACGCGCAGGCCGGTGTCCGCCAGGGTCACCAGGAAAGCCCGGTCGCGCAGGTTGAGGAGTCTCTCTGCTTCGCTCTCGGTGGGGGAGGCAGCGAGCTCGAGGGCATAGTCCAGAACTTTTTCAATCTGATCGCGCGGGAACTGCGGCAGGCGAATCCCCGGTCTGCGTGCACGCTGGCGAACGAGCAGGCGCACGCGCGGCAGATTGGGATCCGCCAGTCGTTCCGCTGCCAGGAATTCGTAAAAACCGGATGCGCTGGTCAGATACAGGCGTTCGGTGGCCGGAGCGTAATCTTTCAAAGCGGCTGCAAACCAGCCCACAGCGTCTTCTTTGAGTTCAGTTACCGGTGTGGTTTCAATATCTAAACGGTGATCTTTCAGTACGTCCGCAAAGGCACGCATGGCGTTCTCATACGTGCGTGCCGTATGTGCACTGCGTGACAGGCTCACATTATCGATATATGCGCTGATCGCCTGTGCGATGGTATAAGTCATGCACGCTCCCGAGCAGGATACAATGAAAATCGAACCGATCATCATGGTGGTTTACGCCGCCATGGCGGCGCTTGACCGTCACTAATTGTACTCCGCTTCCTACCTGACCTCCTATGGTATGATGGATGCGATGGGATCGATTTTGAAAGATCAGACAGGAGCAAAGATGGTTCAGAATTATCTCGATCAGACCGAGTTTGCCGATAATCCGGAGCCGCGCTGTCCGGTTGTCCTGGTCCTGGATACCTCAGGATCGATGAACGGCGAACCCATCAAAGAGTTAAACGAGGGCCTGCGGGCCTTTACAGAGGCCTTACAGAACGATCCACTGGCCTCGCTGCGTGTTGAGGTGGCCCTGATCACCTTCGGTGGTAAGGTCCGGGCCGTGAATGTGCGCGGGAGTGAGGTCAGCCCGGGGAAAGAGATCATTACCTTCAACCCCCAGGGGCTGGCCGTCCGGCCGAAAGCTGAATCCATCCCCTTCGATGCCAGTCAGGCCTTTGTCACCGTCGACCGTTTCCAGCCGCCGATTCTGGATGCGAGCGGTGAAACACCCATGGGGGAAGCTATCCAGCGCGCCCTGGCCCTGCTGCGGGAGCGAAAAGAGATCTACAAGCAAAACGGGCTGGATTACTTCCGTCCCTGGATCTTTGTCATCACCGATGGGAAGCCGACGGACCGCAACTGGAAGGCTGCAGCCAACCAGGTGAAGCAGGAAGAAGCTCGCAAGGGCGTGGTGTTCTACGCCGTCGGTGTTGAAAACGCTGATATGCAGGTATTGAGCGAGTTTTCAGACGCCCGCCCCCCGCTCAAGCTGAAGGGTCTGGCCTTCAGCGAACTGTTCAACTGGCTTTCGAAGAGCCTCTCCGCTGTCGCCCACTCTCGACCCGGTGAACAGGCACCGCTGCCGCCGGTGGGCTGGGGTTCTGTGGATACCTCGCATTCCTAGTCAGGATCATTGACCGTGGCCTGGAAAGTCGCCGCTGCGGCCGCAGCCGGCAGCTCACACGAAAGACTGAACCTTCCCTGCCAGGACGCCCTGGGCTATCAAATCCTGCACAGTGACAGCGAGCGGGATGGGATCCTGGTGGCCGCACTGGCCGATGGAGCCGGTAGCGCACAGCGATCGGAACAGGGCGCCCGTACGGCTGTAGACACCGCCCTTCAATTCCTGACCGCATATCTGCAGGAAGAAGGCCTGCCGCAGCAGGAAGGCGCATGGTCCCTTCTGCTGGACGAAGCTTTCACTGCGGCCCAGCTGGCGCTCTACCAGCTTGCAGATGAAGAGGACCTGCCAGTGCGCAGTTACGCGACCACGCTGTCCTGCCTGGTTGCCCATGCCGGTGGATATGCGCTGGCCACTTTAGGGGACGGCGTCGTCGTCAGCCTGGATGCTGCGGGCGATCTGGCACTCGTGAACCGCCTGCAGCGCGGTGAGTACGCCAATGAGACGTATTTCCTGACGCAGGACTTCGCCTTAGAGCAGGTTCAGACCGTGATATGCAGCCAGCCAGCGCAGGGGATTGTGATGATGAGTGACGGGCTGGCCCGACTGGCGCTGAGTTTCCCGTCTCAAAAGCCATTTGAACCCTTCTTCCGGCCGCTGTTTGCATTTATTGAATCGCGTGAACAGGGCGTAACTGCGGAAGATTCTGAAGCCAATCTCCAGCTTGAGGCGTTCCTCAATTCGGATCGGGTGCGTGCCCGCACGGATGATGACAAATCACTGCTGATCGCAGTCCAGGGTCCGGAAAACCAGACGAAACAGGAAGAAAACCCCCATTTCGAGACACTGGGGGCTGGAGAGCAGGTTGATCATTCATGATGCTGCGTACCTGGCAGGGGAAAACGGTATATCTGGGAGAGCAAACCGGTAAAGGGGGCGAGGCCACCATCTATCGCGTGCGGGGGCAGGCAGAGATGGTGGCGAAAATATACGATCGCGGCCCGCGCCCGGAATATCCGGCCAAACTGCTGTGGATGCTGAACCATCCCCCCAATAACCCAACCCGTGACCTGCATCATGCCTCTCTGGCCTGGCCTCAGGACCTGTTGTTCGATGACCACCGCCGCCTGGCCGGCTATGTCATGCCCTTCATTCAGGGTGCCGTTCCTATTTTAAAGATTTTAAACCCCCGTCTGCGCAATGCTGTCCTCCCGCAGTTCGACCGGCGCTATCTTCACCGTGTAGCGCGCAATCTTGCCGCTGCGATGAGCGCTGTGCACCAGTGCGGTTACGTGATCGGCGACCTGAATGAAAGTAATGTGCTCGTAACACCCTCTGCTCTTGTGACGATCATCGACACCGACTCCTTCCAGGTGACCGAAGAACACCGCGGCCGAAAAGTGGTCCATACCTGCCCGGTTGGGAAACCGGACTATACACCGCCAGAGCTGCAGGGCAAGTCATTCGAAAAAACCACCCGCACCCCGGAACAGGACCTGTTTGCACTGGCCGTACTGATCTTTCAACTGCTGATGGATGGCAGTCACCCATTCCGCGCCCAGTGGTTGGGGAGAGGTGACCCTCCTTCACTGGAGATTCGAATCGCCAGAGGTGCATTTCCCTATACAGCGTCACCGCCGCTTCCTGTAGCTCCCCCCAACCGGGCGCCAGGTCTCGACCGCCTTCACCCCTATCTGGCGGAGCTGATGGTGCGCTGTTTCGTCGATGGCCATAAAAATCCAACAGCCAGACCAACACCAGCGCAGTGGGAGCGAGCGGTGGCACTCGCCGAGAGCGCGCTGATCGCCTGTTCGCAGGGTCATTACTATTCTTCACATCTCCCCGAGTGTCCGGACTGCAGTGCTGGGCGTGGTCCGGTGCATGAGCAGCAGCCAGCCAGTGCTCGACCAGAAACAAAGTCGCAGGAACACCGCGCGACTGCTGGAAGGAGTACACACCAGCAGCCGCGGCAGCCGCCCAACGCAGGTCCGCAAACTACAGGTTCAGTTCAGGGGCAGGCTGGCCAGCAGCGGATCCGGCGGAATCCCGTTGTCCGTAGCCTCTGGCCGCATCCGGGCACTGCTGCGATACGCCTGGCGGCTGCCCGGGTGTTCAAAAAATACTATCAGCCCGCGGCGCCTTCCACTCCCCAGGCGTACACTGGCCGTCCTGCAGCATTACAGTGGTTTCAGTGGTGGCAGCCCGCTGCGGCTGGACAGAGCTCGGGAGCCCGTGGACAGGGCAGTTCCCCTGGTTCCACTGGAGCTGCAGCGGCAGCCTGGGGCGCTCCATCCATTACGGTACCCGTCAATTTCCAGCAGTGGAAGGCAGGTTTCTGGGCTCGCACCCGGCAGCGATTTCTGGAAAGCGTCCTTTATGGCAGTGGTACGGGAGCCCTCGCGGGAGCGGCTGCAGCGGGACTGGTGGCAGCCGGAGCAGGGGGATTAGGGCTGGATGTAAGCTGGGCAGCCCTGTTGATTATCGCAGGTGCTGTAGGGGGGCTTTTGCGGGGCTTGCGTCCGGGCTACCGGTTCGGTTTGTGGGTAAACCGGTACATCGGCTGGCATAACTTCTGGCAGGCCACCGGTGCCCTGGCGGGCGCACTGCTTGGATTTCTGATCAGCGTGCCGTTCCTGTTCCTGATCCTCCCGGCTTTGATTGGCACAGCTGTCGGTGCCCGATTAGGCTTTCTGGCAGGCCGCAAGATCTGGATCAAAGGATCTCCCGTGGGATGGGAACGGATCTGGGCTGGATTGAGTGCCGTGTGGCTGGCCTTTGCCGGGGGACTGCTGCTGTACTGGATTGGCGACAGTGCTCTGTTCCTGTATCTGGCCGGTAACGCGAGCGACCTGGGATCCTGGGTTCTGACCCAGACCGGCAGCCAGCCTTTATTCTGGATCGCCAACGGGATACTGGCGGGGCTGATCGGGGGTGGGACGTCAGGCTGGATCACAGATTTCTCAGCCCGCATTCTGGGCTTGCTTGATTGACCTTTTTCTCCTTCCATTACGATTAATTGTATATAACATACCCTCCGGACGAAGGCCTCCGCCTGTCTTTTTCCTGCATAGTGAGACAGAAAACCATTATATATTACGTTCAAGTATTGTTCTGCAACTATTTGGTATACAATAGCTGTGTGATAAATGGTACAATAGGCTAATTTTTATCCGGATCGCTTCCCGCTGTCCTTGATCATTTCATCATCAGAAAGGTCTTCATCACATGGCTAACACAGGTTCTTCTATCAGCGCGCCGCTCAAGCGGGCAGCCGGAGCGGTTCAGGCCGCTCCACGCGACGGGTTCGCCACCGGCCTTGGTGTTCTGACTGCAACCCTGGGGTCTGCAGTTGGGCTGGGTAATATCTGGAAATTCCCTTTTCTCACCGGCGCCAACGGTGGGGCAGCCTTCCTGATCGTCTACCTGATCAGCACACTGCTGGTCGGGCTGCCGGTCATGATCTCTGAGCTGACGATGGGGCGTACTGCCCGGGCAGACGCAATTACCACGCTTCAAAAGCTGTCTCCATCCAGAAAACCGTGGTGGTTGATCGGCGCCATTGGTGCGCTTTCAGCCTTTATGATCCTCGCTTTTTACACGGAAGTAGCCGGTTGGGTGTTCGCATACATCTTCAAATCGCTGTCAGCCGCCGCACTTTCAACCAATCCGGAGGTCACCTCGCAGGCATTTTCCGGCCTGGTCACGGATCCGGTGCAATCTCTGGTCTGGCAGTGGATCGTGCTTGGGCTGGTCGGATTCATCATTATCCTTGGGGTTTCGAAAGGAATTGAAAACACGACAAAGCGCCTGATGCCAGTTTTGTTCCTGCTGCTGGTGGCGGTTTGCGTGCGCAGCCTGACCCTGCCTGGCGCGGCAAAAGGCCTGGAATTTTTGCTCAAGCCCGATTTCAGCAAAGTAACCGGGCTGACAATGCTGACTGCGATGGGGCTGGCCTTTTTCAAGTTGTCCATCGGCATGGGCACCATGATCACTTACGGCAGCTATTTCCGTGAGGATCAGAACATCCCGATCACTGCCACTCGTGTAATGCTTGCAGATCTCTCCGTATCACTGCTGGCAGGGATGGCCATTTTCCCGGCGGTGTTTGCGTTTGGGTTTGAGCCCAGCGCCGGCCCTTCGCTGCTCTTTATCACTATTCCGGCCGTGTTCGCATCCATGCCGCTGGGGCACTTTTTCATGGTGATTTTCTTTATCCTGGCTGCGATCGCTGCGACCGGGGCCATGCTTTCGCTTTTTGAGGTTCCTGTTGCCTATATGAGTGAGCGTCTGGGGATGAGCCGCCGGACGGCCACACTGCTGACCATGGCCCTGCTGGTCCTTTTCGGTTCAGCAGCAGCACTGTCGAACAGCGTCCTGGCGGATTTCAAAGTACTTGGCATGACCATGTTCGACCTATACGACTTCACCACATCCAACATCTTTCTGCCGGTGGGCGGCATCTTTATCTGCCTGTTTGTCGGCTGGGTGTGGGGGATGGATCAGGTGAAAAAGTCGCTCAGCAACAACGGCATTTTGAAGAACGAAGGCATCGCGAGGCTGTTCTTATTCCTTGTTCGCTTTGTTTCGCCAGTGCTGATCCTGCTGGTCCTGCTGCAGGGGCTGAATATCCTGTAATTTAATAAGAGGCTGTGAATAAACCCGTAGGCGAATGGTCCCCTTGATTTTTTCGCCTGCGGGTTATTTTTTTACGAACGAGATAACTGTTCTGGTGGGGCTTTGTGATTTTCTTCACATACAATCAGTGTGTGTTGGACGCCAGCAGCATAGAGCTCACACATATATTAACAGGAATGAGATGTTCAAGAGAGTTACACAGCAAGGAAGTGGTGGGGGAGTAGTTTTTCTGGAATGATCAAATAACAACTGCTGCTGAGATCTTCCCGGATGATATTTTGGCGGTCTGCAGTTTTTCATGTATTATACGGGCATCCTGAATATCAAAAATCATCAGTGGGGGATTCAAATGGGCTCATACGATAGACTAACAATGTTTCTGATAATGATACTTATCAGAAACATTATCTTTAATTCCCGAGTTTTATCCCACAGTGCCCCATCTCGCCCAATTTTGAATTAATAAGTATTTGTGGTGCTGCGAATGGATCTATAAACGCCAATAGTGCTGTGCTGAGAGTCGTCAAACCGTATGTTTGATCAGGATTTCCTTAATTACTCCCCTACTGACGAGTAATTCTATGCAT
>JAAYXE010000016.1 GCA_012516075.1 Chloroflexota bacterium | reverse complement strand
TACCCCCACCCCGGCAGCCGCGCCCACTCCAGAAATACCGCCGGCCCCCACCCTGGAGGTGGATCCGTCCGCACTGCAGGGCCGCACCGTCCGGTTCTGGCACTCCTGGTCTCCCCCGCTGCAGGAACGGTTAAACGCCCTGGTGGAGACCTTTAATGCGGAAAACGAATGGGGCATTCAGGTTCAGGCGGTGTACAAGGACAATCTGGATGAAGCAGTCCGGTCCGCAGAGAATGCCGGTGCACTCGACCTGGCATCCGCTGAACCTTTCCAGGTGCAGTCCTGGAGGGATGCCAGAGAGCTGGCGGACCTGAACACCTATGCCCTGGACCCCAATTTTGGATTTTCCGGTGAAGAACAGGAAGACTTTTATCCCGTTTTCTGGGAACAGGGGCTGCTGAGCGGGGGTAAAGAACGCTTCAGCCTCCCGGCTCTGCCCAACGGCGCGGTGCTGTACTACAACAAATCCTGGGCACAGGAACTGGGCTTTGGCCAGCCGCCCTCCACCATTGATGAGTTTAGAGAGCAGGCCTGCGCAGCAAACCGGTCGCTGTACAGCGATGAAGACCCGGCAAATGACGCCCTGGGAGGGTATATCCTGACCAGCGATTACTCTCCGCTGCTGGGATGGATCGCGGCTTTCGGCGGCAGCGTAGCCCCTGACGAGAGCGGTTACGACTTCAACACCCCGGAGGTGGAAAGCGCCTTCACCTTTTTACGAGAACTGTATGATGCCGGCTGTGCCTGGGTGCTTGATGAAGGGCATACGCCCGAGGGCAGCTTCGCCGTCCGCCAGGGACTGTTCAGCGCAGGAAGCGTAACCGGAGTCCGCTACCAGCAGGAAGCATTGACCAGAGAGCAGAACGAAGATGAATGGACGGTGATCCCCTTCCCGGCTGCTGAAAGCGGCAGCCCGGGGATCAGCATTTTTGGACCGGTAGTGGTCCTTTTCTCTTCCACCACAGAGCAGGAAACGGCCGGGTGGCTGTTCATCAAATGGCTGTTGAGCCCGGCCAACCACGCGCAGCTGGTACAGGCCGGCGGGTCGCTGCCGGTGCGCGCGACGGAGATGGCTCTGCTGGAAGGGTCGATGCCAGCTGCCTGGCAGGAAGCCGCGCGCCTGGCTCCCCTGGGCCAGAACGAACCACACCTGGCATCCTGGGAAACGGTCCGCTGGGCCGTTTTCGATGCCGGAACCCAGTTGTTCCGTTATTACTTCACACTGCCGCAGGTGCCCGCGCTCGTCGAACTCCTGGATGAAACTGCAGCCGATATTCACGAGGGTATCGATGAATGATTTACCAGAAGTAACGATTTATACCGATGGAGCCTGCAGCCCCAACCCGGGCCCTGGCGGCTGGGCCGCACTGCTGCGCGCCGGCGACCAGGAAAAGGTGCTCACAGGCTCGGAAAAACAGACGACCAACAACCGCATGGAGCTGACTGCAGCCGTTCGGGCCCTCCAGGCGCTCAAACGACCCTGCCGGGTAAAACTATATACAGATTCTGAGTATTTGAAACGGGGGATCACCGAATGGCTGCCCGGGTGGCGCAAACGCAACTGGAAGCGGAAAGACGGCGCTCTGGCGAATATCGACCTGTGGCAGGCGCTGGATTCTGCTCTGCAAACCCATCAGATCTCCTGGCATTGGGTGCGCGGCCATGCCGGCAATCGCGATAATGAGCGCGTTGACCGGCTGGCCAGAGAGGCAATCCCCAACCGAAAATAAAAAGGGCGGTCCAGAAGCGTTCACTTAGGGATTGAAGAAAAACTTAAATGGACAGCTTCAAGCGGGACAAAAAAGACCAGTCACAATCAGGCATGAATGCTTGAAGTGACTGGTTTTTTATTAAAGATATTTTTTTGAATTAGTGATTGATATTAATC
>JAAYXE010000137.1 GCA_012516075.1 Chloroflexota bacterium | reverse complement strand
CGGTGGTGGTGCGGACCGGGACGCACACAGGGCGCGCAGCCAACGATAAGTTTATTGTCAGCAGTGGACAGATTGAAAGCCAGATCGCCTGGGGGAAGGTCAACCAGCCGCTCAGCCCCGATCACTTCGAACATCTTTACAGCCGCATGACGGCTTATTTCCAGGGCCGGGACGTATTTGTGCAGGATGCCTATGCGGCTGCGAACCCGAAATACCGGCTTCCCATTCGCGTGATCACCGAAAATGCCTGGCACAGCCTGTTCGCCCGCAACATGTTCCTGCGCGCGCGGGTAGAAGACCTCCCCAATCACAGGCCTGAGTTCACCGTCCTGCACGCTCCCGGCTTTCACGCCATCCCGGAAGAGGACGGGACGCGCTCGGAAACCTTCATTATCCTCAACCTGGACAAGAAGATTATCCTGATCGGCGGAACGGCGTATGCAGGGGAGATTAAGAAATCCATCTTCTCCGCACTGAATTACCTGCTCCCGCTGCAGGGGGTGCTCTCCATGCACTGCTCAGCAAACGTGGGGAAAGAGCGCGGCGATACGGCCCTGTTCTTCGGCCTGTCGGGGACGGGCAAAACCACCTTATCATCGGATCCCGACCGCCCGCTCATCGGCGATGACGAACACGGCTGGGGGGATGATGGCATTTTCAACTTTGAAGGCGGGTGTTATGCCAAGGTTGTCCACCTGAATCCCGAGCGCGAACCGATGATCTGGGAGGCCACCCGGCATTTTGGGACGATCCTGGAAAATGTGACCCTGGACAACCAGACGCGGCGGGTTGACTTCGATGACGTCAGCCTCACCGAGAACACCCGGGCGGCGTATCCCATCGGGTTCCTTAATAATTACGTCCCTTCGGGCCAGGGAGGCCACCCGGAAAACATCTTCTTCCTGACCGCAGATGCTTTCGGCGTAATGCCGCCGATCGCCCGCCTGACCCGCGATCAGGCGATGTATTATTTCCTTTCCGGTTACACGTCCAAACTGGCCGGCACAGAAGCGGGGGTTGGCTCTGAGCCCCAGGCCACTTTCTCCACCTGCTTCGGTGCCCCGTTCCTGCCCCTTCCTCCCTCGGTATACGCCCGGCTGCTGGGCGAAAAGCTCGACCGTCACAATGCAAAGGTCTGGCTGGTCAACACCGGTTGGACCGGCGGGCCGTACGGGGTTGGTAAGCGTATTCGTCTGCCGTACACCCGGGCGATGATCACCGCGGCCATCAACGGTGACCTGGACGGAGTGCCGGTGCGTATTGATCCCATTTTTGGTCTCGAAATCCCCGAGCACGTGCCAGACGTTCCCGATGAGGTGCTGGATCCCCGCCGGACCTGGAACGATCCACAGGCCTATGACCAGCAGGCCCGCCAGTTAGTGGCACGCTTCCAGGAGAATTTCAAGCAGTTCAGCGGAGAGGTCACACAGGACGTAGCAGGCGCGGGACCGGTGGTAACCGCATGAGCAGCACAAAAGCAGGGCGGTGATCACAATCATCGCTCTGCTTTTCTTATCTGTAACATTTTCAGGTATTTCCGCCAATTCCGGTATAATAAGAATATATGGCAAACGTTTGCCTCTCGCCAAGGAGATTCCGATGCGATCTGACTTTATCTGGATGAACGGAGAGTTGGTCCCTTATGAGCAGGCCACGGTGCATTTCATCACACCAACGCTGCATTACGGTGTGGGCGTATTCGAAGGCATCCGCTGCTATTCCACACCGAAGGGACCGGGGGTATTCCGTCTGGGGGAACATCTGGAGCGCTTTCTCGATTCGATCCACATCCTCGGCATTCAGAATTTCCCTTACACGGTAGAAGATCTGCGCCAGGCAACGCACCTGACCATCCGGGAAAATGGTTTTAAAGAATGTTATATTCGCCCTTTGATGTACCTCAAGGGGCCGATGGGGCTGAATCTTGATCGGTCCGAGCCCCAGGTGGGCATTGCTGCCTGGGAGTGGGGCCCTTACCTGGGTGAAGAGGCCAAACAGACCGGCGTGCACATGATGGTCTCCTCGTTCACGCGCCTGCACCCGAACACCAACATGACCAAGGCCAAGATTTCGGGAAATTACGTCAACTCCATGCTGGGGAAGACCCTGGCCCTGCGCTCTGGTTACGATGAAGCGGTGATCCTCGACCCGCAGGGTTATGTGGCCGAATGTACGGGTGAGAACCTTTTTATGGTCCGCAATGGGGTGTTATACACACCCCCGGCTGCCCCGGTCCTGGAAGGCCTGACACGTGATTCCATCATCAAGCTGGCCGCAGACCTGGGAATTCCAGTGGAAGAGCCGATGATCACCCGTGACCAGCTTTACATCGCCGATGAAGTCTTCATCACCGGCACCGCGGCGGAAGTGGTAGGTGTGCGGGCGATCGATCACCGCACGATCGGTCCCGGGCGACCCGGTCCGGTGACCCGTAAATTAACAGAGGCGTTCACGGATGTGATTCGCGGTCTCAGCCCGCGCTCGGATGAGTGGCTGGATTACGTAGATTTAAAAGAACGGCAGGTCGCTTCCTGACAGACTGAACGCTAGATGCCCAAATAAAACTGGAAGGCGGAGAAGGCTGCTGCGCTGTGCAACCTTCCTCCGGCTTTTGCATCTTAAACTTAAAAGGCATCACAAAATAAACAACAGGAGAAAAAATGGATTTAGATTTAAATATTTCTGGAATCGCCAGCCCTTCCTCTGGAGGTGCAGAGATTCCTGTGAAAGTCCTCATCCTGGGATCAGGGCCGGCCGGTTTTTCTGCTGCCCTGTATGCCGCCCGGGCGGACCTCAACCCGGTGGTGCTCACCGGTATGGAACTGGGCGGTCAGGTCTCGCTGACCTATATCGTTGAAAATTATCCCGGTTTCCCGGAGGGAATTGGCGGCCAGCAGCTCGTCGAGCTTTTCCAGAAGCAGGCCGAGCGGTTTGGGGCCCGCGTGGAATTCGACACCGCAACGAAAGTGGACCTTTCCCAGCGGCCGTTTCGTGTCACCACATACAACGCCACCTACCTGGCCGATGCGCTGATTATCGCCACCGGCGCCACCCCCAGGCACCTGAATGTGCCGGGTGAGAAGGAACTGACCGGGCGCGGCGTCTCTTACTGCGCCACCTGCGACGGCTGGTTTTTCAAGGAGAAAGATGTCATCGTCGTTGGCGGGGGCGACAGCGCCCTGGAAGAGGGGATCTTCCTGACCCGTTATGCAAGGAGCGTGCGCATTGTCCACCGCCGGGATGAGCTGCGGGCTGGGCCCATCCTGCAGCGGCGTGCGATGGACAACCCCAAGATCAGCTTCATCTGGAATACGGTGGTGGAAGAAATCAAAGGCCAGGAAGCGGTCGAGGCAGTAAGAATGAAAAATCTGGTCACCGGCGAAGAATGTGTTGAGCCGGTGGACGGCGTCTTCATTTTCATCGGTCACACCCCCAATACCGAGTTGTTCCGCGGGGTGCTGGATATGGATGAAATGGGCTATATCAAGACAGACCGCTATTATCGCACGAATATCCCCGGCGTATTTGCGGCCGGCGAAGCTGCCGATCCGCATTTCCGCCAGGTGATTACATCTGCCGGGATGGGCGCGGCTGCCGCCATGCAGGCCGGCCATTTCCTGGATGAAACCGTCGGTTATCAGACCTGACCGCAGGTCTTGATAAAACGCCCGTAGAAGCAGGGAAAACCGGGCAAAGAAGCGCACCTTTATAATCGATCTGGATACAACATAGGAGAGGAATATGAAAAATAAAGTATCCATTATTGGGGCCGGAATGACCGGTTCCACCACCGCTCACTGGCTGGCAGAGCGCGAAATCGCCGACATCGTCCTCGTTGATGTGGTCGAGGGCATGCCCCAGGGGAAAGCACTCGACCTGCAGGAGGCGCTGCCGGTCATCGGTAAGGATGCGCTCATTACCGGCACTAATGATTACGAGGCCACAGCGGGCTCAGACATCGTGGTCATCACGGCGGGCCTGCCGCGTAAACCGGGAATGAGCCGCGACGATCTGCTGTTTGCCAACGCCGACATCGTCCGCAAGGCGACCGAGGAGACCATCCGCCGCTCTCCGGATGCGATCTATGTTGTCCTGACCAACCCGCTGGATGTGATGGCTTACCTTACAATGAAGGTGGCCGGGGTGGAACCGCATCGTGTGGTCGGGCAGGCCGGTGTGCTCGATTCGGCCCGCATGCGCACCTTTGTCGCTCTGGAGCTGGGTGTGAGCGTGGAAAACGTGCACTGCTACGTGCTGGGCGGCCACGGCGACGAAATGGTGCCGCTCACGCGGGTCTCGAACGTGGCCGGGATCCCGCTGGAGGACATCCTGCCCAGAGAACGCCTGGATGCGATTGTGGAGCGCACTCGCAAGGGCGGCGGTGAAATTGTGAGCTTATTGAAAACCGGCAGCGCTTACTACGCCCCTGCAGCAGCGATCGCCCAGATGGTTGAGGCAATTCTGAAGAACAAACATCTGGTGGTGCCCGCTTCTGCTTACCTGCAGGGTGAGTACGGGTTGAACGATATCTTTTTCGGCGTCCCAGTCCAGCTCGGGCGCAGAGGTGTGGAGAAGATCCTCGAATATAAACTGAGCGACTCAGAACGGGAAGCACTGGAGAAGTCAGCGGCAGGGGTAAAGGAGAACATCGCCAAGCTTAAGCTGTAAAAGAACCACACAGGGTTCATGAACATCAAAGCTTAAACAGGAGGAAAAATGACGCTAAAGGAGAAGATCGAAGCCAGGCTGCCCGAGTGGAGGGAACGGGTAAAGCGGCTGGTCAAAGAAAGTGGGGATGTGAAGGTGGGGGACGTGACCATTGCCCAGGTTTACGGGGGCATGCGGGGGGTGAAAAGTCTGGTCACGGATATCTCTTATGTAGATCCGGTGGAAGGCATCCGCCTGCGCGGCTACACCATCCCTGAGCTGCTGTAAAAGCTTCCCCGAGAGGAGGGTGACGCGATCCCGCGGGTTGGCGGCTGGTATGTTCGGATGCG
>JAAYXE010000015.1 GCA_012516075.1 Chloroflexota bacterium | reverse complement strand
TTGGATTTAATTTTTTATATTTCTCTAAAACCCTCAGAGCCGTAATTTCTGTTAAAATGAATCAATACTCAATAAAAGGGGCGAAATAAGACGGCGAGTTCAGGCCGACAAATTTTTTTATATTTGAAAAGGAAGTAACCTGGTTATCAATATTCCGACCAGCAGTTACATACTTAATATAAGGACACAAATAAAAGGACAGATCAATGCATGATTTACCACTGTTGATTAACATCACAGGGGCGTTAATACTGGCTTTTATCGGTGGCCTGATCGCAAGACGTCTGCGGTTGCCCACAATTGTCGGTTACCTGCTGGCGGGGATTGCCATCGGCCCGTTCACGCCGGGATTCAGCGGCGATGTCGAAACCATCCATCAGCTCGCCGAACTGGGCGTTATCTTCCTCATGTTCGGAGTCGGGCTGCATTTCTCATTTAGAGACCTGTGGCGTGTGCGCGATATCGCTGTCCCCGGAGCCCTGCTGCAGACCGCCATTGCTACGCTGGCCGGGTTTGCCTTAACACAGATGTGGGGCTGGTCGGTTCCAGCCGGGATCGTCCTGGGTCTTGCGATCTCGGTCGCCAGCACCGTCGTCCTGCTGCGCGGCCTGATGGACAACAACCTGCTCAACACCTCGCACGGGCAGGCAGCCGTGGGCTGGCTGGTCATGGAAGATATCCTCTCCGTGCTCATCCTGGTGCTCATGCCCGCACTGGTGCAGAACGGCTCCGGATTCAACTGGGCTTCGCTGGCAACCACCCTGGTGAAAGCTGCCGCGTTCGTCATCATCATGGTCTTCGCCGGCGTACGCCTGATCCCCTGGCTGCTCGAACACATCGCCCACACGCGCTCACGCGAGCTGTTCATCCTGGCGATCCTGGCCATCACGCTGGGCACGGCCATGGGGGCCAGCGAGCTGTTCGGTGTCTCCCTGGCGCTGGGGGCCTTCGTGGCTGGTGCGATCATCAGCCAGTCGCCGCTCAGCCACCAGGTCGGCGCCGATGTGTTCGCTTTTCGTGAAGCCTTCTCGGTGCTGTTCTTCGTCTCTGTGGGGATGCTGGTCAACCCTGTATTCCTGTGGGAGAACCTGGGTCAGGTCGCCTCGCTGACCGCTCTGGTCGTCACCGGTAAGGCACTCATCGTGATTCTGATGGGCATGCTCTTCCCCCGGCCGGCGCGCACCTTCCTGGTTATCGCTGTAGGGCTGAGCCAGATCGGTGAATTTTCCTTCATCCTGGGCCAGGGCGGTCTTTCCCTGGGGATTTTAAGCTCCAACCAGTACTCGCTCATCCTGGCCGCATCGCTGATCTCGATCACCCTTAATCCCTTCATGTACAGGCTGCTGCCGGTGCTGGAGCGTTCGCTCCAGCTGCTCCCCAGATTCTGGCGAAAACTGGAAGCCAACCGGCCGCTCCCCGAAATCGACGAACAACAGCTGGTCGATCATGTCGTGATCGTCGGATACGGCCGGGTGGGGAAACACCTGGTCAACGTTCTGAGAACGCTCATGATCCCCCAGCTCGTTATCGAATCAGATGTAGAACGAGTGGACGCCCTGAATGCCGACAACATTATCACCTTATACGGCGATGCGGCCAACTCAGAGGTGATCACGCACGCCCACCTGGACCGGGCGCGCGCCCTGGTGGTCACTGTGGCCAATGAAAGCGCCTCGGCGATGATCGTTGCCGCTGCCCGCCGCCTGAACCCGGAATTACCCATCATCGCCCGGGCCTCTACCGAGGAAGGCGTACACGACCTCTCTGCCCTGGGAGCCAATCATGTCGTGCATCCCGAGCTGGAAGGCGGGCTCGAAATGGTTCACCACACCCTGCTGCAGTTAGGTTTTCCGCTGCGAGAAGTCCACGAGTATTCCGAAGCTGTCCGGCGTGACCATTACGACATTACGATCAGTTCGAGCGATGAACACCGCTCTCTGCACGACCTGCTCATTGCTGCCGACAGCATCGAGATTACCTGGGTCGAGCTGACACCGGACAGCCCGCTGGTCGGGCAGACCCTGAAAGAATCTAACATCCGAACGCAGACCGGCGCCTCGGTGGTCGCTCTGATCCGCAATCACCAGTTGATTCCAAATCCGAAGTCCTATACCGCATTTGAAGTCGGAGACCGCGTCGGTCTGATCGGAGAAAATGATCAGATCGAAAATGCCCGCAGCTGGCTGCTCTCCAAACCGGAGCTCAAAAACCCTGAGGAAGTAAACGTTTAGCTCCTGCTTTTCAGTTCCATATCGTTTCTTACGAGCATCAGGCTCCTTGTGTGGTACAGCCTGATGCTCGTTCATTCTGCGCGGATTATGGATAAGGCCTAGAACCACCGCGTTTGCAATTTCTCCCATTTCAGTTATCATAAATAACAGAAGGAGAAATCATTATGCGCCGACAGGCCATCCAGTCCTTCGTCGTCACCGGTGTAAACATCGTTGTTCTGTTATTCCTGTCTCTCTGGCTGGACAATTTACAAATACAATCTGCTGTCGGGGTCGTGGGGATATCGATCCTGTACATCTTCCTGCAGAGCGCCTACTGGTGGCTGTTCATCAACTTTTTCTCGTGGCTGCCCGTGTGGCTTTACCCCCTGCTGACCTTTATCCTGGCCGGCGGGCTGATCTTCCTGTTTGGCAACCTGGTCCCGGGAATCCTGATTGCAGATTTTGCCACCGGTCTGCAGATCACAATGGCCCTCACATCGGTTAATGCTTTCGTGGGCAGCCTGCTCTCTCTGGACATCGACGAAAAATTTGACAGCAATGTCACCCGCAAGCTGGTCGCCCGGCGCGGCGACCCGGAAGTAACCAGTGTACCGGGGTTCCTCTTTCTCGAGATTGACGGGTTAAGCGAGAAGATATTCCGGCAGGCACTTTCCGGGGGTTTCATGCCCACCCTGTATTCCTGGCTGAAGCGCGGATCGCATCAAATACTGGGATGGGAGACGGATTTCACATCCCAGACATGTGCCATGCAGACCGGGATTCTGTTTGGGAACAACGACGAAGTGCCGGCTTACCGCTGGTGGGACCGGAAAAACCGCCGTCTTATCCTCTCCGGCGATCCACGCACTTCTGCTGAAATTGAAAAGAAGGTGAGCAGAGGTATGGGGCTGCTCTCAGATGGCGGCGCTTCACGGGGTAACATGTTTTCGGGAGACGCCACGGAGAGTCTGTTCACCTTTGGCACACTGCTAGATCCTTCGCGAGGCACAGGGCCCGGCTTCTACTTATATCTGGTCAGCCCGTTTATCATCGCCCGGCTGATCACACGCTATTTTATGGAGGTCGTGCGCGAGTGGTGGCAGGCGCTGATGCAGAGACTGCGCAGGGACAAATACATCGTCAGCGCGCGCGGCCCGATATATGCCTTTTTCCGCGCCGCTGTCGTGCTGCTGCAGGACCTCATCACCTATGTGACCATCAATGACGTCCTGCGCGGACTCCCGGCGGTTTACGCCCTGTATGTCAGCTATGATGATGTGGCCCATTATGCAGGGATGGATTCTCCCGATGCGTTTAAAGTGCTGCGCGAAATTGACCGCCACTTCGCTCGCATCGAACGCGCCCTGCAGTTCGCGCCCCGGCCCTATCATGTAATTGTGCTCTCCGATCACGGCCAGAGCACCGGCCCCACCTTTCAGGCTGCATATGGAATCACACTCGAACAGCTTGTCAATGCCTCCATCCATGGAGACAGCACCGTTTATGCATCATTGAACACGAACGAATTCTGGGATGCGGTCAACGCATTTCTGAACGAGTCGATCCACGCCAACACCCGCACCGCCCGTGTGCTCAACACCATGATCCGCAGTAAAACCGCGGAAGGAATGGTGGCATTCGGACCCGAACGCAACAAGAACCGCAAACTGCGCGAACAGAAAAAGATAGACGCTGCACAGGTCGTGGTGCTCGCCTCGGGATGCGCCGGCCTCATTTATTTCACCGACGCCAGCCAGCGCATGAGCTATGAAGAAATTCAGATTCGCTACCCGGACCTGATTCTGAACCTGATTCAACATCCCGGAATCGGATTTGTCCTCGTCCGCTCGGAAGAAAACGGCGACCTGGTCCTGGGTAAAGCCGGGATCTATTTCCTGGATTCGGATACTTATGAGGGGGAAAATCCGCTGAAAAACTATGGCCCCAATGCCGCTGCCCACTTACGACGCGAGAGCAGCTTTGCAAGCTGCCCCGACATCATCGTAAATACAGCCTATGATCCACTCACCGGGGAGCTGTGCAGCTTTGAGAATCAGGTCAGCCATCACGGCGGGCTGGGCGGTCCGCAAAACTTCCCTTTTATTTTCCACCCGGTGAGCCTGCCGGTGAACGGCCAGCCGCTGGTGGGAGCCGTACAGGTTTACCAGCTTCTCAAAGGATGGAGAGATGCGGTTCAACGACAGATGCTCCCCGAACTATCAGAGAGCATCGTCACTCACAATTGACAGGCCAATCGAAATGCAATCTCATCCCGGCGCTGCATCACCAGTTCATTACATTTTCCGGACTGCGCCCTGGGGACAGGAGTTTCGCCATCACCACGCCGGCCACAAAGCCGCCGATGTGAGCCCAGAAAGCAACACCGCCCACATCCGGTCCGCCTAACGCCATCAGGCCGCTGAACAACTGCATCACAAACCAGAACCCCAGAACCAGTACGGCAGGGACAACCGCAAGGCGCATAAAAAATCCCAGCGGGATAAAGGTCACGATGCGGCTTTGAGGGAAGAGCACCAGGTAAGCCCCTAACACAGCAGCGATCGCCCCGCTGGCGCCCACAGTGGGGATTTGAGATCCCGGGTTCGTGATCAGATGAGCCAGAGAAGCAACCACTCCGCCGGTCAGGTAGAACGCCAGATAGCGGACCGGCCCCAGGCGGTCCTCCACGTTATCACCGAAAATCCACAGATACAGCATGTTCCCGGCAATATGTGCAAAACCGGCAAGCATGAACATGCTGGTAAAAATGTCCGTCACATCCCCTACATCCACCCCATCCTGGAAATTAGCCGGGATCAATGCCAGTTGAAAAACCAGCGCTTCCTGTGCAGGCCCGGCCAGCCACATGAACAAAAAGACGATGATATTTAGAGCAATCAACAGATAATTCACGACCGGGACACGCCGGGTTACGATCTGATCGCGAATCGGGATCATGTTTGTTTCTCCTCAAGCCCCACCTGAAAACCTCTCCCTTTCCACCTGAAAATTATCCTACCACAGAATTCGCCCCCACTGCGCGCCCCTCTGTAAAAAGCACCGCTCCCTGAACAGAGCAGGGAGCTTTGCTCCTTACCATCCGCTTACGCCGTGACCGCGTATCCCTGCAGCGCATCTTTCACAACACTTCCGTCCACGGTTTCTTTTTCGAGCAGGTTTTGCGCCACCGTTTCCAGCGCCTCCCGGTGCTCCCGCAGCAAGTTCAGCGCTCGCTCGTACTGCTCCGTGATGATGCGCTGGACTTCTTCGTCAATCACCTTCAATGTATCCGGGCTGGCAGCTGCGCTCACACCGCCGGACAGGAACTGGTACTGCTGGGTGGCATAGCGCACCATCCCCAGTCGTTCACTCATACCAAATTCCATCACCATGCGCCGGGCGAGCTCAGTCGCCCTGTGGATATCGTCGCTGGCGCCGGTGCTGACCGTCCCGTTGACCAGCTGCTCGGCGGCGCGTCCGGCCAGCATCACTGCGATGCGGTCTTCCAGCTCTTCACGGCTCATCAGATAACGGTCCTCCGCCGGCATCTGCAGGGTGTAGCCCAGTGCGCCGCGACCGCGCGGGATGATGCTCACCTTGGCAACCGGGTCGGCATAAGGCAGCAGCTCTGCAGCCAGTGCATGGCCGCTTTCATGGTAGGCTACCGTTGTACGCTCCTGATCGTTCATCACACGCGATCGCTTCTCCAGGCCGGCGACAACGCGCTCGATTGCAGCCTCAAAGTCCTCCATGGTTACCGCATCCGCATCGCGGCGCGCTGCCAGCAGCGCAGCTTCATTTACGATGTTGGCCAGATCTGCTCCGCTGAATCCCGGCGTGATCCGGGCTGCCCGTTCCAGGTCGAAATCGGGCGCGAGTTTTATATTCTTGCTGTGGATGCGCAGGATCTGCAGGCGGCCGGTGAGGTCCGGTTCGGAAACCGTGATCTGGCGGTCGAAGCGGCCGGCGCGCAGCAAAGCCGGATCGAGAATTTCGGGCCGGTTCGTGGCAGCCATAATGATCACCGGCTTATCTTTCTCTGTATTGAAGCCATCGATTTCAGCCAGAAGCTGGTTGAGCGTCTGCTCGCGTTCGTCGTTGCTGCCTACCTGGATGGTGCTGCTGCGCGACTGTCCGATCGCGTCGATTTCGTCAATAAAAATGATCGCCGGGGCCGCTTTGCGCGCCTGCTCAAAGAGATCACGCACCCGGGCAGCGCCTACACCGACAAACATTTCGACAAATTCAGAGCCGCTGGTTTCGAAGAAAGGCACGCCGGCTTCACCGGCGGTCGCTTTCGCCAGCAGCGTTTTACCGGTGCCAGGCGGGCCGACCAGCAGCACACCTTTCGGGATGCGGCCGCCCAGACGTGCGAACTGCTCCGGTTTCTTGAGGAACTGGATGATCTCGCGCAGTTCGCTGATGGCTTCATCGGCGCCGCCCACATCATTGAAGGTGACGCCGATATTTTCTGCCTTAACTTCAGTGGCCTTGCTTTTGCCGATCCGCAGTATACCACCGGCGCCCATAGCAGACCGGGTCATCTGGCGATAGCCCATATACCAGATGAAGCCGATCAACAGCAGCGGAAGGCCGTAAGCCAGCAGGAAGCTCCCGACCGGGCTGGGAGGAGGGCTGACACTGTAGCGCACGCCGGCCTCGTCCAGCGCCGCGATCAGGGTAGGGTCTCCATCCGGGACGGAGATGGTCGTAAAGGGTATTTCCTGCCCATTCCTGTCCCGCATGGTTCCTATGATGCGGTCCTGCCCAATTGTCAGATCCACGATCTCCCCGCTGGCGATCCTGGCTTTGAATTCGCTGTAGGGGATTTCTGTTTCCTGGATGATGATCGGGCGTAAGAAAAACTGCTGAAACAGCCATATCGCGATCAGGCTGACAATCAGATAGCTGATGGTGAATTTGACCTGCCTCTGGCGCAGGTCCTGTTTTTGCTCTTCATTGTTTTTATCTTCACGAAGCCCATTGGTCTTATGTGTACTGCTCATCGTAGACCTCTTTTGATCGCTGCTTCCAACCACACAGAGTATGATGTTTTAAATATTTCCCGTTATTGATCGCATGAAACCTTTGCCTGCATTTTAAAGAATACCGCCCGGAGCAGCTTCTGTCATGGACTGAAAGTGCTAAAAAAGTATCATTTGCATCCAGATATAGACAGACTATCTAAATTTGTAATTTCAATCAAAGGATGTAATAAACCGAATGAGCTGGGAGGTGTAACGAAAATACTGCAAACTTTGCAGCAGCAGTGGGTGCAGTTCTTATCAACGGGCACAATGGCAGATTGCTGGCTTTCAACCTGACGGGCTCTCACCCGCCTGTGCGGACAGAATCTGGAATAAGACTCAGCGCACGGAGCAAACTGCCAGAGGCATACACCGCTCAGGGGCCGGCCGCCGCCCAGATAAGATCTGCGGCTTCATAAGCTGCATAAGGGCGCCCTAACCTGCGGGCGTTCTGCGCCTGTTCCCGGTAGCGCTGGCAGTCCTTTTCCAGCCAGTGGCACATGGTTTCCAGCACATCCAACGGGTCATTAGCCCGTACGCCGGCGTCGCCGGAGATTACATGTTCCGCGTTGCCGGTTTCCTGCCCCGGGATCACGTCAACCATCAAAATCGGCAGGCCGCAGGCCAGCGCTTCGGCAACGATCAGGCCGCCGGCCTTACTCAAGATGCAGTCTGCCGCCCGCATAAAGGGCCCCATCTCTGCCACGTAATTGTACAGGTGGGTCTCCACATGCCATTCCGTCTCCTGGAGCTGCCGGTAAAGCCGGTCATCTCCGCCCGCGACAACAATCAACTGCAGCGGAAACCCGGAGTGGTTGAGGATGTACAGCGCATCATACAGGTGCTCCACTCGCTTACTCCCCACAGCCAGCACCGTGAACAGCTCCGGGTTCCAGTTCAGCTCCCGGCGCAGGGTGAACTTATCCTGCTCCCCCCTGACCAGGTCTGGTCTGACCGGGATCCCGGTGATGCGCACCTTCTCCGGCGGAAGTCCTGCCTCGATCGCCAGATCGTATACTTTCTGCGTGGGAACCAGGCACAGGTCAACGACCGGGTGAAACCACAGCCGGTTCACCGTCGCCAGATCGGTGACCACGGTGAGCGTAGGGATACGGCGCTTCTCAAGCGAATACAGCGCCGATAAGATGCTCTGGAAGAATAAAAACGTGCACACGATCACGTCGGGCTGGTGCTGTTTGACGATATCGCGCAAAATGGGAAACATCATCAGAGTCCAGGTGCTGTTGATCAGGCTGCCGGCCACCCGGTTTTCTGCAACCTGAAAACCCAATTTATGCAGGTCCGGGATTTCGCGCACCATCCAATCGTAGTAGTTCTGATCTTCCCGTAAGATCGCCGGAGTGCGCTCATCATCCAGGGGGTTGACAATCACCACCTGACAATCCTCTCCATACTTTTCATGCAGCGCAGCCGCAATCGCGTTGGATGTGCTGCGGTGACCATAACCAAAATCAGCGGTCAGGATCAGGATCTTCTTCATGTACGCTCCCAGGTGAGATATATCGTCAGGTAAATCAACAGCTCATACCGGCCCTGCTGCGCGCTGCAGCAGGGCCAGCTTCGCGCTGGAATAAGCCAGGCGTTTTCATCCAGGGGATGATTATAGCCCCGCCGTTTACAGCACGGCAATTCTTGCCTATCGCCAGTCAATTTGATTCAGCAAATGGGGGGAGGCGCGATTCTGAGGCCGGTAACTCTGGAGCTGTACCCTGGATACCGGTTTGATTTATCTGCGAAAGGAGAAGGTTAATCCACGCGCCGGATTTCGCACAGATAAGCGCGGTGAGGGACTGAACCGCTGACCGGGTCGACGGCCTCGCTGGTGATGAGCAGGTTGAAATTGCTCCCCTGCGGGCTGAATGCATCGTAGCCCGGGGCGCCGATCTCCTCACAGGCCTGCCACCAGCCGTGCTGGCCGCAGACGACATCCGGATGCAGGGAATCGTTCAACCGGGCACGCGCTCTGACGCTTCCGGATGGAGTCTCGATCCTCACCCAATCTCCGGGGCGGATGCCGCGCTGCGCGGCTGCATCGGGATGCAGCTCCACCTCCGGGTCACGGGCCTTGCGGCGCAGGGCAGAAAGCCCCCGGTGCTGGCTCTCACAGAACAGGGTGTGCTTGGTGCAGGTCAGGATCAGCGGAAAGCGCCGGGCCAGGTCCGGCCTTGTCTGGGGACTCACCAGCGGTTCTTCATAGACCGGCAGCGGTGGATAGCCGTGCTCCAGCAGGGTCTGCGAATAGAGCTCGATCTTGTGTGTTGGGGTGTTGAAGCCGCGCGGCACGCCGTCCACCTCTTCGGCGTATTTGCGGTAGCGCGTTTGCACGAGCGCCCGCACCCCGCCCGGATGGCTGCGCAGTTCTTCCAGAGTCACGCCCGAGGGAGCCAGGCGGTAGCGGTAGGCAGCATCAATATCTCCATCCCAGAAGTGAGCACCGAGCCCCAGCCGCTGTGCCAGGGCAAATACGATCTCCACATCGGAACGCGCCTCTCCCCGGGGTGCCACCACGCGCGGGCGGAGCTGCACCCGGGCCTGTGCTTCGGCGCTCACCTCGAAGCCCACGCGCAGCCCTTCGCGCTCGAAAGCACTGGCCACCGGCAGCACGATATCCGCCTGCTCTGCCGTTGGGTTCATGAACAGATCACAGTGCACATAGAAATCGAGCTGTTCCAGGGCCCGGCGCCCGCGCAGGCCGTCGGCGTGCGAGAGCAGCAGATTGGCCCCAAAACCGACCGCGGCATGGACCGCATAGGGCTGCTGCTCGAGGATCCCGCGGTAAATCTCCTCCGAGGTGACAAATCCAAAGCGAGCCAGGCCCAGCGGGCGCTCCTGCAGCCCAAGCGCCGGCGCTTCCGGCTCTAGCTCCCGTCCATCAATTGCTCTGGCAGGCGGGGCGGCAAAGTGGACATTGCCGCCAGGGCTGTCGAAGCTGCCGGTCAGTGTATAGAGCTGTGCGATGGCGCGGGCGATCTGGGTGGCATTCGTCTGCATTTCGACCCCGCTCCAGGCGTAGTAGGCCGCCGGGCGCGCTTCCCAGAGCAGGCGCGCGGCCTCTTCGACCTTACCGGGTTCGACGCCGCAGATCGTCTCCACGCGTTCCGGTGGGTACTGGCGGCAGAGTTCTGCGACCAGTTTGAAAACCGGCCGGCAGTCGACCTCCCCCTGCAGCGTCAGCACCCGGCAGGCGCCGGTCAGGAAGAGGTCTTCGGGATCTCCTTCGTAGCGACGACTTTCCGGGTCGTACAGGACAGGGCGGCCCGTGCCCGGGTTCCATGCGGCATACTGCTTTGCGTTCCCCCGGGGGTGCAGGTCACTCTGGGACAGCAGGCGCCCGTTATCCGAGCGCACCAGCAGCGGCCCGTTGGTCCACTGGCGGATAAACTCCCGGTCGTACCAGCCGCGTTCGATCATCACAGCAGCGATGCCCAGGGCCAGGGCGCCATCCGTGCCCGGCCGCACCCGCAGCCAGACATCGGCTCTGCGAGCCGGTCCCGTCTGGCGGGGGTCCACCACAATCAGGCGCACCCCGCGCCGGAGAGCCTCTGCCGTGGCCGTGGCGTGTACCAGCCGCGCCAGGTTCGGGTTGTAACCCCAGAACAGAATACAGCCGGCTTTTTCCAGATCGGGCATATACACACCGGGCACGCTGGCGCCAAACGTGTACAGCGTAGCCAGGTAACGCCCCCAGCCGCACAGTTCAACCGATACGCAAAAGTTAGGGCTGCCAAAGGCCCTCGACAGGCGCTGGATCCAATCGACCGCATCCTCGGCGGCCGAGGTGGAAGGCGAAGCCGAGGTAAAAACAACACTCTGAGGACCGTGCCGGGCGGCGATGGCTTTTAGTCGGTTCGCTGTCAGGTCCAGAGCCTCATCCCAGGTGATGCGCTGCCAGCCGGGGTCAGGGTCGCCTTTCGGCCGGGTGCGCTTCAGCGGGTACAGCAGCCGGTCGGGGTGATAGACCAGCTCCGGTGCGGCACGCCCCTTGGCGCACAGCGCTTTTCCAGTCGGATGGTCGGGATCCGGCTCGAGGGCGATGAAACGACCATTTTCGACCCTGGCGATTGCGCCGCAGCGAGAGACGCACAGCGCGCAGTAGCCCCGAATTAATCCGGCGGGCTGACTTTCGCCGTCCATGCAGCACCTCCTCTGAAGGACGCAGCAGAATATTATTTATCGCTGTTCTGGGGGTAATGCACACGTAAAGGTCAGAGGCGAGAAAAAGTGGATACATTATATCAACTTACAGGGCAGTCTGCGGCAGGCGCTTCCGCAGACTGCCCTGCAGCTTGCCAGCCGGTAGCAGCTAATCTGCATCCGCCATACGGATCACCTCCTGGATAGTCTGGATCACCAGCTCTGACCGGTCCAGGTGAATGTAGTGGCCGCTGTCCCCGGCGATCACCTGCGGCAGCGTCGCCGACCGGCTCAAATCGGCCTGCAGTTCATCCCATGTGTTTTTGATCGAGCCCTGGTTAAATCCGGGAGGAAAATCCTGCACCAGGGTGGAACTGAGCACCGCCAGAGGCACCGCTGGCAGGGGGCCTGCAGCGCGCACCTGGGCCTGACTCTGCTGGAAAGCAGCCATTTCGGCGTCCAGAGCCCGATAGCCTCGCGACATAAACCCTGTCGCCCGGGTCGCCCCCCGGATCTCATCGGGCAGTTTGGCTGAGATGGTCGTAACCGGCTGTCCGGCCAGCCGCAGCAGGCCTGTGGGTGCCAGGAAGCTCGACAGCCTGGTCAGGCTGCGCAGACTGCCTTCATATCGAGCGCGATCTTCCTCGTTCATGCGCAGAGACTGCTCCGGATGGACGGAATCCACCAGCACGATCCCGGCGATCTGTTCGGGATAGGTGCGCGCATAATATTGAACAAACAGGCCGCCCAGAGAATGTCCCACCAGGATGAGATCGTCCTCAATCCCCGCCCCGGACAGCAGTGCGTGCAGATCCGCCGCAGCGTGCTGGCTGTCGCGCGGCAGGGGGCCAGGTTCGCTCCACCCATAACCGGCACGGTCGTAGGTGCAAACCCGGGTCTCCTGCGCCAGTGTTGGCTGCACCAGAGCCCAGTCGACCGACCAGCCGCTCATGCCGGCCTCCAGCAGCACGGTTGGCTCCCCTTCACCCAGACAGTGAAGGTGCAGCCGGTGTCCGCCGACATCGATCAGCCGGCCTGGAGCGGGATAGGAACGCCGGTCGTAGAATCCGGCAGCGATATGAAAAAGGGTCGAGAAAATCATGCCGCCCACGAGCAGCACAAGCAAACCTGCGGCAATTTTCTTGATGTTCATCGATCTGCTCCTTGCGGAGAATTGACTCCTTCTGCTTCTGAAGAAAGGAACCAGCCGCCGGACGAGCGTCTTTCAATGATCAACCCGGGATATTCTTCCGTCAGGTGATCCAGAACTTCCACCGGCTGGCCTTTTAAATGGCGGTCGAAGAACGCCAGCGGCAGATCCAGAAAGACGGCATCCTTGAGATCATCGTCGACGGGGCCGGTGAGGCCCAGCCACGCTGTCAGCGGAGACAGAAAGCGGGCATCGGAAAAGTCGGTGTGATACATACCCGGCGCCAGAACCAGGTAAGCATCGGCCTGCGTATGCTCGAAGGCTGCCCGGATCGTCGTCTGGGTTTCTTCAATGTCGAACTGCTTCCAGCCTTCCTGCTGCATCGTCTCTGCATCCCGTGTGATCCACATGACCGGCTGCCGCAGCCCCTGCCCGGCAACATCAGGCGTCATGAAGACATCCATCGCCAGGCAGGCCTGCAAACGTGCATCCAGCCGGCAGGCTTCCGCAGCCAGGACCCCACCCAGCGAAGAACCGAAGGCCGCTGTGCGGGACATATCCAGGCGGCCGGTCAGGATGCCGTACGGGTCGTTTTCGTTGACGACAGCCAGCTGGTCCAGGGTGAAGAGGATATCCTGCGTCAGATAGGGCAGCGCCAGGTCATAAATCCTCGGATGCCCGGGACTGGTCGGATCGAACATGCGCGGGTCGAAAACCGCAGTGCGCCCGTCAGGGAAAAGCACCCCACTGGCAGCGTACGGGTGGTCGATGGCCGCCACGACATAACCGTGCGATACCAGTTCTTCGACCTGCCGGGTGTTGTGCTGGCGAAAGCCGCCGCGCCCGTGCGAAAAGATTAACACCGGGTATTGGGGCTGCTCGTCAGCAACAGAGGCGAAAGGGATGGCATTTGTGGTGATGTATTTCAGGTGCGAGAGAAAAAATTCCGGCAGGCCCAGCAGGCGCGCGATGGGGCCCAGCAGTCTACCTTCTTCCACATAAGGAGCGTCCCGTCCGCCCACATCCCCTGCTGCCGGATACCAGACCTGCACCATGATTTCCCGCCGGTCATCGGGATCCGGCGTGAAAAACTCACTCCGCTTCGTGTCCACCCAGTGGTAGGTGACCGTCCCCACAGCATAGGGGCCGCCCGGCGTGGGGAATTGAAACACAGGCAGGCTGAGCGGCAGGACGACCGAAACCACCAGGACCAGCGCAACCGGCAGGACGACCAGCCAGGGCAGCCGAAACGTCTCCGCAGTCAAACGCACAGAAGCGGCGTACTTGACGATCCAGACAGGCAAAAACAGCGCACTGAGCACCGCGGCTGGGGCCATCTGCCAGCGTGGACCTTCAACCAGCGCCTGCACGCCGGCCACCAGCAGGCCGGCCAGCACAGGGATCCCCGATACAAACCGCCCTGCCGGCAGTATCCCGGACAGGGATAGAAATGTAAACAGGTTGACGAGGACCAGCAAAAATTCGAAGGGTCGCATATTTACCTCCCCCGTACTGCTCAGGCTCCAATCCTGGCTGCCACACGCTTTCCCATATCGATGCGCAGGCAAGCCGGATGGAGTCTGTGTACCGGTAATCCCCTGAACGGATAATCGTGGCGCTGATTCTACGGAGCAGCACACAGCGCGTCATTCCCCAAATGGGGAATCTATGGGGGATATTTCTGAAACGCCGGGGGGAGGGTTTGTAAAGTACAGTTACAGCAGGTGCAGCTCACGTGCACGCCGGACGGCCTGCATGCGGCCGCGCGCATCGAGCTTTCGACAGATGTTCTTCAGGTGCTGCTTGATGGTGCCGGGAGAGACGAACAATTTTTCGGCCGCTTCTTTATTCGACATCCCTTCGGCGATCAGGCGCAGCACTTCCAGTTCACGCGCTGTCAGAGGGATCGTTCCGTCTGGAGAGGGTGGCAGCGCCAGCCGTTCTGCGCCTCTGTCATGTGCAAAAGCGGCCAGAAGGGCGGTCACTTCACCCCCGGGGTCGATTCCCTGTGACCTCAGAGTCTCCAGCAGGCTGCGCACTGGCCGCCCCAGGTCCAGAAAGCTGCGCACAAAACCTTCCGGACGGGCCAGAAGCAGCGCCTGCAGCAAAACATCCTGCGCCTCAGCCTGCCTGCCCAGCGCCTGAAGAACCGGCACCTGCAGGCCCAGGATCTCAATTAACCGGCCGGTTCGCCCGCCTTTTTCCGCCAGCTCACGCAGCCGCTCCAGCAGATCCAGCGCACCAGAAAAGTTCCCCTGGGCCAGCATCAAACGGGCCAGCGCAAGCTGTTCCAGCTCGCTGCCGCCGCGGCAGTCTCTGGCCAGGCGGGAGGCGGTAATCACATCGCCTGCCTGCAGCCACTGGATGACACGCGCGGCCCTGAACTCTGTCAGCAGTGACAGTTGGAAAGGGAGCCTGCTGACAACCTGCTCGGCCGTACGCAGCGCTTCCAGTGCTGCATCCACTTCACCAAGCGCCTGCATCACTCGCATCTGCGCAAGCTCACCGATCAGGGCGTATCCTCCCAGCCGCCGGCGGAACTCGAGGCCGGTTTCTACATGCGAGCGGGCCGCATCCAGCTCATTTCTCGCCAGCAGCAGTTCGGCCATACCGAATTCATAAGAGCAGCGCACGCGCGTATTCAGGCCGTCCCGTTCCAGCATCCATTCGTAGGCACGCGCATACAGCTCCTCAGCCTGCTGCAGCTGCCCGCGTATCATCTTGATCTGAGCCAGGCTGCACAGAGCCGGTACGATGATCATCAACTGCCCGGTCTTTTCACCAATGCTCACCAGGTCCCCGTAGGCCTGACCGGCGCCGTCCAGGTTATCCAGAGCCAGCCAGGTGTCGGCCAGGGTCAGCGCTGCCATCCCCTGGATCGCCGGGTCGTCCTGCGCATCGGGGTGAGCGCGGGCTTCTGCAGCCAGCTCCAGCGCCCGGGACGCATCGCCGCGCAGGTTCGCACAATAGGCACGCACCGCGGCAATATGCGCGTGCACCTGTGCAGCCTGTTCCTGGTTTTCTAACTCCGCCAGAACCGGCTCGACCGCATCCAGGCGCAGATCGAGCGCCAGCAGGTTGGCGCGAATCACATCCAGCCGCGGCCGGCGAGAGCGAACTTCCCCGGGCAGCGCTTCGATCCAGTTCAGCAGGAACGATCCCATACTGCGAGACGTCAGGTGCATCAGGCCGGCAAAATTCTCCTCAATGATGCCGGCGGCGCGATCGAAATCCCGGGCAACCAGGAGGTGGTCCATTGCTTCGCCCGGCAGCCCGTGATTCAGGTACCAGCCGGCAGCCCGGCGGTGCAGATCGCAGACCAGGCCAGGTGACCTGAGCTCATGCAGCGCCTTTTGCAGCAGATCGGCGAACAGGTGGTGATAGCGGTACCAGCGCCGCTCATCATCCAGCGGGATGACGAATAAATTGGCGCGCTCCAGGTCTGCGAGCATCTTCCGGCTGCCGCCCGCGGCTCTGCCAGAAGTACATACGGCATCACACAGGTCAGCGCTGAGGCTCTCCAGGATGGATGTCTCCAAAAGAAAATTCTGGATATCAGGCGACTGCTGCCTGAGGACTTCTTCCATCAAATAATCGAGAATAAACCGGTTGGTGCTCGAGAAGGCAGTCAGGAAAGCTTCCAGTTCCCCTGACTGCCGGCGTCCGCGGGCTGATAGGGCCGCCATCTGCAGCCCGGCAGCCCAGCCCTCGATGCGCTGATCGACTGCAGCCAGTGCATCTGCAGGCAGGTCCAGCCCCATGATTTCATTAAGATATTCCGCGGCTTCCGTCTCTGTAAAGCGCAGATCCTGATCGCGAATCTCGGTCAGCAGGCCGTGCCCGCGCAGATGGGCCAGCGGCAGCGGGGGCTCCACCCGCGATATCAGCACCAGGTGCATGTGAGGCGGGCCGTATTCGATCAGGAAACCAACCGCCTGATGGATCCACTCATTTTGAATGAGGTGATAATCATCCAGGACGAGAACAAAGGGGAAACCACTGGCGTTCAAGGCGTTAATCCAGTCGGTCAGCAGCGTTTCAGCCGGGGGAAAGGGCTGCTCATCCAGCATGACCTGCAGGCTGGCCGGTACACCCGCCTGCTCCACGGCTGCAGCCAGATAGCGGCAGAACTGCGAGGGTTTATCAATGTAACGGTCCAGAGTGAGCCAGGCACCAGGCTGGCTCTGACCGTGCAGCCACTCACTGACCAGTGTGGACTTCCCTGCCCCTGCCCGGGCGCAGACAAGCGACAGGCGCTGCCCCAGCTTCAGGGCCTCATCCAGGCGCGCGGTCAGGCGCGGCCGCGCAATGAGATTCGCGCGCAGCGGTGGTACCAGAAGTCTGGTGTTCAGAAGCGGTAGTTCTGTCGTCCCCGAGTGTGTCATTTCTGCAGGGCTGCCCGGTAATTTTCCACCCTACACATTCATTCTACATGCTTTCCTGTCGCGCGGCCAGTTGAATCAACTGGAGAAGAGAAAGCGCTTATAATCAGACTATTGTCGTCCGTTTTTACCCCTGAAGGAGCGGTGTAATGGGTACTCAATTTTTCAAACAGGCGAACGGGCTGCTGGTGGTCGTTCTGCTGGCGCTTGTGCTGGTGCTGGGAGACCGGGTTACCACAGGCAGGGCAGCCCCGAATGCCGTCATGCAGCCTGTACTGGTTCCACAGGTATTTAA
Source organism: Chloroflexota bacterium (assembly GCA_012516075.1). Classification (GTDB taxonomy): domain Bacteria; phylum Chloroflexota; class Anaerolineae; order Anaerolineales; family UBA4823; genus JAAYXE01. Next base: position 17,626 of record JAAYXE010000015.1, on the reverse strand, counting down.
TGTCAACTGCACCTCGCTGGCAGCGATCACGCCCACCTACGCGAAGCTGCTTGACATGGCGACCTTTGCCGTCCAGTCACCTGATTCCATCGTTGAAGTAACATTCAACGGCCGCATCTTTGTCGGCAGCTTCTCCGCCGGTACCGGTGCACTGTTTGAGCTTCGAGTGGATGATCAGCCTTCTACGACCGGCAGAGCACGCGCGAACATGCGCACGGCCGAAGCCGGCGGTGGCGGTGTCCAGGCATCGATCACCGGTTTTTTCAGCGGCCTGGAACCCGGAAATCACACAGCCAGTATGTGGGTGCGTTCGTCGAACAGCGGTGCCGGAAATCAGGCGATGGTAGATCCGGGCTGCTGGAGCAGCGACGTCCTGATCGTTAAAGAACATCTCCCCATGGGCTTTACCTATCTGCCGGCGGTGATCGGAGAGTAGCCCCATCGACCACGCTGCCGCCGGGCTCGAGCACACCCGGGCCGAGCGGATTGACCGTGCTGGTAAATCCTTTTTAACAGGATGTTGTCACTGCAGCGTGAGCGGTCCGTCACCGGAGTCACATACGGCTCTCCCTTTCCGTCTCGATCAATCCAACGCGCCCGTGACTGCGTAACATTTGATTAACGGGCAGGTTGTGAGTCTGGAAAGGAGCGGATCATGCGAAAACTCGGAATTTTACTGGTCATGCTGGCACTGCTGATCTTTGCCAGCACGGTATCTGCCAGCCCGCCGGATGCGAAGAACTTTGTGGCTCATTTGAGCGGAGGCGACGAAGTCCCGGCGCGCGACACCCGCGCCCGGGGAAACGCGATCATTCACCTCAGCAAAGATGGATCATCGCTGGAATTCAAACTTATTGTGGCCAATATCGAGAACGTCTTTGCCGCGCACATTCACTGTGCGCCGGCTGGTGTTAACGGTCCGATCGGCGTTACGCTCTTCATGGGCACGCCTGGTTCGGGCCGTGTAAACGGCGTCCTCTCCAGTGGTACCGTCAGCGCGCCGGACGCCGGCAACGCCTGTGGATGGACATCCATTGAGGACGTCGCGGAAGCCATGCGCAGCGGCGATGCCTATGTGAACGTGCACACCAATGACGGCATCGATCCCCCCAACACCGGTCCGGGCGACTTCCCCGGAGGGGAGATATGCGGTCAGGTCTCGGCCAAAGGTCCGGGCGGGTGATCCGGTTTCCCTCTGCAGATATCAAATTCCCCTGAGCAGTGCCCAGGGGAATTTTTCTTCTGGTGGATCAAGATGTAATAAATGAGTGCCGGTTATGACTGGCGGCTAGCGCGGGTCAAGCATGCGGCCAAGGAACAGGATGGTGTTCGTCGGTTCGTCGCGGATGAGGAAGATAAACGGGCGGTCGACCCGGAGCAGAACCGGTTCATCCATGGGCATACCCGCGGCATTCATCACCACAGCAGTGGCAGCAGCAGCTTCCGTACCGGCTTCATCCACTTTAACAAAGGCTTTGTGCATCACGTCGCTGATATACAGGTCGCGTCTGCCGTTGATGCCCGAGAAATCGGCATCGGATGTAAACGCGGGGGCCATACCCAGCGCGGAAAGCGGGTCTGCCAGTGAGAAGGCTGACTCGAAGGTGAACTTTGGCATGACCACATGCACTTTTTGAGTGTCGAGTGCGCCAACGATACCGGCCAGCCGTTCCGCGTCCAGCCGGGCCTCAAAATCGGAGAACTGCCCTGCATCCGGAACGATCAGCAGCATCGAGATGCTGCGGTTATCGTACGGCAGCTCCACCGCCTCGTAACCATCGCCGGCCGTGTAGCGCAGTGAGCTGGCCATGGGCAGAGTCATCATATCGACATCCACGCTTGTCCCATCCAGCAGCGTGAAGGCATCCCTGCGAGTGGAGCCCGCGTCAAACGGATAAGCCCAGGCGGCATCGAAGTAGATGGCATTGGTCAGGATCAGGCGGGTGTCTGGCGTGACTGAATTGGCGGGGAGCAGATCTTGAATGCGCTGTTCGGTTTTCTCGGCGATGTAGTCGTTGATCTGCTGGCGAGAGCCGCCAGGGTTGTTGATGAAATCTACCAGGCGCACGCCTGCGCCGTAGTACTGGGAAATCACATCCAGGTATTCGGGCAGGAAGGCGTAATCCTGCTGGCCCCACAGGTCGTTGACCACGTGGAGCTGGAAGCCCTCACCGTCGCTGCCCTGCCCGCCTTCTGCAGCACGCGAGGCGATCTGCTGCGCAATGGCGTTGAAGGCCGGGTGCAGGCGCTCGGGCGGCAGGGTGAAGTTAAGCGCTGCGGCCATCTGCTGCTGAGTCTCCCCTCGCGCCCCGGCATACGTCATCGCCAGGGCCAGCGAAATGCTGTAGGGCGAATAGAAGAGATTGCCGTCTTCCGCTGAGATAAGCTGGCGGTAAAGGTCTGCGGCGAAAGCTGTGTTCCCCGCCGCCAGTTCGGCGAGGTCGGCCTCTGGCGCCTGCTGAGTCTGCTCGCGGGGTTTATCTGACTGGAGCAGCTGACCGGCCCTGCCTCCGGTGGAGACCAGCGGCGCAGCACAGGACACTGCCAGGGCAGCCAGCAGCAGAATAACCGGCAAACGGGAAATAGGGCGCATGGATTTCTTCTCCTGGTCTTAACGATGAAAATACGATGGTGACGCTGATCTGCAGACAGAGCAAAAGGGCGCTGCCTGTGTGGTTAAGACGCTGGAGAGAAGCGGTAAGTTCCTGGGGAGGGCGTCCGGCGTTCTCTTTCGAGTTCAGGGCTGAATGCCTGGCAGAAAAACACTGTTCGGACGCGCCAGATTCGGAGAGAGGACGCTGCCTCCTGAGAAGGAGGATCCAGTATTTATACTGACATTTCGGTATCCATCTGCGCCACAGTGATGACCACATTCCCCTTTTTATGTCCCTGATCCACGTAGCGGTGGGCTTCGACAATTTCCTCCAGCGGATACACCCGGTCGATCACCGGCCTGAGCTCCCCGGCTTCCACAAGGCTTTTAATGAAGGCCAGATCCTCAGCGCTCTCGGGGGCGTTTTCCCCCAGGAGGATTTTCCTGCGGCTGGCTGACAGGGCCAGCAGCATGCGCAGATCGGGAAACGGCACCGTGATGTTGATATAGATCCCGTCTTCATCCAGCACACGCATACCATCTTCAAATGAGCTCTTGCCCACCGCTTCAAAAATCACGTCGTAGGTTTCACCGGTTTTCGAAAAATCTTCACGCGTGTAGTCAATCACCCCAACGGCTCCCAGGGAATTCACCAGATCGACATTCGCTGTGCTGCACACCCCGGTGACATCCGCTCCAAAATGCCGGGCAAGCTGTACGGCGTAGGTGCCGACGCTGCCCGAAGCGCCGTAGACCAGGACCTTCTAACCGGGCTGGATGTTCGCTTTCCTGAGAAAGTGCAGTGCGGTGCGCGCCCCAATCGGCAGAGCTGCAGCCTGCTCGTAGGTGAGATTCCCCGGTTTGAGAGCCACAGCCGCATCCTCAGGCAGGCATTTGTATTCGGCATACGCGCCAAAGGTCTGCAGCGTGGCGGCAAATACCGGGTCACCCGGTTTGAAGCGCGTCACATTTTTACCAGCTGCTTCCACTTCTCCGGCCAGCTCCGCACCCAGGACAGCTTTTTTGGGTATGCGAAGACCGAGGGATATGCGTGCCGGCAGCCAGAACGCCGGGGGAACGGTGAAACTGCGCGCCCGAAAGTCTGCTGCGGACACGGTGGTGGCGTAAACCCTGATCAATATCTCGTTATCTGCCGGGGAAGGTGTGGACACGGTGCGAATCTGGAGCACCTCGGGCGGACCATACTGCTCGTAAACCACTGCTTTCATCTTTAACCTCCGAATAGTTAGACCAGCCTCACCGGGTGAGAGAAGCGCGCAGCACAGGTCTTCTGGATGCAGAATGGCCCAGGTCTGGAACAGAGCTGAAATGGTAGAATGATAGGCCTTCGCCCACGAAAAAACGGGCGCAGAAGTTAGAGGTATGATGCGCAGACTGGCAATTTCTTTTTATAAACTGCACCGTGTGAGCAGATATGCCGTACAGGTCCTTCTGCTGCTGGCGCTGGTCACGGCCTGCATACCGCTGAGCGAAACCGCCGCGCCGGGGCAGGTGACCGGGAGCCCACAGAACCAGACGCTGCCCGTCCCGACCACTGCGCCCACCACAGCCGGGCCGCTGGAACCGACAACTGGACAAACCCCACAGCCGGCTGACCAGGCGGCGGTTGAACCGACTGCGCCTCCATTCCCATCCCTGGTGGAGGGGGAGCTCCCGGTGGGGTCGCAGGAATTCCTGCTCCCCCTGACGGTCCGCCACCTGGGAGAGGACCGGGCTGTCCTGTTCTTCGAGCTGGCCGAACCGGGCAGCGGGTATTTACTCTACCAGAAGATCCAGCCTGAGACCGCGCAGACCCGGACGGTGCCCTTATCCCCCGGCGAGGCGCGCCAGCAGATCCTACTGGAGGACCTGCAGCCCGGGGCCGTGTATATGGTGGCCGTCGGGCTGGGAGATGAGGATGCTCTGCAGCAGCCAGCTTTCCGCGGCGAGCACTGGGGGCCTGTGCGTCTGCGCACCCTGTCGGGCCAGGAAACCGTCCGGGTAGGTGTCATCGGAGATGCCAGTTTTGGCGACCCGGCTACAGAGGCGCTCGTCAGGCTGATGGCCGGTCTGGATCTGGATTTCGTGATCCACACCGGAGACGTGGTGGCCGAGATCCAGGATAACCGCGATCCGGTGGAAGCCTACGCCATCAAGTTTTACCAGACCCTCGCACCCCTACTGCACCAGCTTCCGGTTTACACCGTCCCCGGCAATCACGACTACGACGCGGCCGCGCGCTGGCAGGACAGCATCTTTTACTATTACGCCTTTCCTCCCTTCACAGACCCGCTGTTTCCCGAATCTCCCCAGGAGGGTAAGCAACAGTATTATGCCTTCGCCGTCCAGGGGATCCAGTTCATGATGCTCGATACGCAGGTGATCTTCGGACAGCCGGGCCGTGAGGCCCAGGAGGCCTGGATGGCGGAGCGGCTGGCCGATGAGCGCTTCCATCACACCATCCCGGTTTTCCACGTCCCGCCTTTTTTCAGCGGTTCGGTCCATCCCAACGACCAGCTCCCGGTGCGTGCGTCCTGGCACCCGGACTTCGCTGCTGCACGGGTCCCCCTGGCCATCTCCGGGCACAGCCACCACTACGAGCGCCTGCAGGTTGACGGGATTACGTACATCGTCTCGGGCGGCGGGTCGGGGATCCTGTATGCTGCGGGGGAGATCCTGCCAGAAAGCCAGATCTATGCGCGCCGCACGCATTTTGTCCTGCTGGAGATTACTCCCGGGCGTATTGATCTCTCCGCCATCGATATCGATGGTGAAGTGTTCGACCAGACGTTCATCTCACTGCAGTGACCGACGAGAAAACCGGTGTATCGCCAGAGATCCAGCTGTAGACAGCCGGCTGCTCCGCTGCTGTGCCGGTCAGCCGGAACTCATACAGCCCGCCGATCAGGGCAGCTCACCCGCTCAACTGATAAGTTATTCCCGTGTAAGGCATGAAGTGAACAGGGGTGAAGATGGAGACTGGCCCGTAACCGGGAGCGCCCGTCACAGCCTACTGCGGGCGGCGCTGGCGGTGCGCTCCATCTGCCGCAGATGGGAAAGCTCGTGGTTTGCCAGCCACATGGTATACGTGTACACGGTCCGTTCGCGCGGCTTTCCCACTCCCTTCGCCGTCCCGGAGCGGGACCACTGCTCGGGCGCCAGCGGCTTCAAAACAGCGAGCAGTTCGGTTCGCTGGGCCGTATAAGCCTGCAGCAGGGGTTGAAATTCCTGCTCGCAGTAGTCCGTCTGCCGGATCCAGGTCCTGGGGCTGACCGCCCTGTACACCGGCCTGTCTTCATTGATGAGGCGCAAGATATACATGCCCCACATGTCAGAGCAGGCGCGCAAATGGGCCAGCACATCTCTGGCGGACCATTCGCCGGGCGCGGGAGGGGTTACCAGCTGTGCCGGGGATAGATCCCCGGTGATGGCCGCGATGGCCGCGGGCGCGTCTGCGAGCATGGTCAGGATCTCCCCGGTGGTGCGCGCGGTGTCGTACACGATCACGCCTTTTTCGTGTGAACCCAGCCTACCCATTCGATCTCTGTACCAGTCTGCGTGCTGAGCCGGTCCATCAGCTCGCCGACGTGCTGCATCAGGTGGCGAATGGAGTAGAGCTGCAGTTCAAGCGTTATCAAAGTCCGGTCTCCAAATCCTTCCAGCGCTTCCAGGTCCAACTGCGGCACTCTTTCAGCAACGTGCTGCTGACAGAACGCCAGGTACTCTAACAGATCATCCTTCTCGTACGGTTCAAAGTCCTGCCCCCCATCGAAATCTTCATAACCGGTCCGGTGTTTGCTCCAGGGCCTGAAGGCCTCTTCGGATTCCTCCACGTAGAGGTGGGTAAAGAAAAGCGCGTGGTAAGCGGTGTGCCAGAACCGGTTCCTGGCGTTGTCTGCATTCCAGAGCTCCTGCGGGCAGGCGATGATGGTCTGTTTGAGCATTTCGAGCGATGCCTGATACTGCGAGTTCAAAATTGCTGCTGCGTCCATTTTTCTGACTCCCCTCTAAGACGTAAATCGACCGGTGCCGCAGCACTAAACGGCCTATCCGGAGTTAATCAATCCAATTGTACCGTACAGCCCTGATAATCAAATCAACCTGACCAAATGACTTCCAGGGTTTTTGGAGTAATTTGATCTTAATCAAGGATCATTATCGTCCCTGCTCCTATAATCAGACCAGGTAGGATCATTTCGTTCGAAGGAGAAACTCGATGAGCACAGATAAAGAACTGGATATTCGCAGCATTCCCCCTGTCAACCGGCATCCATTGATCTTTGAAACGTTCGAAAAACTGCAGCCCGGAGAAGGGTTTGTACTGATCAACGACCACGATCCCAAACCACTCTATTATCAGTTCCAGGCAGAACGAAGCGGGACATTTGACTGGGAGTATCTGGAGTCCGGCCCCGAGAAATGGCGCGTGCGCATCAGCCGGATCTGAGCACTGCCTGAGCCGTCTGGTCACATATAACAGCCGTCCAGCATAATTACCTTTCCAGTATAAGTGTCTCTATCCCAGGGCAGGGCGCCGGTTAGAACTCCCGGCGCCCTGTCACTTTCCGCTGTCCGCCTCCGCAGCGCTCTCAGCGGCAAATCCCGTACATGAATCCCCTCAATTTCATACTAGAATTACTCCCGGCAACCCATCCCAATGCGTACAGGAACACAGATGATTAATCCACCTTCCTCCTTACTCGAAACCTATGACCACAGCGGCCACGGCTACCAGCCGCTGATCGATTCAGGCGAATGGCGTGTCGCCCGGCTGAATTTCACCCCTGGCGAACAGGTGCTCGAATTCCAGCGCCATGATGAAACAGACGAGGTCTTTGTCCTCTTACAGGGCCGCTGCATTCTGCTGCTGGGCGAGGGAGCAGAGCAGGTCACGCGCATCTACGCTCAGGAGATGCAGCCCTTCCGCCTGTACAACGTCCGCCGCGGCACCTGGCACGCGCGTGTGCTGTCGGCAGATGCGAAAGTGCTGATTGTGGAAAACCGGGACACCACCACAGCTAACTCACCGAAGATCCCGCTCAACATCTCGCAGCAGGAGGAAGTTGCCAGTATCGTCCGCCAGATCTGGGGAGAATAAAATACAGCACAGACCCGGCGCGCGCCGGGTCTGTGCTGCTCAAAATCCGCTTCGTCAGTCTCATTAAAGCCTGACGAAGTGTTCAAACTGCCAGATACAGGTTTTTTTGGGACCGGCCAGCAGCCTTACGGCTCAATGCTCTGGTCGCCAGCGGCCTCCTCAGTTTTATTATACCTACGCGGCGTGGCGTACACAGGTCATCCACTACAGTCAGACGTTGATCCCATTCCTGATCAGGCCGGCTGGAAGCGCTGGAACACCACACCCGTCGGCAGCGCCTGTGATTCGATCAGCTTCAGATCGATGCGCTTTCCATCCGGGAACAGGCGCTTGCCGCTACCCAGCACGAGCGGGTAGACGTGCAGGGCAAACTCATCGACCAGGTCGTTTTCAATCAGGGTGTGCACCAGCACGCTGCTGCCGTCGGTCAGGATGTTCTTTCCGGGCCCATCTTTCAGCCTGCGCACCTCTTCAACGACATTCCCACTGATCAGGGTTGAATTGCGCCAGGCGTCCGTTGATTTCAGCGTGGTGGAGACAACCACCTTGCGCATGCCGTTCATCACGTCCCCAAATGGGTCGCCTGCGGGCATAGGCTCGAATGCCGCCGCGTGGATCTGCCAGGTCTTGCGGCCCAGCAAGAAGGTGTCCGCCTGCTCCACCGCCTCAAAGAAGTGCCTGCCGATCTCATCATGCCAGTACGGCCCGGTCCACCCGCCGTGGGTGAAGCCGCCCTCGGTGTCTTCGTCCGGACTGCCCGGCGCCTGAATTACCCCGTCCAGCGTAATAAACTCGGCAACAATTATTTTGCGCATATTTCCTCCCTTAGAGATTGTGATCAAGTTCCATCAGGCGGTACAGCTGCGGCAGCAGCCGCATACCCTGCAGCGCCCGGCAACTTCCAGGCCTAAAAATTGGGCAAGCGGATCAACGCTCCACCAGCGGCAGATAAATCGCTCTTTGACTCACGGACAGGATGTACTCCGCCTGTGTGCCGAACAGGTCCGCTAGCAGCGGGTCGATCCGGATGAAATAACTGCGTCCTGAAACAGCCCGGAAGGACACGCTGGCGTGCTGACCTGTGCCGCCGGCCTGTCCACTGGCGATGACGGTCTTCCCATCCGGCCCAAACACGCTGATCTTTACGGCTGCACCGCCGTTATGGGATACGGCGCGCACCAGGTAATCTCCCCCCTCTTCAATGTTAACCTTAAACCAGTCGCTGTTGCCCCGGCCGCACAGGCTGCGCTGCGCCGGTACGCTAACAGGCAGGGTGAAAGCCTGTGCAGGGCTGTCGTCGGGCTCGAAGGCATCCGCCGTACAGGTGGAGGGGAGTGAGGCGCTGGTCTCCACGCCGGCCGGCCAGGCTTCCGTCTGTCCATTGATATCCACGGCACGCAGGCGGTACTCGTAGCGCTTGCCCGGCTCGCCGGTGAACCAGGTCGAGCGCCTGCCGCCCGGAATTGAGATCATCTGGGAATCTTTCCAGGCTTCGCCCGCCGCGCGCCACTGCAGTTCAAAGCGGTTAAACCCGGCCCGGCTGGAGGCAGTCCAGTTCAGACGTACAGCGGTGGAATCAAACGTCGCGGCCGGCCGGAGCTCGCTGCTGGGCGGCGGGCAGGCGTGATCCACCCGGATGGTGCGCGGGGACAGGGCGGAGGACACGTTGCCCTCGTAGTCCCAGACGCGCAGCGCCACCTCCAGCGGACCGTGGAACGCCCCGGCGGCGCACAGGTCCACGTCCCAATCGTACTGGGTAGATCCCGTCTTCCCGCTGACTTTCGGGCCGATCTCAACCCACTGACCGTTGACCCGCGCCACCAGACGCAGGGCCGTAACGCGCACGTCATCGCTTGCCTGGGCCGTGACATCGAGCACCGTCCCGGAACCGACCGTCACCACCGCACCTGAGATCGGGCGGGTAAGCTCTCCTTCTGGCGGGAAAGCGCCCACATTACCCGAAACGTACCAGTCGTTAGCCGGATTGCGCGGATCGGATTTGTCGCCCAGGCAGTCGCGGGCGCCGTCGTAAATCGGGAAGCGGGTGACCTCATAGCAGTTGCGCGGGATACCGTTGTTGACCGGCACGTCGACAAAGCGGATATCGACCGACCGGCCCCAGTAATACCCGTCTCCACCCGGCCAGAGACTGTCCACAACCATGAAGTGCACGTGCTGCGAGGTGGAGTAGCCGGTGTCGTCGCTGTCACCGATGTACTGGCCGCGCCTGACAAACGTCCCGGGTTTCAGCTTATCGGGGATGGTGCCCTGCGCCAGGTGCAGATAGATCTGGTACGTTGCCCCGCTGGTATCGCGCAGCACGATGTAGTTGGTGCAGGTTGTGCTGCCGTCAGCACAGATGTCTCGCGAGGCATGCACGATCCCATCCTTCGATGCCAGCAGCGGAAAGGGGGCCTGGTCCGTGAAATCGTACGCGTAGCGGCAGGTATCGATGCCGCAGGACGGGTAGCCCAGCTCGGGGACCGACTGGAAGTGGCTGATCGATCCCTCCAGCCAGTGGGCGGTGCCGGCCGCCCAGGGGAGGTAGTAACCGGTCAGGGCGGCTGCGCTGCTGGGGCTGAGTTCGAGCGACTGCGGCGCCGGCCTGTGTTCGAGCGGCAGCAAATTCTCCGGCACGGCGGCAAAGGCCTCGTCCCAGGCGGGGTCGCCGGGCAGCAGCACCTGCCAGCCGGCATCCGTGCGCCGTGCCAGCGCCAGTCCGGGTTCTGTGGCCAGTATGCGGCCGCTGTCGTCGCGCAGCGCCAGCCACAAAACGGCCGTCTCTCCATCCGGGCTGACAAAGGCTGTATCGACTTCGGGTGAAAACAGCTCGAAAGCCAGCGATCTGGCTCCTGGGGCAGCGCTCAAACGCCGGGAGAAAGCTTCCGCCAGTTCAACCTCGACCTCTGCGGAAGCGGGTGTGGGCGGCGGGTCCTGAGCGGCCGGAAACAACCAGGCAATGATAACAACAAGAGCCAGAAAACGATAGGCGTGCATGGATCATCCCCCGATAAAATACCTGTACGGCTGCCTGCACGAAAGCACAGGCTGAATGAGTTTTGGCTGAAATTGCAAATACCGGGAAATTATACCCCTGTCAGCACCAATCTCCGTAAAGATGCACGGGCAGGAGGCCAGGCAGGCTGAGCTGTCTTATCTCTGGTGCAGCGCCCTTCCGGCTGACGTCCATCCAGACAAAAAACGATCAACAGGCTCAGTTTCTCCCGGTTGAAAGGCCGGCTCTCACCTCGCCCAGATGCTTCTGCGCCGTTCGCAGCCCGCTCCACAGCAGATAGATCGCCACAATGATCGAGCCCAGAAGGTCCACACAGCGGGTCGGCGGATGGGCCGGCGCAATGGCCACAGCGGTCAGCGCAGCGACCACGCACAGGTCCACCGAGGTTTTCGCCCGGTACAGCTGCTGCTGGGCCGCAGTCACGGCGCTGTACTGCTCCCGTGTTAATGCACTGTAGCGCCACCAGAACCAGCCGTTCGTAAGCGCACCCAGCACCGCGATCACCAGGCCCATGGTAACGTTGCCGCCCGGCTCAAATATGGACCATCGCGACAGGGCCACAACCAGCAGGACGATCCCCGAGCAGAGCATCGCCCCGCCGGCGCTCAACCCGGCCGACTGCTCCAACCGGGCCTGCTGCGTCTCACTCATCGCCTCATTCCGCTGCAGCTGGCGGAAGACCCACCAGGAAATAAAGACTGCCACAACCTCCACGAGGCGGCGCAGGAAGTCGGCGAGCTGGGTCGTGGAATGGCTGCTCATCAGGGCGATCCCCGTCACCACGACCCCGGGCGCGCTCAACAACAGTGAGGTCAGCAGCACCTTTTCACGGCTGGAGGACTGTTCTTTCGTAAGTCCATTCATGGGCTATGCACCCAGGACGCGGAACAGCGACAGGAAGAACAGCACAACCAGGCCGGTCGAGATGGGCACGGTCAGGGTGTCCATGCCGCCGTTGGTGAACAGTTCAACCGCAGCGCACACGGGAGCGACGAGCAGCGCGATCGCCAGGCTCACATACCAGGGCTGGTGGGCATAAAGCAGCAGTGTCAGAAAAACCGCCAGGCCGGAGATGAAGAACATCGCGAAAGTCCCTTCATACGTTTTCGGCCCCTGGATGTGCGGGTTCCGGATCCGGTGCCGCCCCACGGCCTTGCCCACAAGGGCAGCGGCTGCGTCGCCAAACCCCCAGGCCATCACCGCCACAACGGCAATATACTTCCACTCCTCCCCCAGCAGCCCCCAGAAGACAAAGAGCAGCAGCGCCATCGACATCTGAACAACCAGGAGACTACTTTTAAACTCACCGCCTTTGCGCTCAACGGCAATTCGCCTGTAGAGCGCCGCGTGTTCCAATCGCGCCAGAATCGGGTAGGCAATCAATGTAAATAAGATGACGGCCAGTACAGCGTCCTGCCAGGTGCTGAAAAACGTCACCAGGGGGAAGATTGAGAGCGTGATCACGAAGTGGTATATCTTGCGGATCAACTCGAAAGGGATATCAAAAAACACTTTAAGCAGCACAGCCGGCGCCCCTGTGACAATAAAATAAGCCAGATACAGGCCCAGGCCGGCCAGGTCAATGTGCGGCATATCGATCCTCAGCACGGGAAAAGTTTTCAGAGATCCGGTTGAACAGGCGCAGGAATTCCGCCAGCTCATCCTGCGAGATGTCCTGAACCGCAAGAGCGTACATCTCGTTATACGCCTGCTCAACAGCCGGGCTGATCTCCAGCGCCCGGTCCGTGAGCCGGACCCGGTGTGCGCGCCGGTCGCCAGGATCCGGCTCGCGGGTGACAAAACCTTTTTTCTCCAGCGAATTCAGGGCGCGCGAGACGGCCGGCTTACTGATATCCAGCTGCGCCACCAGATCCTCCTGCCGCAGCTCCTTTCCCTGCGTCAGCAGGTGGAGCAGAATGTTCCCTTCGGCGCTGCTCAGGTTGAGCGGGCGCAGATTGTTGTTGACGATCTGCCTGGCAGAACGCAGCATGTGGTGGGCATGCAGCCAGATATCGCGAATGTTTGTCATATAAGCAACCTTCCTTTGATGCTGCCGCTGCGTGCAGCATCGCTGCCATAATCAGCTCCGGTTCCAATCCGCCTAACCGGTACCGGTTAGGCGGCGGGTACAACCGCTGCATTATAATGCATTTGGTTAACATGTTAACCAATCAGGGATTCCATCCGGATCTGTATCCAGGAAACTATCGAGATTTGCTATAATCCCGCCAATATGGCCCCAGGCATGTTCCCATCCCTTACCGGATATCACAGCGAACACAGGCCAGAACATTGAAGAACACATCGCGGCCGCACCAGCAGTGAGACCTGCCGCCATTCCATCTGCCATCGCCTGCCGGACCTTTCCTGCAGCGCGTCCGGAGGGGGGTTTGCGCCCGTTTCCGCGACCGGATGGGGAAGACAGAAATGCGCGCACTGCTGCACTGCCTTTAGAAAACTGCTCGCCGGCGTTATGCCGGCGGCCGCGGGTTGATTCGACAGAGCACGTATAGAGACACATCCGGCACATTCCGGTCGACTCAGAGACGGCAGCCGCCGTTCACCATACTACAAGCTTTCGCACAGGGAAGCGGGCATCGATGATCTTTCGCAACAGCCTTCTCAGCATCATTCGCTCCAGAGGAAAAACCGCGCTCTTCACGCTGCTGATCTTTGCCCTCACGCTGGCGCTGGCGCTGGGTGTCAGCGTCTGGGCCTCCGCTGCACAGTTCCTGGAAGACTGTGATGACTTTTACACCACCATCGGCCTGGTCGAGTACATGGGAACCGGGTACCCGGACGATACGGGCTATGACGCAGCCCTGGCGAGCGCACTCGAAACCTTTGATGCCGGGGTGATTGCAGAGGACGAGGCGGCGCTGTCGTGGGATACGCCCGCACGTTCATTTGGATATGTTGAAGGCTTCTGGCGCACCGACAGCTACATGCCCTACCAGATGCTGTCTGTTCTGGTGGTGGGCAATGCCAGCTACGACGAGGAGAATCACCTTTACCGCGCCATTGTGATGAACGCGCTGTACTCGTCCAAAAGCGAGACCGATTCCATCATCCTCATCGACGATGATTTTGGCGCCTTCGAGCCAGGGCATTACTATCTCGTATTTGGCGAGGTGTATCGCGGTAAAACGCCGCTGCTGCACCTGCGCACCGTTCCGCCCGACAGGGTGGAAGCACTCGTACGCGGCGCGGACGTACCCGGCAAGATCGACATTACGGCGCATGGGGCGGATGGGCGCTACTATGTGCTCCCTGAAGATTCGGTGCTCCTGCAGCTTGCTGAGACGCTGCCTGTAACGAACAACAGTGTGCTGGTCAACGGCACCGGCGACCTCATGTCGCTGCTGCCGTTCCACCAGCAGGAACTGTACATCATCGACGGGCGCCCGTTCACCAGGGATGAATATGAAAACGGCAGCCGCGTCGCTGTGATCTCGGAGCTGATGGCCGCACGACTGGATGTGGGCGTTGGGGATACGATCGAGCTTTCGGCTGCCGTGGCCGACCGGCCGGGCGTGTACAACAGCTACTGGGCGCCCGATGGCTTCTCCTATCACGAAACCTTCACGGTTGCGGGCATCATGAACACGGTCGGGGACAAAAGCTGGTATGTTTACGTGCCGGAGTCCGCAGGCGTGCCGTATTCGCAGCACCCGATCGGTTACACCGTCGGGCAGGCAGTCATCCGCAACCGGGATGCCGGCGCTGCTGCCGCGCGCATCGAACCTGCCCTGGGTGACCGCTTCCAGTTCACCATCTACGACCAGGGCTATTCCACGGTGGCCGTCCCTTACCAGATCATTCTACGGATTGCGCAGATCGTGACCGCAGTCTGTGTGCTGATGGTGCTGGCGGCCGTGATCCTCTTCGGCTACCTGTTCGTATACCGGCAGCGAGAGACGAGCGAGACGATGCTGATGCTCGGCGCAGGCAGGCGGCGGGTGACCCGGTATTTCCTCTACAGTTCGGGGATCATCTCGCTGGCCGCCGCGGCGGCAGGCGCGGCCGCAGGGTACAGACTGCACGAGGGCATCATTGACCTGGTTGCCCGGGCTGCTGAAAACTTTTCCCTGATCGACTCCCGCTACAGCAGCGGGAACCTGACCATCTCACGGACGCTGGAATTCGCGCCGCAGCTCGGGCGGGAGCTATTCCTGTTTACCGGTGCAGCTGTCTTTCTGGCTGCGGTTCTCGCCTGCACGGCTTTCTGCGTCAGCACGTTTCTGTACAGCCGCACGAGCCAGCGCAAACCCGGGGGCCCCAGAGGTCAGCACAAAACGTCGTCCCTCAGCGGCGGGAGCATGAAGTATGCGTTCCTGTCCATCCTGCGCGGCGGAATGCGCACCTTGGTGGTCCCTATCCTTGCCGTGTCGGTGGTGATCTTCTTCGGACAGCTGGCCACTACGGCCCGGCGTTATGAGGAACAGCTTGAGGCGGTTTACGACAACACCACCATCGAAGGATACTATACGGACATCAACGGAAAGCAGATCGGAAATCAGTTGCTGAACGCATACGACGTGGCCGGTCTCTATCATACAGGGATGATCCGCGATCTGTCCGTCTCGATCAGCGAACCCTATTACTACATGGGAGTCAGCAAACCCGCCGGCGGCGGCGAACAGGATATCCCCCCGCTGTATGTGCCGTCCAGCCATTTCGCTCGCGAGTCGCTGGAGGCGGAGATCCTGCGCGGGTCCGATTTCACGGCCACGAACAACATCCGCACAGCCCCTGAGTTTTACTACGCCGACACCATCCTGATGACCTTCATGGAAGGCTACGACGAATCCATCCTGGCTGTGCCGGCGGACGACGAAAGGCTGTACAGCGCCATCCTCCCCAGCTCGCTCATGGCCGAAAAGGGCATCGCCCTGGGAGACACAGTGCGGGTGGCGTTTAACCATACCACCTTAAACCCCGGTGACCAGGCGCAGGTCTTTCAGCATCTGGATCTGCGCGTGGTTGGCAGCTACGAAAAGCAGGGCGTCGGGGATACGATCTACGCCCCGCTGGCAGTCTTTTTCAACCCCGCCCTGCTGTGGGATGATCTGGAATCAGAGTCCGAGCTGCCCGGCTGGGGGATGACGGTATCTCCGGAACAGAAAAAGGACTACCTTCAGTCGACCGTGTTCCACAGCGCGAGCTTCACCCTCGCAGACGCGCGCAGGCTCGTCGAACTGAAGGACTACCTTTCCGATTATGGTTATTCGCAGGTGCAGCAGGTCAGCAGCGTGCGCGAGTTTATTGTGCTCAAGGATGTTGCCTTTAATAACAGCGTCGCCAGCCTCCGGCAGCAGATTGGCTACATCAACACACTGTACCCCTGCCTGTATGTGCTGGTGGGGATCATCGCGGTTGTCGTATCGTATTTACTGATCGTCAGCCGGAAATTGGAGCTGGCCACCATGCGCGGCCTGGGCGCCACGCGCACCGGCGCTTTCTTCAGCTTCTTTTACGAACAGAGCATCCTGTGCCTGCTCGGCACTGCGGCAGGCCTGCTCATCTGGCAGCTGGTCTGGGGCGCGCCGGCTGCGCTGCACCTGACGCTCATCGCGGGGTTCCTCATCTGCTTCTTCACCGGCTCCGCCGCTTCCATCACGATCATGAATTATTCCAGCGTGCTCACTCTTCTGCTGGATAAGGACTGAGGAGGAGAATTGAAAATACTCGAGCTCATCGACGTCTCCTACAGCTACAACAGCAAATACCAGCAGGTCGACGCCATCAGGCAGATCAACTGCTCCTTCGAGCTGGGGAAGGTGTACGCCATCGTTGGCAAGTCGGGCAGCGGCAAGAGCACACTGCTCTCGCTGCTCGCCGGGCTCGATGTGCCCAAATCCGGGCAGGTCCTGTACGAGGGCAAACCGACCTCGACCATGGACCTGGCGAAGTACCGGCGTGAATGCGCAGCCATGATCTACCAGAGCTTCCGCCTGTTCCCGCTGCTGACGGTGTCCGAAAACATCACCTTCCCGATGGAACTGCGGGGGATCAGGGGCGAGAAGGCGCGCCAGCGGGCGCGCGAACTGGCCGCCCGCGTCGCACTGCCCGAGCCCGCACTCGACCGCTTCCCCGGCATGCTATCGGGCGGCGAACAGCAGCGCGTGGGCATCGCCCGCGCCATGTCGATGGACAGCCGGCTGCTGCTCGCTGACGAACCGACGGGCAACCTGGACGAGGAGAACAGCGCCAACATCATCGACATCCTGGTCGACCTCGCCCACAACCTGGGTTACTGCGTGATCATCGCCACCCACGATCTGAGCATACTGCCCCGGATGGACGTGGTCTACCGCATGACCAGCGGCGTGCTTCAGCGGGTGGAGGTTTAGTGCTGGATTCGCTGCCCGGAGCGACTGGTACAGGCTGGGAATGTAAAACCCCGCCCCTGCAATACAGAAATGCAGGGGCGGGGTTGCTGTCATAGTAGATCTACTTCCCGAACGGGTCACGTTCGGGATATTTCTCCGGTTCATATATAAAGTCACCATTTGCCTGCGCCGCGCGGACATCTGGCAGGGCGAGGCCGAAGCGTTAGCTTTTCAACAGGCTGCGCGCCTGGTCAGAGCTGCGGCCAGGGAGTACTGCTCACCCATCGCAGTGTTGTTATCGTCTTTGACAAAGAGGATCTCTGGCATACGCATCCTTAGGATGGGAACGGTGATGCAGTTTACACCTGATTAATGGGGATGAGGTTGAAAATGTCGAAGCGGTAGAGTTCCACCTTAACATGTGGTAGGTATAGTACAAATCTGCGATAACTAGTAGCAAACAGAATACCTACAAGGACAAGGGAGCAGACAAGGCATTTGTAATTTCGGTTCAATGGTTATAACCTGACCGACTTTTTTGAAACCATTATTGCAGAAAGAAATTTAGAAGATGACTTATATAGATA
>JAAYXE010000136.1 GCA_012516075.1 Chloroflexota bacterium | reverse complement strand
CGGATCTGAAACCGGAATCTTTTTTCGGTCTGCGGCGGTCAGGTCCGCTGGGGCAAGATGGCCCGATCCCTAACGCGCTGCCCGTTTTCCCCAGCATTGGAACAGACGACATCCTGAACGATCTCGACGGCGCGAGCCACACCATTTTCTTCACGGATGCGCTCCCCAATCGCGGCTGCGCGCCTGCGCAGCTGTGAACTGCTGACCGCTGCGCTCACCGCCTCTGCCAGCCGTTCCGCGCTGAGCTTCTGGTGCGGAACAGGCCTGACGCCGGCGCCCAGTTCATACACGCGCTGCGCCCAGAACGGCTGGTCGGCAGCGAAGGGGACGATCACGGAAGGGACGCCGGCGCGCAGTCCCGCCGCGGTCGTCCCAGCCCCTCCGTGATGCACCACTGCAGCCATACGTGGGAAGAGCCAGTCGTGAGGGGCGGAATCGATCTGGAAGACCGTTTCCGGCAGTTCCACGCCGCCCAGGCTGTCCCAACCGGTCGCCAGCACCGCCCGCTGTCCGCACCGCCTCAGCGCTTCGACGACAATCCGCGTGGTGGCTTCTGCATCCCGGCTGAACATGCTGCCGAAACCGATGTACACAGGCGGGGGGCCTGCCTCAATGAAGTCCACCAGCCCGTCCGGGGGCTGCCAGCCGTCCAGAGAATCGAGAAACCAGTAGCCTGTCACATGGATCCGTTCGCTCCAGTCCGCCGGCCGGGGCACAACGTGAGCGCTGAAGCCGTAGAGAACGGGAAG
Source organism: Chloroflexota bacterium (assembly GCA_012516075.1). GTDB lineage: Bacteria > Chloroflexota > Anaerolineae > Anaerolineales > UBA4823 > JAAYXE01. The sequence goes on along the minus strand of JAAYXE010000136.1, from coordinate 42,282 downwards.
GCGGCGTTCCTCGAGCAGACCGTAGGGGCCCCAAAAGGGAAATGGTTTCAGATTCAGGGTCTGACGCCGCCATTGATTGACAAAACTGCGCGCCGGCTGCCAGGCAGCCTGCTCTTCGATCAGGTGCGAAAGCCAGTTGAGCAGCCCACTGCGGCCGTTCCCCAGCGGAGTCGTCAGGCTCGGGAAGAAGCGCGTACGGGTAACCGGCATCAGCGGCGCCCAGAAACACGGCACACCCAGCTTTTCAGCCACGCTGTAGGCCGTCACGGCAATAGTGGAATAGATGATCGCATCTGCACCCTGGCACACCTCCCAGGTACCGGCCGCAAAAAGCTCCAGCGAGTGGTGGACCATGCGCAGCACCTCGCGCTGCCGCTGGATGGGATTACGGCTGGTCATGGCCTGCTGGAGCGCATCGCTCTGCAGCAGGTCTCTGAAGCTGGCGTCCAGCCGGGCATAATGCAGTCCGTATTCGCGCACAAACCCCTCAAAGTTAGAGGCAGCCGCCACCCAGACCTCGTGACCTGCCGCCCGCAGGCCCTGCCCCAGGGCAATATAGGGCTGGACATCTCCGCGCGTGCCTACAGCAAGAATAGTAATTTTCATACTCCCCTCGCTTGTCGAAGATATTCAATACTCACGCAGTGAGAAAGCAGGCCCGGGAAGCTTACTGTCCCCAGAAGTACTCCGCAGCCTGCCGGTGCGATTTTACCCTACCTTGAAGAGGTCAGGGATGGCAAAGCCGGCGCTGCCGTTGATCCGGTAGCCGGTCTGGGGTTACACAGCAGTCAAGCGGGGCCCCGGTATCGAGGCCCCGCTCGATCACAGGCGGGCGGCAAACCGCTCTACCTGCCCCACATCATCTCACCAGTAAAGGGAAGGATGAAAGTGGGTCTTTGAGATACTGCACCCCGGTTTACACTTATCCAGAAAACAGGGCGGCGGACTCGTCGTCCAGGAGCACGTACAGGCTGTACACGCCCAGGATGGTACCGGTCGGGAATCCGGGCAGGTTGAGGATCCCCAGCACCAGCCCCAGCACGCGTGCCCAGGATTTATACCGCAGCAGTCCCAGCCCGGCGATCAAACCGGGGATAGAGAACAGGACTACGACGCCGGCCAGTACCACAGCGATGATACTCGTCACCAGGACCGCGTCGCGATCGCCCGAGATCGCTCCCCCGGCTGCGATGATGCCCCCCAAACAGGCTGCTGATATCAGCCCGATTGCGCTCAGGAGGATGTAAAGCCAGGCCAGCACTTTAATATGGGTTTGCATGAGCGATTCTCCTTCAAATTTTGCTCGTTTTTTTACACCTGCTGCCCCTGAAAGGGGTGCATCTGGTTTCACTGTATAATACGCAGAACACGGCCGGCGGTTGCATGCGCTCCTGATGGTATCTTTGCAGCCGGCGGCAGCTTGTTATCCCTGATCATTAAGCGGTGTTCAAACCCATGCAGCCTGAGGCCCCATCTCTCTCACAAGAACAAACCCGTAGCCAGGTGGCTCTCCTGACTGCGCTGCGCAGGGCAGCTTATTATCTTCTCCTGACCCTGGTGTTCTCCACGGCCTACACCCAGTCGCCGTTGTTCACATCGAACCAGAACCAGTACTTCCTGCACGGCCTGGCCCGTGCCGGTTACGGCTATCTTCACGAGGACTGGCTGGCCAACACCCTGGACCCCACCCCGGTGTTCAGCTTCCTGGTCGAAATCATCTACCGCATCTTCCAGTCTCCCGCTGTGTTTCTGCTGATCTACGCCCTGCTGCTGGGACTGTACGTGATGGCAGTGATCGAGATCGCGGCGCACGTGTTCGACATACGCCGTACAAAACTCCGCTTTCTGGTCTTCCTGGCACTGATCAATTTGCTGCATTCAGCCGGGCTGCGTTTTGCCCTTTCACGCCTGCTGGGAGCCAACTTCACCTACTTATTTGAAGACGGCGTCGCGGACCAGCGTCTTCTGGGGACGGTGCTGCAGCCCAGTGCGTTCGGCGTGCTGCTGGTGGTATCCATCTGGATGTTCCTGAAAAGCCGGCCCTATCTGGCGGTGCTGCTGGCCGTGCTGGCCGCCACGATCCATCCCACGTATTTGCTCAGCGCAGCCGCGCTGACCGCCGCCTACATGCTGACCATCTATCTGGAAACACGTGAGATTCGCGCCCCCCTGTTCACCGGGCTGCTGGCTCTGGCACTGGTATCCCCCATCCTTTACTATGTGTACGGGAATTTTGGCAGCACACCGCCCGAGACCACCGCGCAGGCCCGTGAAATCCTGGTCCACTTCCGCATCCCCCACCACGCGCTCATCTCCTGGTGGTTCGATATCACGGCGGTCTTCAAGATCATCCTGATCACCCTGGCTCTGCTGGCAGTGCGGCGCAAACGCATTTTCACCGTCCTGCTGGTCCCGGCTGTGATCGCCGCCGGCCTCACGCTGCTGCAGGCTGCTCTGCAGGACAACAACCTGGCGATCATCTTCCCGTGGCGCATCTCGGTGTTCCTGGTCCCACTCTCCACTGTACTGCTCACCGGCTGCCTGGTTCAGACCGTCTTCGAACGCTGGCCAGAACGGATTGATCGTTGTTCATCCATGCTGCAGGCTGCAGCCCTGGCGCTGATTGGGCTGGCGGTACTGGTCGGAGGGGTGCGCCTGGTCCTGGATTTTGAACGCAAGGGGCGCGAGCCTGAAAACGCACTTGGCGCGTATGTCGCCAGCCACCGCCAGCCTGGTGAGGTTTATTTAATCCCGGTCAAAATGCAGGACTTCCGCCTGGAGAGCGGCGCGCCGGCTTACGTAGACTTCAAGGCCATCCCTTACCGGGACGCTGACGTGCTCGAATGGCGCCGGCGCATCGAACTGGCAGACAGCTTCTACCTGCAGCCCGACTGCAGCCGCGCGGCAGCCTTCCGCCCCGAAGGGATCACTCATATTGTGTTTCCAGCTGAAATGGGAGATTTACAGTGCGACGGACTGCGGGAAGTCTATCGCGACCCGGCTTATACACTCTACCGGTTTGAATGATCGCCCGGTTGGGGCGGTTCAATCCTGGTTGAGTCTGACGCGCACTTCCCACACCCCGGGCTCAACGATCTTTTTCTCCATTGGCAGCCCGCTGCTGCGGATGAAATGCAGGATGACCGCGTTGCTCACGTGAATGGTAGCCAGGAAGGAGTGCACCCCATGCTGGCGGGCATACTGCACCAGATGTCGCATGAGCAGCTTCCCGAGGCCGCGCCCCTGATATTCGTCCACCACCACAACTGCCGCCTCAGCCAGGCCTTCTTCCGCGCCGGGGATCATGGCATAGCGCGCTACGCCGATCAGGTGAGATTCACCATCCTCCTCAATTTCCGCGACCAGCGCCATGCGGTTTACGTAATCCAGACAGGAGAACTCGCGCGCCTGGCGGTCGCTCAGCTCTTTATAAGCCTCCAGGAAACGCAGGTAAATGCTGCGCGGTGACAGGCGCCGGAAACCTTCCTGCAGCCGCGGTGCATCGTCCGGGCGGATCGGGCGGATCAGCACCGGTGTGCCGTCGCGCAGGGCAGCTGTCTCGACGGCTTCATAGGGATAGTCGCCCAGGAAGGAATCCTGTGCCGCGGGAATCGTCTCGATCATCGGGTAATAGCCGGCCAAACCAACACTCCTGGCTGCAGTATAAGCTGCGCTGTAGACTGGAAAGGATAGAGAGCGTTATTATCATAACGCAAATCATCCCAATTTTCGAGATATCCTTCTAATCTGTAAGGCCGGTATTCGTAATATTCCGGGGTCGCTGTGCGGCAGGCAGTGAACTGGTTGAGTCAACCGGAGAAAACAGAATTGCAAGGCATCACCACGCTCTAGAGGGCGCCTGTTCATACGGGCGCTGTGTACAGGATCACCGCTCACCATCAGGCGGGAGTGGTATACTTTCCTAATTCCTGGCCAACTGGCTAATTTTTACAAGCAACCAGAAGCTGTGTTCAGGGGAGATAACAGAGCGACACGATCCCGCAGGAAGTGTTAATCTTTTTGAAAGCACCGGAACCGTGTTCTGCTGTTAAGATGTTACGCCTGAACCTGCTGTAACCCTGGGATTTATTTCCGGGAGAGCAAGTATGGAAGCGCTGCAAACTTTATTCGTACAACTTCAATCCGGAAATCTACCCGAGATGGGGCTGTGGAGCTATCTGCTGTTAGCCATCCTGGTGGCCGTGGAAGGCCCTATCGCCACCCTGTTTGCTGCCGCGGCCGCGTCGACCGGCCTGCTGCAGCCCCCGCTTGTGTTTGTCGCAGCCGCTGCCGGCAACCTGACGGCCGACAGCCTGTGGTATTTCCTGGGATATGCCGGGCGGCTGGACTGGCTGACGAAGATCGGGGGGAAATTCGGGGTTCAGCGTGAACAGATCGAGAACCTGACCGAAAGCATGCGCGAAAACGCAGTCCGTATCCTGGTCATTGCCAAGCTCACTGCCGGACTGGTCATCCCATCCCTGGTTGCCGCAGGTCTGGTGCGCGTCTCCTGGCGGCGCTGGTTCCCCGCACTGCTGCCCATCGAGATGCTGTGGACCGGCTCACTGGTAATCATCGGATACTATGCAGCTCACGCCATCCGGCAGGTGGAACGCGGGGTCGAAATGATCGGCGTGGCGGGTTCGGTGCTGCTTGTGCTTGTCATCCTGTATGGAATCCGCAGTACGCTGCGCAAGAAGCAGCGCGTACCCAACATCCAGCACGAACACACCAACTGAACAGAGAGGTGCAAAGCGATGCGAATACTGATCGCAGGAGCAACCTATTACCCTGCCTTCAACGGGCAGGCTCGTTTTACTGTGAATCTGGCGGAAGGTCTGGCCCGCAGCGGCCACGATGTTGCGGTGATTACCCAGTCCGAAATTGTGCGCCCTTACCAGCGGACTCACAATGGGGTAAAGGTTTTCGGTCTGCAGGCCGTCTCGCTCAACCGATGGTATCCCGGCGCGACGATCTCACTTTTCCCGGGGCGCGCGGTGCGCCAGATTTTCGCCGCCTTCCGGCCCGATGTCGTCCATATACAGGACCACTACCCGATCAGCCAGCACGCGCAGCGCTGCGCGGTGCAGTACGGGCTCAAAGTGATGGGGACCAACCACTTTATGCCCGAGAACCTTGCGCCTTATCTGCAGTCGATCGCCTGGTTCAAGCCGGGCTACCGGTGGGCGCTGTGGCACTGGATGCTCGGGCTGTTTAACCAGCTCGACCTGGTCACCGCCCCCTCACGCACAGCCGCGGAGATCCTGCGCCGGCAGGGGCTGATCACACCGGTCATCCCGGTTTCGTGCGGAGTCGACACAGACGTTTATCGCCCCATGCCGGAGGTAGACCGCGAAGGTGTGCGCCGGCGCTTCGGAATCGATCCTGAAAAAACCGTCTTCCTGTTCGTTGGACGGGTGGACGGAGAAAAGCGGCTGGAAGTTCTTTTACGAGCGCTGAGCCTGTGGCCGGAGGCGCCCGTGCAGCTGGTGATCGCCGGAAAAGGCGCCGCCCTGCCAGGTCTGCAGAACCTGGCGTGCGAACTGAACCTCGGCGAACGGGTGCGCTTCACCGGCTTTATTCCCGAGAAGGACAAGCCGGCCCTGTTGAACAGCGTCGATGTCTTCGCCATGCCCTCCGAGGCGGAGCTGCTCAGCATTGCCTCACTGGAGGCCATGGCGTGTGGACGGCCGCTGCTGGCCGCCCGATCACAGGCGCTGCCCGAACTGGTGGATCCGGGCGTCAACGGTCTGCTGTTTCGCCCCGGGGACCCGCAGGACGCTGTCCGCTGCATGCAGCGCATGGTGCATGAGCGCGAACGCTGGAGCGCCGTACAGGCCGCCAGCCTGGAGAAGGTCCAATCCCATGCCCTCGAATATGTAATTGAGCGCTATGAAGGGCTGTATGAATATATCCAGAGCCTGCCCGCCGCCGTACAGCGCCGCACGCAGCTGCGGCAGCAGTTGAGCCGCCTGTTCGAATAGCAGGCTGTCTGTTTCATACCAGACGGGCGCGGGCTGTACACCCTGCGCCCGCCTTTTTTAAAACAAACCCTGCAGCAGGTACAGGGCGCCCATACCTGCCGCAATGGTCAGCACCACGCTGCGCGTGCGCCAGGCGACCAGGGCAGCCACCAGGCCGGCGAGCAGCCGGAAATTCGAGGTTTCCAGCGCCAGCACCCCCTCGCGCAGCAGCAGTTCCGGAAAAATGATGGCCGCCAGCACAGCAGGCGGCACGAAGCGCAGCGCCCGCTTCAGCCCGGAAGGGATCTCAAACTTCTCAAAGAGCTGGATAAACGACAGGCGGGTGGCGAATGTGACCAGTCCGCCCGCCAGCAGAGTCAGCCAGACTTCCATAAACGCACCTCAATCAACACCCCCACCGCTATTCCTACCAGCGAAGCAGCCACCAGCCCCAGGCGCAGCGGCAGCCCGTAAGCCAGAATGGCTGCCAGCCCGCCAGCCAGCGCGGCACCCACACTGGCCCGGTCCTTGAGCGTGGGTAACAGCAGGGCGATGAACGTCAGGGTCCCGGCGAAGTCCAGCGACCAGCTCGCCGGTATCTGCGCGCCCAGAAAGATACCCACGGCCGTGCTGAGCTGCCAGGTCGTCCACAGGGCCAGCCCCGAGCCCAGGAAAAACCAGTGCTTTTCAGAGGCATCCCCCTCCTGCTGATAATGGGTGATGGTCACTGCGTAGGCTTCATCGGTCAGCAGATAGGCCAGGATCCATTTCCACAGATGGCTCAGCCTGCGTGTATAGGGAGAGACTGAAGCGCTGTACAGCGCATGGCGCAGGTTGACGATGGCAATGGTGAACACGATCACCAGGCCGGGAGCGCCAGTGGCGAAAAGCTGGGTGGAGATAAACTGGGCCGAGCCGGCGAAGACGATAAACGACATGGCCTGAGCAGCCGCCGGCGTCAGGCCGGCTTCCATGGCCAGCAGACCGACGATCATCCCGAATGGGATCACTCCCAGCAGGATGGGCATCTCGGCGCGGATGCCTCCCAGAAATTCCATCAGGGGCGCCGGCGCCCTGCGCGACAAACTGGCGTTCATCGCTCCCGGCGCTCCCCGGGCGTCCTGATCAACAGGCAGAACATGTGCTGGTAAATCCTCCTTTGCTTTTCACTCCCCGTTAAGGTGCCAAGTATATCAAACAGCCGGACAGTTTTCTGAAATTAAGTCTCTCACCCTTTTTTCACCCCGCCCTCTGGCGGTCTTCACCCGGTCGGGGTGATGGCAGAGCCCACCGCCTGCCGTAAACTGCAGCGTGATGATGTCGGAAGGACAGGTGGAAAAGAAGGAGGCAGCGATGAACACGAAAAAGCGAATGATCTTACTGGCCGTGGTGATGCTGGTGGCCGCACTGGCCTGCCGGCTGCCGCTGGCAGGCGCAGGAGAACGGCGGGCCGATACGCCCCGTGAAGTACCGGCCGGTTCAGGCAGCACGGTTGTAGTGACGGCAAGAGAGTTCTCACTGGACTTCGACCCCGCCCGGCCTGCCCCTGGTGAAGTCACTTTTGTGGTGATCAACGAAGGGCACACCGCACACGACTTTCAAATCCGAGGCAGCGGTGTGAATGCGAAGACCGAGATGATCGACCCGGGCGAACAGGCGACCCTGACCGTCTACCTGGAGCCGGGCAGTTACGATTACGAGTGTACGGTGCTGGGCCACGCCATGCTGGGGATGAGCGGCACGTTCCAGGTTGGCGAGGTGAGCGCCCGCTGAGGCCGCCCACCAGCCGGCTGTGCGAGGGAAGGATTATGTAATCCTCAGGAATCCCTCCTGTGAGATCGCTGCGCTGTGCTCGAAACGTCAAGCGGGAACAGAAAAAAAGGAGGTAATCCATGTTCCTGAGATTACAGACTCCCCTGATAAAAACCGCCTGGCACTGCGGCTGACCCAGGTCGCCCTGCTGGTATCCCTGGCGGCTGCCGTGGAGCCATCCTCCGCCCTTGCAGAGGATGGCTCTTTGCATGCGGTATATGTGATGTCCAATGCGGCGGAGGGGAGCGAGATCCTGGTGCTCACACCAAATGAAGGCTGACACCGGTCAGCCTGACCCGCCTGGCCCAGGTGAAGGTACCCGCCGGTTCCCCAGGGTTAACCGTGCAATAACCATAACCAGGCTCGACGGCGAACCAGTGCCTGTGTATCAAAACGCGCAGGCTCTGGTGCCATCTGCGGCCGCAGCCTTTCAGGCCTGGCGCAGGTAGCGGTCGAACCAGTCCAGGGTGCGGTTCCAGGCATCCCGGGCTGCTTCGGCGTTATAGCGGCTCCCGGTGTCATTGTGAAAAGCGTGGTCGACATCCGGGTAAATCACCTTCTCATAAACCTTGTTGTTTTCCTGCATGGCCGCTTCGATGGCCGGGATGCCCTGATTAATGCGCTGGTCGCGCCCGGCGTAGATGGCCAGCACAGCAGCCTGGATGTTCGCCACCAGTTCAACCGGCGGGTGCGGACCGTAAAAAGGCACTGCCGCGCGCACTTCGGGCATATTCGCCGCCACCATCCAGGTGACCCCGCCGCCAAAGCAGAAGCCCACCATGCCCACGCGCTCCGGGTCGACGAATGGCTGCGTCTTAAAAAAGTCCCACCCGCTCTGAAAATCCTGCATAAACTGCTCAGGCGGCGTGTTACCCAGGATACCGGGCACTTCGTCGGGGCTGAGGGCTGCAGTCCCCCCGTTCCTGGAGAGCAGGTCCACCGCCAGGGCGGCATATCCGGCGCTCGCCAGGCGGCGCGCAACGTCTTTGATATGCTCGGTCAGGCCGCGGTTTTCGTGGCAGACCAGTACGGCCGGATACACCCCTTCGCCGGCAGGGCGAGCCTGGTAGCCCAGCAGAACGGCCTGCTCACCCTCAAACTGTATGTCACCCGCCTCGACAGCCGGGCTGTCCGCGCTGGCCGTCCCCTGAGGGGGCTCTCCGGAGGCCGCAGCCTGGCCCCCTGCGCCCGTGGTGGCAGCGGCAGGCTGGGTGACTACCCCGGCCGGTCCGGTATCTGGCGGGGTGCAGGCCGCCAGAATGGAGGTGGCAAACAGCAGGCTGCCGCTCACCGAAGTAATCAGCTTCAACGCTTCGCGCCGTGAAAGATAACCTTCCTGGTAGTCCTCGGCAAACTCCTCAATCAGATACTTTTGAAAATGGTTCATCTTATCCCTCCTGTTGAACCCCGGAAAGTAAAGCGGCTGAAGCCAGGTGAATTCCCGGCCTCAGCCGCCCGGATTTTGCACGCGCACACTCCCCAGCGCGCAGCCCGGTTCAGTTCTGAGAAAGAACTTCGATCATGCCCTGAAAGACTACATTGCGTTCGGTTCGGGGGCCTTGTTGCGATTGCGCTGCACGAAATCGCGCGCCAGGTCCGCATCAAATCTCTCCATACGCAGCAGCCGCCCCCAGGAAGTCAGCACAACGGGCTCTTCAATGGAGTTCCAGGGGAAGGCAATGACCTTGTTATAGTTCTCGGCCTCCATCACGGCCTGAATGGCCTCTTTCAATTCGGCGCACTCCTGCTCGCTCAGGATTGAACAGTTGTACCAGAAGATGACGTAACCGTGCTCCAGATTGTGCACCAGATGCCCCTCCGGATGGGTCACCTGGATATCGCCCTCGTTGTAAAAACCGGGCCGCAGGGTGACCTCATAGTGCCGGCCGGAGGTGGGTGGGTTGGTGTTGTAAGGGCCCGGGTTGGTTCCCTCAGGGACATGTCGCGTATCGGGCATCACGGCCACCTCCTCACCCATGGCCGGCCGTATAGCCAGGAACAGGGCATACCCGATCACGCCCAGGACGATCAGGGCCGCTGCCCCCCACCCGATGGCGGTGTACATCTTCTTCCTGCGGCGTTTCATCTTCAACTGTTCACGTTTTGACTTCATCTTTCCTCCTTGTGGCGGTAATGAATGGCAGTACCCCCAGATGGTAATAAAAATCCCCGAGAGCCCGCCGGAAAGCACAAGCGGGCAGGCTCTACCGGTTGATATCCAGCGCGGGACGCCTGATCTCAGGCGCCCCGGCTGGAACGATCGACTGCTTCCTTCCCCTCCGGCGCAGGTGCCGGGAGGGCGTTCGTGGTTCGCGGTGTGCGGCCCGGGCCGTCTGGCCTGCAGTAAACCCCTGGGGCCGCAGAGCGTCAGCGCGTAAGGCTGCGGTATTTGATACGGCGGGGCGTTTCGGCTTCCTTCCCCAACCGGCGCTTCAGATCGGCTTCGTATTCCGACCAGTTGCCCTCGAAGAAGCGCACCTGGCTGTCGCCTTCGAAGGCCAGGATGTGGGTGGCCACGCGGTCCAGGAACCAGCGGTCGTGAGAGACCACTACTGCACAACCGGCGAAGTTGACCAGCGCCTCTTCCAGGGCACGCAGGGTGTTGACATCCAGGTCGTTGGTCGGCTCGTCCAGCAGGATCACGTTGCCGCCGCTGCGCAGGGTTTTCGCCAGATGAACGCGGTTGCGCTCGCCGCCCGAAAGCACACCGACCTTCTTCTGCTGGTCGGAGCCGAGAAAGTTAAACGAGGCAACATAAGCACGTGCGTTACGCCGGCGTCCACCCAGGACGATCTCTTCCTCTCCGCCGGAGATCTCTTCGAAGACTGTTTTTTCCGGGTCGAGGGTTTCACGGCTCTGGTCGACATAGGCAAGCTTCACGGTCTCGCCCAGGCGGATCTGGCCGGAATCGGGCTTTTCCTGCCCGGTGATCAGCTTCAGCAGCGTCGACTTACCCGCCCCATTCGGTCCGATCACGCCTACAATGCTGCCGGGCGGAATGGAAAGGGTCAGGTTGTCGATCAGCAGGCGTTCGCCGTAGCCCTTCGATACCGATTCGAACTCGATTACCTGGTTGCCCAGGCGCGGGCCGGGGGGGATATAGATCTCCAGGTCTTCACGGCGCTTCTCCGCTTCCTGGCTGAGCAGGTTTTCATAGGCCGTATAGCGCGCCTTTCCTTTCGCCTGGCGCGCTCGCGGCGACATGCGGATCCACTCCAGCTCGCGCTCCAGCGTGCGGAGGCGCTTGCTTTCGGCCTTCTCCTCACGCCGCAGGCGCTCTTCCTTCTGCTCCAGCCAGGAAGAATAATTGCCCTTCCAGGGGATGCCGTAGCCGCGGTCCAGTTCCAGGATCCAGCCGGCCACATTGTCAAGGAAATAGCGGTCGTGCGTGACGGCGATGACGGTGCCTTTATACTGCTGCAGGTGGCGCTCCAGCCAGGCCACCGATTCGGCGTCCAGATGGTTGGTGGGCTCGTCGAGCAGCAGGATGTCGGGTTCGGTGAGCAGCAAACGGGTCAGAGCCACCCGGCGGCGCTCGCCGCCTGAAAGCACCGAGACCGGCGTGTCTCCCGGCGGACAGCGCAGGGCTTCCATGGCCAGTTCCAGGCGGCTGTCCAGCGTCCAGGCATCGTGCCGGTCGAGAAAGTCCTGCAGGCGGCCCTGCTCCTCAATCAGCGCGTCGAAATCGGCGTCTGGCTCGGAGAATTTCGCGCTCACCTCGTCGAACTTGCGCAGGGCGTCGGCCAGCGGCTGGACCGCCTCCTCGACCACCTGGCGCACGGTCTTGTTCGGGTCAAGGTACGGTTCCTGCTCCAGCAGGCCCACAGTATAGCCTGGCGAGAAGACCACCTCGCCTGTATACCCGTCATCCTTGCCGGCGATAATGCGCAGCAGCGTGCTTTTCCCGGCCCCGTTAAGGCCCAGCACGCCGATCTTGGCGCCGTAATAGAAGCCCAGCGAAATATCGCGCAGGATCTGGCGATTATTCGGCGGGACTGTCCGGCTGACCCGAACCATCGAAAAGATTACTTGTTCGTCGCTCATGAAACTTCCTTATTCAATTCCGAACAACGTTTGTCCGATTTTACTCGATTTATGGCGGCTAAATATCAGCGCAAGATTAAGAGGCAATTAGTCTGCCGCTGATTCTGCCGGCCTGGGCTGGCGCACAGGCAGCTGAACAATAAAGGCCGCTCCGGTGCCGTTGCGGTTCTCGCCCCAGATGCGGCCGCTGTGGCGTTCGACGATCTTCCCGCAGATGGCCAGCCCCATACCATTGCCCTCGAATTCGCTGCGGCTGACCAGGCGAAAGAAAGGCTGGAAGAGCTCTTCCTGCTTACTTTCGTCGAAGCCGATCCCGTTGTCCACCACACGGATTTCTACAATTTCACCCAGGTCCGGGTCCTGCATGGGCCCTGCGGCCTCCACGCTGACAACCGGGGGCGTATCTTTGCGGTGGAATTTCAGCCCGTTTCCAATCAGGTTCTGCAGCAGCTGGCGCATCTGCAGGGGGTCAGCATCAATTTGGGGCAAAGGCTTGGTTTCTACCCTGCCGCGGCTCTGCTCAATGCGCACCTCCAGATCCTGCAGCACATCGGCGACCACCTGGTTTAAATCCACGAGCGTGAACGGTTCGCCCCGGGTCGTCACCCGCGAGTAAGACAGCAGATCGTTGATCATGTTCTGCATGCGCTCCGAGGCGGAGACCATGCGCTCCAGGTAATCACGCTCTTCGGGCGTGAGCCGCCCGGCAGCTTTGTCCATCAAACGCTCTCCAAAAGCGCGCACTTTCCGCAGCGGCTCCTGGAGATCGTGCGAAGCAATAGAAGCGAAGTCCTGCAGATGGCGGTTGCTGCGCTCCAGCCGGCGGGAGTAGATGCGCGCCTCGGCCTCCAGACGGCGGCGTTCAGCGATCTCCGCTTCCAGTTTCTGGGTGCGTTCGTGCACCAGCTCCTCGAGGCGCTCGCGGTATTCGCGCAGCTCGGCCTCGGTGCGCTGGTGCTCGGCGATCTCACGCTGCAGCGACAGGTTGGTCTGGTTAAGCTGCTCGGTGCGCTCCTCCACGCGCCGCTCCAGTTCGTCATGGGCGCGGCGCAGCTCTTTCTCCCTGGCTTTCAGGTTTCGGAACAGGAGGCGGTAGGGCTTGAGAAAACCGGTGACCACAATCGCCCGGTAGAGGAAATAAAAAGCCAGGATCTTGAGCAGGTGCCCGGCCATATTGGCGAAGTCGGTGACGCCAATATACTCGGTAAAAGCCAGCTCGCTGGCAGCGGAAAACACCAGCGAGAGGCTCATCAGGCGCAGCACACCGTAGTCGAACTCGCTGCGGTTGATCCACAGCAGCCCCAGAGCAATCAGGAAGAACAGAGAGATCAGGTATTCGCTGTAAATTTTAAACGGCGTCAGGCCAGCGCCGTCTACATAGGCGATGGGGAAGATGTCCCAGAAGAAAATGGAAGCCAGGATCAACGCCAGGACGACGCCGAAAACTCCGGCGACCGCCCAGCGCAAAACCTGCCGCCGCAGGAAGATAAAGGAAAGCAGAATGGAAATACTCTGCAGATAGCGCGCCGACAACCAGAGCTGTGTGGCCAGGTTCGCTCCGGGGGTCGAGAATACCCCCATCCCCTGATACGCAAGCGTGTGGATCAGATCGATTAAAGCGACGTACAGGTGTGCAACCCCCAGGAAAACAAGGTAGCCCGTAGTGAGGAAGCGCTGCGAGTTCCAGGCGACAATGAAAACCCCGACAGCCACAAGGGCGCTGAAGAATTCTGCCAGGCTGTGGAACAGCAGATAGTTGAATGTGCTGATCCAGTAGAGGATCAGGAACAGCACGCCGATCGGCAGGACCATAGAAGCTCTGCGGAAGAGCTTCGTATCTGCTCGATCATTCCCTGCGATACCGGTTTGAGCTTTCATCACGCTCGCGCACCTCACTGCAGATGGATCTGGCTATCAAAGAGGGAGCTTCGGGGCATGGTAATGGCATCAATGGAGCTGGCTGCCCGCAATATTGATGGTGTCTATATATTAATTAAAAGAACCGGTTTCTTCAACCGGTTCAATTCCCCCAGGCTGGTCTATAAGCCGCATTCTGTAGGACAATCGTCCTTGGCGATCATCTATCTGGGCTGTACGTCTCCGTACAGCTCTAGCAGCCTACCCGGGACGTAAGAAGCGAGCAACTACCGGCCGGTAAACCGGCACAGTCCCTGCTTGGCCTTGCTCCGAACGGGGGTTGCCTGGCCGCATATATTACTATATGCGCCGGTGGTCTCTTACACCACCTTTTCACCCTTGCGGGGCAGCCGGTTACCCGGCCGCCTTTCGCGGTGTGTTTCTGTGGCCCGATCCGGCAGGTTTCCCCACCCCGGGAGTTACCCGGCGTTCTGCTCTGTGGAGTGCGGACTTTCCTCGACTCCGGCATGCGGAGCCGCGATCGCCCGACCAGCCTGGTGCATTAATGATACCTGTGACAGAGCCCAAAAGCAAGACTATTGCAATTTGCATATACAATTCTTAGACGGGCTGCTGCCAGGTCAAAGCCGATTAGAAGAAGAAAACACCGGGTATCCTGCCCTTAATAGAGTTCAACGTGCCGCTCTGTTCGCTATCCGGTAGATAAAAAGAGCTGTAAAGACCTGCGAATTACTGGACAAAGCGAAAGCCATCATGTAAAATAACGTGTCCCTGTAAAGGGTATGCATTGAAAAAGGAAGATTGATTCTGGAGGACTGCTTTGGCAAATATTAAGTCTGCTATTAAGCGCAACCGGCAGAATGAAAAACGCCGCCTGCGCAACCGGGTTTATGTCGGCCGCGCCCGCACTTTTGTGAAGAAAGCTCGCGCTCAGATCGAATCGGGCAACCTTGAAGAGGCCCGCAAGGCAACCATCACCGCAATCAGCGCCCTGGACAAGGCCGCTGAAAAAGGCATTCTTCACAAAAACAACGCAGCTCGCCGCAAAAGCCGCTTGATGAAGCGCCTGAACCAGCTCGAGCGACAAGCCGCCGGCTGATTCCCCTCAGGTACTCCCACCATTATTTACCCTTTGCTATTAACGCACCAGCGGGAGCCGGACGTGCTCCCGCTGTTTTTGCGCGTTGGGCTTGCATGTTATAATCATCAGCCGAGGGCAGGACAGCCAAGGGGACTTCCTCCCAAATCCCGCTTGACAGGTGAAATATGTTCAGGGCCGAGCAGGAAAACATCGAGACTCAAATTCGCGCCTACTGCGCAGCAAACCAGCTTCCCGATCCTGTAGAGATTCAATGGACCCCCCTGCCCTTTGCCGGCAAATGGGGTATTTCGACCTCATTTTTCCAGCTTGCGGCGCAGGAAGCGAGCCAGAAAGCCGCCTCCGGTGGGCGCAGGTTGAATGTCCCCCAGCGGGCGCAGGAAATCGCCAGCGATGTGGCCGCCGCCCTCAAACTCCCTGCCGGGATGTCGCATGCCGAGGCCGTTAAAGGTTATCTGAACCTGTATTTCTCCCAGCCCCAGTTCAGCAAGCGTGTCGTCGATGCCGTCCTGACAAGCGGTCCGGATTTTGGGCGCGGCGAGCCCAAAAATGAGCGCGTGATGGTGGAGTTCGCCCAGCCCAACACCCACCATTCTTTCCACATCGGTCATTACCGCAACGCCATCCTGGGCGAGGCTCTTTCCCGTCTGGTGGATTTTGCCGGCTTCGAGACCATCCGCGCTTCCTATCCGGGCGATATCGGACTGGGCGTGATCACTGTGGTTTGGATTTACCAGAAGTTTTACCAGGGTAAGGAGCCAGAAGGCGTACACGAACGGGGCCAGTGGCTGTTGAACCTGTATGTCGAGGCCACAAACCTGCTCGAACCCAAAGAGAACGAGACCCCCGAAGAGAAAGCCCGGCGCGAGCAGTATGAAGCCGAACGGCGTGAACTCTACCGCCGCTGGGATGCCGGCGATCCGGAAGTGCGGGCGCTGTGGGAAAAGACCCGCCAGTGGAGCCTGGACGAGCTGCGCGCCATCCTGGATATGATCGGCGTCAAGATCGACGTGTGGTTTTTCGAGAGCGAAGTAGACCAGATGGCAAAAGGGATCGTCGACGAGCTGATCGAACTCGGCATCGCCGACGACGAACGCCCGGAGGGTCCGGTGCTCGTGCGCATCGATGAAAAACTGGGCCTGAAGAAAGAGAAATACCGCACCAACGTCATCCTGCGCAGCGACGGCACCACCCTGTATCTTACAAAAGACCTGGCTCTGGCCAAGGTGAAGTTCGAACAATATAACGTGGACCGCTCGATCTACGTGATCGACGTGCGCCAGAGCCTGTACATGCAGCAGACCTTCAAAATCCTGGAGCTGTGGGGATTTAAACAGGCCGAAAAGTGCTACCACCTGGGCTACGGCTTCGTCAGCCTGCCGGAAGGCGCCATGTCTGCCCGGCGCGGGCGCGTAGTGCTCTTTAAAGACGTGGCCGACGAGGCGGAGAACCGTGTGCTGGCAGAGATCGAGCAAAAAAACCCCGACCTGCCAGAAGAAAAGCGCAAAGAAGTCGCCCGGCAGGTTGGGCTGGGTGCGCTGGCCTACGCCATGCTGCAGGTAGACAATAACAAAGATATTGTCTTCGATATCGATGCTGCTCTGAATTTCGACGGGCACACCGGCCCGTATATCCAGAATGCGCATGTGCGCGCCTGCAGCATCCTGCGCAGGGCAGGGGTCGACCTTCCGGAGGCGGTGGATTTCGATTACGAGTTAACCACCCACGAAATCGAACTGATCGACCTGATCTCGCGCTTCCCCCGCACGGTTGAGATGGCCGCTCAGGAGTACCGCCCGCTGGTGATCGCCAGCTACGCCTACGATCTGGCAACCGCTTTCCACAGCTTCTATCATGCCGTTCCGGTGCTGCAAGCCGGCTCGGAGAAGGTCAGGCTGGCTCGCCTGCGTCTGGTGGCGGCCACACGTCAGGTCCTGGCCAACGCCCTGTATCTCCTGGGCATCCAGGCTCCGGAGGTCATGTAATGTGGACACCGGAACCCGTAAATGCATTTTACGGGTTCCGTTTCTTTACCCATTCCAAACCAGGAGACAAGGTTACCAATGACCCCGATCCGCACCATCATCATGGGCGCCGCAGGGCGCGATTTCCACAATTTCAATGTGTACTACCGTGATAACCCGCAGTATCAGGTTGTGGCCTTCACTGCGACTCAAATCCCCGACATTGAAGGGCGCACGTATCCGGCGGAGCTGGCCGGCTCGCTGTATCCCGAAGGCATCCCCATTTACCCGGAGAGCGAGCTGGACAGCCTGATCCGCAAGCACGATGTCGACCAGGTCGTGTTTGCCTACAGCGATGTGCCCCACGCCTATGTGATGCACAAAGCCTCCCAGGTGATGGCCGCCGGCGCCGACTTCCGCCTGCTGGGCCTGAAGAACACGCAGATCAAATCCAGCAAGCCGGTGGTCTCCGTTTGCGCTGTGCGCACCGGCTCCGGCAAGAGCCAGACCACCCGGCGGGTCTCGAAGGTGCTGCGCGATCTGGGCTACCGTGTGGCCGCCATCCGCCACCCCATGCCCTACGGCGACCTGGCCAAACAGGCCGTGCAGCGCTTCGCCGATTATGCCGACCTGGATAAGCACGAGACCACCATTGAAGAGCGTGAAGAGTACGAACCGCACATCGACAACGGCGTCATCGTCTATGCAGGCGTGGATTATGAGAAAATCCTGCGCCAGGCCGAGCAGGAAGTGGATATCATCCTGTGGGACGGCGGAAACAACGATTTCTCCTTCTACGTACCCGACCTGCAGATCGCAGTTGCCGACCCGCACCGTCCCGGCCATGAGATCGGCTACCATCCCGGTGAGACCGTGGCGCGCTGCGCGGATGTCTTCGTAATTAATAAGGTCGACACCGCTGCGCCCGAGAACGTCATCCAGGTGCGTGAGAATCTGCGCCTCATTAACCCCGGCGCAGTCTTCATAGAAGCCGCCTCGCCCATCTTCGTCGACAACCCTGCGGAGATCCAGGGCAAGCGCGTGCTGGTTGTGGAAGACGGCCCCACACTGACCCACGGCGAAATGGCTTACGGCGCCGGCTGGGTTGCCGCCCGCCGCTTTGGCGCAGCCGAGATCATCGACCCCCGCCCGTTCGCGGTCGGATCGATCCTGGCTACATATGAGAAGTACCCCACAACCGGCAACGTACTCCCCGCCATGGGCTACGGCGAAGCGCAGACCCGCGACCTGGAGGAGACCATCAACCGCTCGGATGCGGACCTGGTGATCATTGGCACACCGATCGACCTGAATCGTGTGGTCAAGATCAACAAGCCCACCCAGCGCGTACGCTACGAGCTGCAGGAGCTCGGCCAGCCTACGCTGGAAGACATTCTGCGCGCTCGCTTCGGCAAATAAGCGCCGCGCCAGGCATGGTAACCGGATGAATACCGCAGGGGATCGAGGAACGAACAGCGTCCCCGATCCCCTGTTGAGTTTATTATCCTTATGCCAACTCTGAACTGGGCCAGCAAGAAGGCATACGAACCCTCCCCCTGCACCCTGGTAGCAGACAGTCTGGTATTCCCGCAGGGAGCAGGCTATCCGCATGCCGATCCACAAAACCGCCTGATCTACGGGGATAATCTGGCGGTGATGGCTGCGCTGCTGCCGGAGTATGAGGGCAAAATCGACCTGATCTACGCCGACCCGCCCTTTTTCACCAACCGCCGCTACCCGGCGCGCATTGGTCGCGGCGAGGACTCGCGCCGCCCGGAGAACTGGCAGCTCGCTGAAGGATACCCGGACGATTGGCCCGACCTGGACGCCTACCTGGACATGCTCTATCCCCGGCTGCAGCTCATGCACCGCCTGCTGGCACCGACAGGGACACTCTATCTGCACCTGGACTGGCACGCCAACGCGTACGCGCGCGTGCTGCTGGACGAGATTTTCGGCGCTGATCGCCTGCTGAACGAGATCGTCTGGGTCTACCACGGGCCATCGCCCATTCGCAGCGCCTTCAACCGCAAACACGACACCATCCTGGCGTATACCAGGAGCAAAGAATACACCTTCAACGTCGACGACGTGCGCCAGCCCTACGACCCCAACACGGTGAAGACGTTCGCTTCTTCGTCCCGGGCCGGTTTTGGAAAGGTCCCCAACCTGAAGCGCGGTAAGGTGCCCGAGGACTGGTGGTATTTCCCGGTGGTAGCCCGCCTGCACAGTGAACGCACCGGCTACCCGACCCAGAAACCGGAAGCACTGCTGGAGCGCATCATCCGGGCCTCATCCAACCCGGGAGATCTGGTGGCCGATTTCTTCTGCGGTTCGGGCACTGCGCCCCTGATTGCCGCGCGCCTGGGGCGCTCTTTTATCGCAGCCGATGTCACCTGGCGCGCCGTGCACACCACGCGCGCTCGCCTGGTTCAGGAAGCCGGGGCGCCGCCGTTTATTATCCAGCGCGCCGGGGGCACGCCGGTCCCCTGCTGCCCCGTGCAGGACAACGAGTGGATCCACCTGGATGCCAGCAGCCGCAGAGTCAGGATCGACCTGCAGCAGCTTCCTGAGCTGGATTACTGGGAGGTGGACCCCGGCTGGGATGGACAGGTGTTCCGCAGCGCCGTGCAGGCTGTGCGGCCGGCGCGAGCGGGAACGATCCGCTCCGAGCTGGAACTGCCGGTCTCCCCGGACGGCAGGCCGCTGGCAGTCCGCCTGGTCACCACGCAGGGTGAGGTCATCCCGGTAGAAGTGTAAGTTGACGGATCTGGAACAGTGGAACAGAAAGACATGAAACCGACGTACGAAAACGGAAACCAGCCTGTGCGATCGACGGACGTCACCATTATCGGCGCCGGCCCGATTGGAATCGAGCTGGCTGCCGCTCTGAAGCGCCAGGGGGTTAACTACCTCCATCTGGAGGCGCGCCAGATCGGCTACACCATCTCCTGGTGGCCGCGCAACACCGAATTCTTCAGCACCACCGAACGCATCGAGCTGGCCGGCGTACCGATCCCGAACACGCGCCAGAGCCGCACAACAGGCGAAGAGTATCTGGCCTATCTGCGCAGCCTGGTCGAACAGCTCGACCTTCAGATTCAAACCTACGAACCGGTCACAAAGATCGAGACGGTGGAAGGCGGCTTCCTGCTGCACACCCGGGCGCGCGGCAGGGAGTTTACGTACTTCAGCAAGAAAGTCGTGCTGGCTACCGGCAACATGCACGCCCCGAACCTGCTGGACATCCCGGGCGAAGACCTACCCCATGTGAGCCATTACTTCACCGACCCGCATCTCTACTTCCGCAAGCACCTGCTGATCGTCGGCGGGCGCAACTCTGCAGCCGAGGCTGCTCTGCGCTGCTGGCGGGCCGGCAGCCAGGTGTCGATCAGCTACCGCCGGGCGGATTTTGACGCTCAGGTGATCAAACACTGGATCCTGCCCGACCTGAAAACCCAGATCGAGCTGGGCAATATTGGATACTACCCCCTCACGGTCCCGGTCGAGATCACGCCGGAGCATGTCGTCCTGGAGCATGTGGAGAGCGGCGCGCGACAGGAGGTGCCGGCCGATTTCGTGCTGCTGGCGACAGGCTTCCGGGCCGATATGAGCCTGTTTGAGATGGCCGGAGTGCGCCTGCTGGGAGATGAGCGGGCGCCTGAGTACAACCCCGAGACCATGGAGACCAACGTCTCCGGCCTGTACGTTGCCGGGACGGCCGCTGCGGGGTCGCAGAAGAGCTACACGCTCTTTATCGAGAACACGCATGTGCACGTGGGGCGCATCGTGCAGGCCCTGACAGGGCGCTGGCCGGAGAAGCTGGGCACAATACAATCCCGCCAGTATGACCTGTCTCTGGAAGAGATACAGGCGAATTGAAATACCACCGGAAGTTAGGGTTGATGGAGTGATTCTTTCCGACCATATTCGCAGCCTGGACTGGCGTGCTCGCCGGGCAGTTATGATTGGCAGGCTGCCGGAAGAATTTCTGAAAGAAGAACTGCGAAAAATCCATATGCTGCTCGATTAAGGTTTAATAAAAAGCAGGGCTCATCCGGAAGTCCGGATGAGCCCTGCCGTTTTTTGGTGGGATTTCAAATATCCAGCCGGTACCCCACCCCGCGCACGGTTTTAATATAGCGCGGGTTGCGCGGGTCGACTTCGATCGCTCTGCGCAGCCAGCTCATGTGCACGTCGAGGGTGCGGGTGTCACCGGTGTATTCCGTCTTCCACAGCTTGCGGAACAGAGCTTCCCGTTCCAGCACCTCGCCCGGGTTGTCCAGCATGATCTTTAATAACAGCGCCACGCGCGGCGTCAGCCGCGCTTCCTTCCCATCGCATTCCACCCTGAGGCGTTCCATATCCAGACAGATGGGGCCCACGCGCTGTACTTTGTCGTCGTCGCTGGGCAGCAGCGGGCGGATGCGGTTGAGCAGCTTACGTGCGGTAAAAGGCAGGGTCAGGGCTACGTTGACGCAGGGATCACCTTTCAGGCTTTCTCCCGCCGCGCTGATGGTCACAATCGGGACGCCGTTCATCTTTTCGCGCAGCGAACGGCAGATGCGCCTGCCGCTGGTGCGCATGGAAGCGGCATTGACCACCACAAGTTCTGGATTGACATCTTCCAGGCGCTTTAATGCCTCAGCCCCCGAGGACACGGTCTCAATCCGGTAGCCCTTTTTCCGTAAAATGGGTATAAAAGACGGGCTGTCAGCCCGTTTACCTTCAATCCACAAAATTCTGGCTTTCATTCAGCCTTTTCCCGCGTGTAACCCTTCATCACCCCTACCTGTTTTTGATTCTAACCGATGATGAGGTGAATCGATTATACCGATTATCTTAAAAAATAGCAAATAGCACCAGAGTACCAGCTTTTAACAATGATTCAGAATCGCAGTGATCAGGCAGCAATTCGCCATTCCGCCCGGTGCCGTGCGGCGGTGAAATCCTTCTTTAACAGAACAATCAAAGTTGTGATCGCGTCACGGCTATGTTAGAATACAAGAAAGGCGGTATTCCATCCCGAACATGCGCCTCATCCTGCCTGCACTCACAGATGCAAAGGAGTGCCAGTAACCGGGACTGAGGTGTCACCAGCTTACAGGTAGCCATACAGACCCTTCAGTTGTGACGGTGGAATTCCATCAAGCCCGAAACATACTGAGCGAGCCCTGGTAAATCTGAACTTATCACGGAGGCGTTTATGTCCGATATGGTCGAGGTCGTGATCGATAGCATTCGCGTCAGCTTAATGTCCCAGCAGCGCATCGTGATCCTGCGCGAACGGGATGCTGAACGTTATTTACCAATCTGGATTGGTGTTTACGAAGCTGAATCGATCACTATCGCACTGCAAGAAGTCGAAGTTGCCCGGCCTCTGACTCACGACCTCTTGAAAAATATCTTCACACAGTTGGGAGCGCGCATCCTGCGCGTGGAAGTTGTCGCGCTGCGTGATGACACCTTTTACGGAAACATTGTCGCCGAGGTGAACGGTCGCACGCTGAATGTAGACTCCCGACCCTCCGATGCTCTGGCAATTGCCGTGCGAGCTCATGTGCCCATTCTGGTTGCACGCTCGGTGATGGACTCGGCCGGTATTATCCCCGAAGAAGATCTACAGGATGAGAGCGAAGAAATCGACAGCGTCCCGGCCGACGATGTGGAACTCGAAGATGGTGAAGAGCGGCTGTCCGTTTTCCAGGATTTCCTGAACAATCTGGATATTGACAGCGACGATGACGAAGAAGATAACGAAGAGGACGACGAAGACTGATCTTCGGTTCCTGCGGGTTTTACCGGGGGCTACCAGTCTCAGATTCTGGTGCCCCGGTTTTTAATCCTGAGCTGGTTTCTCTCCACGCCAATGAGCGATTATACCCCTGCTGAAGCAACCACATCCCCTGCGCCGCAGGTCGTACCCCACAGCCGTGAAGCCGAAGAAGCTGTGCTGGGCGCGGTGCTGATTAACCCTGAAACCTATTACGACGTCGCCCAGTTCCTGCGCTCTGACGATTTTTACATTCACCGCCACCGGTACATCTGGGAGGCCTTCACCCGCCTGAACGAACGCCGCATTCCGATCGATTTCCTGACCGTATCGGAAGAGCTGGACCAGATGGGGCAGCTGGCGGAGGTCGGCGGGCCCGCCTACCTGACGGCGCTGATCAACAACGTCCCCACCTCGCTGCATGCCGAAGCTTACGGCCGCCTGGTGGAACAGGCAGCCATCCGGCGGCGCATGCTGGCCGCAGCCAATGAGATCGCCAAGCTGGCCTATCAGGAAGAGATGGGCATCGACGCGGCCATGGATGAAGCGGAGAAGGCCATCTTTGGGGTGAGCGAACGACGCCTGACCCGCGACCTGCAGTCCATCTCGCAGGTGCTCAGCGATTACTACGACCGCATCGACCAGCTTGCCAGCCGCGGCGATGAAATGTACGGCGTGCCGACAGGCTTCATCGATCTGGACCGCATGCTGAACGGCCTGCAGCCATCCGATCTGATTATCGTCGCCGGCCGCCCGGGTATGGGTAAGACGGCCTTCATGCTCTCGGTTGCAAAAAACGCGGCCCAGATCCATAAAAAACACGTCGCCATCTTTTCTCTGGAGATGTCGAACGAGCAGCTCGTCCAGCGCCTGCTGGCCCAGGAGACGGGCATCGACTCGCAGCGTCTGCGCACCGGAAAGCTGCAGGAAGATGAATGGCCCATCTTCACCCACGCCATCGAGGTCCTGAGCGACACACATATTTTCCTGGACGACACGCCGGCCCTCACCCCCCTGCAGCTGCGCACCAAATGCCGCCGGCTGCACCTGGAATACCAGCTCGATCTGATCATCATCGACTATCTGCAGCTCATGAGCGGCGGCATCCGCACCGACAACCGCGTGCAGGAGGTTTCGCACATTTCCAGAAATTTGAAAGTGATGGCCCGTGAGTTGAACGTGCCGGTGCTGGCAGCCGCACAGCTTTCGCGCGCCGTCGAACAGCGTGCCGATAAAGACCCGCAGCTCTCCGACCTGCGTGAGAGCGGCAGCCTGGAGCAGGACGCCGATATTGTGCTCTTCCTGCACCGCCCTGAAATGTATGAAAAAGACACCCTGAAGCAGAATCTGGCCCAGATCAAAGTCGCCAAACACCGCAACGGTCCAGTCGGCACTGTGGAACTGGTCTTCCGCAGCAACCTGGCCAAATTCGAAAACGCGGCTACCCGCCACATCGATCTCGCAAAGATGTAAAAACATGAGCAAATTCCGCGGTTTTCCAGAAGGAAAAGTTTACTTCACTCCCATCCCGGCCCCCTTTTTCAACGAACTGCTGCCTGAGGTGGATCACCTGGGAGAGTTGAAGCTGATTCTGTATTTCTTCTGGCGTCTGGACCGCATGGAAGGCACATTCCGCTGCCTGCAGCGCAGCGACCTGGTCGAAGACGAGCGCTTTATGCAGGCCCTGGGGGAAGCGCCCGAGCAGGTTCTGGACGAAGCCCTGGAAAAGGCCGTCGAGCGCGGGGTGCTGCTGCAGGCTCGCGGGTCTGATGGCAGCTATTATTTCCTCAATTCGCCCAAAGGCAGGGCCGGGGTACGGGCCATCGAACAGGGCCTCTGGCGCCCGGCTGTTGACGGCCAGCCGCCCATCGAACTCGGGCGCGAAGCGCCAAACATCTTCCGGCTGTACGAGGAAAACATCGGCCCGATCACCCCTTTGATCGCCGATGCGCTGCGCGATGCCGAGGAAACCTACCCCGAACCCTGGCTGGAAGAAGCCTTCCGTATCGCAGTTGAAAGCAACAAACGCAGCTGGCGCTACGTGAGCGCTATTCTTGAGCGCTGGTTCCAAGAGGGACGCGATGAGCGAAAAGATCGACGAGACTCTGAAAAAGATCGCCGGCGGTATTCCGAATGGGAGAACCCCGACGTCTCACACCGGTAAAGATACGCACAGGCCTGGTCCGGAGTCCTCAAAACCTGCAGTGGATCTGCCCGGAGACCCGGACTGCCCGCTCTGCAAGGGTATCGGCTATCTGCGGATGGATGTTCCGGTCGGCCATCCCAATTTTGGCAAACTGGAAATCTGTTCCTGCCGGCATGCTGATATCCGCCAGCGGGTGCGGGAGAAGCTGTTTGCGCTCAGCCACCTGGACGAGCTGTCTCACCTTACCTTCGACAACTTCCACCCTCGCGGCCGGGTAGGCCTGTGGCCGCAGCAGGCGGCCTCTCTGGAACGGGCCTACAACCACGCCCAGCAGTTTGCCCGCTCGCTTCAGGGCTGGCTGGTGCTGCAGGGCGGTTACGGCTGCGGGAAAACGCATCTGGCCGCAGCAATCGCCAACTTCGCCGTGGAAATCGGCGTGCCGACCCTGTTCATCACGGTGCCAGACCTGCTGGATTCACTGCGTTTTGCCTACCAGGGCGACGACACCAGCTTCGAAGAACGCTTTGAAGAAGTGCGCCAGGCCTCACTGCTGGTGCTGGACGACTTCGGCACGCAGAATGCCACACCCTGGGCGCAGGAGAAACTGTTCCAGATCATCAATTACCGCTACATCAACCGCCTGCCGCTGGTGGTCACCACCAACCTGACGCTGGATGAAATTGAAGGACGCATCCGCTCACGGCTGGAGGACCCCGAGCTGGTGACCATCATGCGCATCATTGCTCCAGATTACCGCCGGCCGACCATCGACATCGGTCACCACGAGCTCTCCTCTCTGGACCTGATGAACGAGCGCACGTTTGCCAGCTTTGACCTGCGCCTTAATGAGGGTCTCAAGCCGGAGGAGCTCAAAAGCCTGGAAAATGCCCTGCACGTTGCGCAGGAATACGCCGCGCGCCCGGAAGGCTGGCTGGTGTTTACTGGCTCCTACGGGTGTGGGAAAACGCACCTGGCCGCGGCAATCGCCAATTACCGCGCCGACCTGGGCTACCCACCCCTGTTTGTGGTCGTGCCCGATCTGCTGGACCACCTGAGGGCCACCTTCAGTCCCACCAGCACAGTGACACTCGACCGCCGCTTTGAAGAGGTGCGCACCTCACCGCTGCTGATCCTGGACGACCTGGGCACACAGTCAATGACCCCCTGGGTGCGCGAAAAGCTGTACCAGCTCTTCAACTTCCGCTACAACGCCGCCCTGCCGACCGTGATCACTACAGCGGACTATAAGGATGAGATGGACCCGCGCCTGCTCAGCCGCATGAACGATGCGCGCCTGTGCCGTATCTGCGCCATTACTGCGCCGGCTTACCGCGGTTCAGCGTCATCAGGCCGCCGCAGCCCCGGACGCGGCCGCAGAAAATAAAACTCGAAAACCGATCAATGAGAGGTGACTACGTGAACGAAACCAATCGTGTATGTGTTTACTGTCAGCGGGGACCGGATGAAATCCCGCTGGTTTCCTTTGTCTTTCGCGATACCGAAACCTGGATTTGCTCGCAGCATCTGCCGATTCTGATCCACCAGCCCACACGGCTGGCCGGGAAGCTTCCCGGAGTTGAAAACCTGAAAGGCCTGGAAGGCACGACCCTGATTAAGAAAATGAACACCTCAACCAGACACTCTCAACTCCCCATACCTGATCACTTTAACCCCGATGCGGTCGGGCAGGTCTGGAGAGTGCCGTACGAGGAGCGTGCCCGCCAAGCCCGCCGCTGGGCCGGGCTGCATGCCATCCGTCCGGCAGCCGAAGATGAGTTCAAGATCGCATTTCTGGGCGTTGACCTGCAGAATACGTTTTGCATTCCCGAATATGAACTTTACGTTGGGGGCCGCTCGGGGACCGGTGCCGTAGACGATAACCGTCGTCTGGTGACTTTTCTCTATCAAAATCTGGGGCAGATCACTCATATCGCCCTGACCCTGGATACTCACCAGGCAATCCAGATTTTCCACGCCATTTTCCTGATCGACGCACAGGGCAATCACCCCCCTGCAAACACACTGGTCAGCGTGGAGGATGTGGTCCAGGGGCGCTGGAAATTCAACCCGGCGGTGGCACCCAGTCTGGGGATCACCCCGGAGTATGGACAGGAGCTGCTCGAATCTTACACCCGCCAGCTAAAGGAACAGGGAAAATACGACCTGACCATCTGGCCGTACCACGCCATGCTGGGGAGCACAGGGCACGCCCTGGTATCCGCCGTGGAAGAGGCCGTTTTCTTCCACACCATCGCCCGCGCCTCGCAGCCGGACATGATTATCAAAGGCAACCAGCCGCTCACCGAAAGCTATTCCGTTATCGGTCCCGAGGTGCAGGAAGGACCGGACGGTCGTGTCCTGGGGCGCAAGAGCAGTCGAATTTTCGAAAAACTGCAGCAGTATGATGCCCTGGTGATCGCCGGCCAGGCGAAAAGCCACTGTGTGGCCTGGACGGTTGAAGATCTGCTGGCGGACGTCCGCCAGCAGGACGAAAGCCTGGTTCGAAAGATATACCTGCTGGAGGACTGCTGCTCACCAGTGGTGGTGCCCGGGATTGTCGATTACACCGATCAGGCCGATGCGGCATTTGAAAAGTTCCGCCAGGCCGGAATCAACCTGGTGCGCTCCGACCAGCCGCTGTCCAACTGGCCGGGGATTGCCGGGCACATTTCGAGCGCTTAGGCCTGGCGAACATCACGAAGGACGCTCCTGCCGCCAGGGAATACTTATTATGACTTAATTGGTCGCCATTGACATATGGGCGAAAACATGTGATACTATCCAGACTGGCCACAGGAGCTGCTCCTCTGAGCCGGTGCGGGTAGGAGACTACCCCCTCCTTTGCTATCCCACTCAGAGGAGGTGATGCCCACATGTACGATAGTAGTACGTTAACCAGCGCTGCGGCATCCCTCCTCGATATTCGATAGGGAGCCGCAGCGCGGCAGGGAGCCGTCCAAGTGACGGCTCCTTGTTTTTTAATTTCGCCTCGTGAGCGGTATACTCTATTTATCATTACTGGCGAGGTAAGACAATAACATGCGCAATCTACTCGAGCGCCTGGAAAGCAGGCAGCTTTATGAACCCGCTTTGCCCCTCATCCTGGCCGGTCTGGTCGGATTGGCCAGCGGAATTGGTGTGTGGTTGTTCAAACAGGGCATCGTCATTGCCCGGTGGATCTTTTTCGACCAGCTGGGCGGGGCGCTGGCCGCCTACGGAGACTGGACCGTTGCGCTGCTTCCGGTGAGCGGCGGCCTGATCGTCGGTCTGATCGGCGCCTTCCTGGTGGGCCACGAACGCCACCACGGTGTTGCCGGAATCATGGAAGCCGTGGCACTGGCAGGCGGCCGTCTGCGCTACAAAAGGGTACCGGCCAAAATCCTGGCCGCCGCGCTGAGCATCGGCAGCGGTGCCTCGGTCGGACCGGAAGATCCTTCCGTGCAGATCGGATCGAACCTGGGCTCCATGGCCGGGCAGGTGCTGCGCCTCTCGGATGACCGCGTACGCGCGCTGGTGGCCAGCGGCGCCGCGGCCGGTGTTGCCGCAGCGTTCAACGCGCCGATTGCAGGAGTGTTTTTTGCCCTGGAAATAATCCTGGGCGAGATCAGTGTCGGCGCCCTGAGCAGCATCCTGGTAGCATCCGTTGCATCCTCCATCTTCACCCAGGCCGTGTCCGGACCCCAGCCGGCGTTTCATGTACCGGCGTATGAGTTCGGTTCCATCCTGGAGCTGCCGTTTTATCTCGTCCTCGGCCTGCTGGCTGGTCTGGTTTCGGCGCTGTATGTACGTGTGCTCTACCTTGCTCAAGACGTGTTCCAGAGCTGGAAGGCGCCGCGCTGGGTCAAACCTGTGGCGGCCGGCCTGATCGTGGGCCTGACGGGCATTTTCCTGCCGCAGGTATTCGGCGTAGGCTATGAAACTCTTGAGCAAATACTGGCAAACCAGGTGTTCTCGGCCGGTTTTCTGCTGGCGCTGCTCGCTGCCAAGCTGCTGATGACCGGTATCAGCATCGGCGGCGGGTTTATGGGCGGTGTTTTCGCGCCGTCGCTCTTTCTGGGAGCGGTGCTGGGCGCGGCATTCTGTACGCTGGCGAACCTGCTGTTTCCCGGCCTTCCGCTTGCGACGCCCGCCTTTGCCATGGTGGGGATGGGAGCCGTGCTCGCCGGCGCGGTGCACGCTCCCCTGACGGCCATCCTGCTCCTGTTCGAGATGACCAATGATTACCGCATCATCCTGCCTTTGATGTTTGCTGTGGTGATCAGTCTGCTGGCAGCCGAATACCTGCAGCGTGACTCGGTGTATACACTCGGACTGGCCCGGAAGGGGATTCGTCTGGAGCGCGGTCGCGACGTGGAGGTGATGCAGGCCATCACCGTCAGGGAGGTGATGGCGCAGGATCCGCCCACGCTGCGCGTAACGGATTCCCTGACACAAGCCGCTGCAGTCCTCGATCGCACCCGCCGACACGGTTTACCCGTGCTCGACGAAAAGGACCGCCTGGTGGGCATGTGCACCATTCACGACCTTGACCTGGCCCGTTCAGATGGCAAAACCGGGCTCATGGTGGGGGATGTCTGCACGCGTGATCTGATCACCGCCTTCCCGGACGAGACTCTGGGAGATGTGCTGCGGCGGATGAGCACGCACGACATCGGCCGCATCCCGGTTGTCAGCCGTGAGGATCCCGGCAGGCTGGTTGGCCTGCTGCACCGCAGAGACCTGATTCGCGCATACAACCTGGCCCTCTCACGCCGGACAGCCCTGCGCCATCGCGCGCAGCAGGTGCGGCTGGGTGCGCTGAGCGACGAGCAGGTGCACATCGCCGAAATTGTAGTGGAAGAAAATTCAGCCTGCGACGGCAGGCGCGTGCAGGACATCTCCTGGCCGCTGGACTGCGTGATCGCCACCATCCGCCGCGGGCATCGTTTTCTGATCCCTCACGGCGGCACCGTCCTGCACCAGGGTGACGTGCTGGTCGTCGCGACGGAGGAGAGCGCCCGTTCTGAGGTCGAGCGCCTCTGCCGGTCAGCGACCGGTGATGCACGTACCCCACATAGCAGCACAGAGATGCGGGACCGCGTACAGGAGCAGTAAAAAGTCTTTCTCGCTCCCACGCTCCGCGTGGGAGCGGCAAACCGGGCGCTCTGCGCTCAAAGTATGGGCCGGTAAGATTCAGACTCAGGAAAAGAGATACGTGCAATTATTTCATGGTCAGCGCCCAAAAATACACTCGTACTGACCGCTGTAGAACACGTCAGCCCGTCCAGTCTTCAGGAATACGCCCGATTAAATAAAATGGAGGAGCAGGCAAACCCTGCTCCTCCGCAGTCCAAAAGAAAACTGACGAACTACACCGGCGAACGCCCGGGCAGAGCGCGCACCAGGGCGACAACGACCACCGCCCCCAGGAATGCAACAATCAGGGTTGAGATGTCAAAACCCGAAATCGCATTGTCAACCCCAAAGAGAGCGCTGGCGAGAAAACCACCAACCAGAGCTCCGATGATCCCGAGGATGATATCCCCGATCACACCGTAGCCGCTCCCTTTCATCACCACGCCTGCCAGCCAGCCGGCAATCAGGCCTACAATGATCCAGCTCAAGATACCCATATCTAAAATCCTCCTTCTGAAGAAAAACGGAATAATATTCGTTACGACCATATACTTTACTTGATATAAAATTGACGTCGTAACCTGTATATACTATACAGATAATCGCCGGCTGCTTCAATGGGGATTGGTCCGTAAAGTACGCTAGGGTTTACCCTACCTGCTGCGTAAGTAAATTCCCTTAGAACATTAATTGAGCATGAAAAACTTCTGCGCCTTTTCTCCTGTGCAGGCGCACGCTCGAACGCGGTGTCCTGAATGTGCTCCCTGCCTGAAGACAATGGGTCATTAAAAGGACAGACGACTGAAGATTTGGTATACTCAAGCCAGATTTCACACGAGGAAAGATAACCAGTGGGCTGGCCTTTCCTCTGACAAGGGCAGATGTTTTCATATCTACAGAGTCTCCGCTCTCGCCTGATTCTTCTGGTTCTTCTCTCTGCTCTACCTGCGCTGGGGTTAATTATGTATACCGGCCTAGAAGAGCGCCGGGCTGCCGCTGATCGAGCCCAGGAGGAGGCTCTTCGAGTTGCTCTGCTGGCCAAATCAAACCAGATGGCGTTGATCGAAGGCGCCCGGCAGCTGATCACCGCGCTCACCCAGCTCCCCGAGATCCAGGACAGCGATCCCCAGATGTGCAGCGCTTTTCTCTCCGAGCTGCTTCCTCTGTACCCGGATTATGCCGATCTGGGCCTGGTTACTCCTGACGGTAATCTGATCTGCCATTCGGGCTTTTTTGACGCGGGCCTCAATATTGCCGACCGGCCGTATTTTGTCGATGGGCTGCGGACTGGCGAGTTTGTCACGGGTGATTTTGTCATCAGCCGCATCGACGGGAATATCATACTGCCCTTCGTCCACCCCATTCTGGACAAAAACGGCGAGGTGCAGGCGGTTGTGCTGGCAACTCAGAAGCTGAACTGGCTTGAAGGGGTTGGCTCCCAGGCCAATATCCCCGATGAAGCTGTCTTTCTCGTGCTGGACCATCAGGGACAGATCCTCAGCCGCTACCCGCAAACCGGCGATTGGATTGGAGAATCCTTTCCGGACATGGCCGCTGTGCGCTCCGCTGTGGACGCCAGTGGGAACGGGGTGGCGGTGCTCACAGGAGAAGACGGCATCCAGCGTCTGTACGCCTTTTCATTTCTGGATATTGGCAGGAACGGGGCGTACATCAGCTACGGTATTCCCACCGAACTGGCATACAGAAGTGTCAACCGGAATCTGCTGACCAACCTGGCCACGCTCAGTTTGATCACCCTGGTCAGCCTGCTGGCTGCCTGGTTAATCGCCGATTACACCATTCTGCGTAAAGTGCATGCTCTGGTCGCTGTCACGCAGCGGCTGGCTGAAGGCGACCTGGGCGCCCGCACCGGGCTGACCCCTTCCGATGTGTTTGCAGCCGGGGAGTTGAGCCAGCTTGCCAGATCCTTCGATCAGATGGCCGCGGCGCTGCAGGAACGCGATACCAAGCTCCGCCAGGCTGAGGCCCAGTACCGGATGCTGGTGGAACAGATTCCGGCGATCACATATGTCGTCTCGCTGGAAAATCCTACGGAAACCCTGTACATCAGCCCGCAGGTGGAAAATATTCTCGGCTACGCCCCTCAGGAATGGATGTCTCAGAAAGGGATCTGGGGGTCGCATCTGCATCCCGACGACCGCTTCCGGGTGCTGGACGAGTATCACAAAATGGTGAACGAGGGGATACCGTACCGCCTGGAATACCGGCTGTACAACCGCCACGGTGAGATACGCTGGATCCAGGATGCTGGCAACATTGTAAAAGACAGCACCGGAACTGCGCTGTTCCTGCAGGGGATCATGGTCGACATCACCGAACTCAAGCAGACCGAAGCAGCGCTGAAAAAATACGCCGTGGAACTGGAGCGCAGCAACCGCGAGCTGCAGGATTTCGCTTACATCGCCTCCCACGATCTGCAGGAACCTCTGCGAAAAATCCAGGCCTTCGGTGAGCGGCTGCAAATTAAATACGGTTCGAGCATTGATCCCGGTGGACGCGATTACATTGAGCGCATGTGCTCATCGGCCAACCGGATGCAAACCCTGATCAATGATCTGCTTTCCTATTCCCGGATTACCACCCGGGCCAACCCCTTTGCCCAGGTTGATCTTAATAAAGTTATGCGAGATGTCCAGGAGGAACTCGAACACCAGATCTCCAGGACCAACGGATGGGTCGAAGTCGGTAATTTACCTGTGATCGAGGCGGACCGCACACAGATGCAGCAGTTATTCCGCAATTTGATCAGCAACGCGCTGAAATTCAACCGGCCCGGCGTCCCGCCGCATGTAAAAGTCTTCATTGATGAAAATCCGGAGACACCCGAAGGAAATTCAACCGTATCGATCTATGTAAGCGATAATGGGATCGGCTTTGACGAAAAATACCTGGATCGCATCTTCCTGCCTTTCCAGCGCTTGCACGGTCACACCGTGTACGATGGCAGCGGCATCGGGCTGGCGATCAGTCGAAAAATCGTCGAGCGGCATAACGGTCGCATCACCGCCAGGAGCACACCCGGAGTGGGCAGCATCTTTATCATCACCCTACCCATTCATCCAAGTGGACACGAAAACGGAGATACGAATGAACACTAACCGGTCTATCGTCATTCTTATGGCCGAAGACGATCCCGATGACCGCCTTCTGACCAAGGATGCCCTGGCTGAGGCGCACCTTGCCAACACCCTGATTTTCGTCGAGGACGGAGAGGAATTAATGGACTACCTCTACCGAAAAGGCGGGTACAATGAAGAGAATGCACCCCGTCCGGGGTTAATCCTCCTGGATTTGAACATGCCGCGCAAAGACGGGCGGGAGGCGCTTGAAGAAATCAAGGCGGATCCAGATCTGCGCTCGATCCCCGTGGTTGTGCTGACCACATCGAAAGCTGAAGAGGATATCCTGCGCTCATACGACCTGGGCGTGAGTGGTTATATCACCAAGCCGGTCCAGTTCGAAAGGCTTATTCAAGTGATGCAGGCGTTAGGTCGATACTGGTTCGAGATTGTCGAACTGCCGCATTGAAGACGGTCGCCCGTTTTCCGGCAAATCACAGATCCACTGGGGAGAAAAACAGGAATTGATTGGGTATGGGGAAAAAGCTGAAAATCCTTCTCGTTGATGACGATGAAGAAGACTACATGATCACCAGGGATCATTTGAGCGACCGCTCTTATCTGGCCGATGGAGTGGAAGAAATTCGCTTCGAGCTGGATTGGGTCGATTCCTATGATAAGGCTCTGCGCGCGTTCGAAGAAAACCGCTACGACCTCTTCCTCATCGATTACCAGCTTGGTGATAAAGACGGGCTATCGCTGCTGCGCCAGGCCGTTCAGATGGGCATAGAAGCGCCGCTCATCCTCATGACCGGTCAGGGGAGCTACCAGGTGGATATGGAAGCCATGAAAGCGGGCGCGATTGATTATCTGGTGAAAGGAGAGGTGACTGCCCCGCTGCTGGAACGCTCCATCCGCTATGCTATCGAGCGCAAGCGCGCCGAGGTGGAAATCCGCAAAACTGCGACCGAGATCGCCCGCTTATATGCAGCCGAGGCGCAGCGCGCCCGCGAGCTGGACGCCCTGCGCACCGCCACCGCAGCCCTGTTGAACACCATCGACCTGGAGACTCTGCTGCGGCAGATACTGGACGCTGCCCAGAGCGCCATCCCCGCCGCCGAGCAGGGTTTCCTGTATCTGGTGACGCCCGAGACTGGTCAGCTTCAAATCCGCGCCATCACCGACTTTACCGACCCGCGTATCAAAAAATTTTCCGTCCCCCAGAACAACGACTACCCGGCCCGCTCCGTGCGCGAGCGCCGGCCGCTGCTGATCGAAGACACGCTGGCCGACCGGGCGCGCGAAACAGGTCTTGATACCCAGAGCAGCGGCCAGCCCGTGGTTCGATCGGCGCTGCTGGCCCCGCTGCTGTTGAGCGGCAATGTGCTGGGAGTGCTTTATCTGACCTCCTCGCAGCCGCACGCCTTCACCGATTCCGACCTGCGGCTGCTGATGAGCTTCGCCACCACCACGACAGCCGCCATCCAGAATGCGATGCTGCACTCCGAAGTGCAGAAAATGGCCCTGACCGACGGGCTGACGGGAATTTTCAACCGCCGGGGCTTTTTTGACCTCGGCCAGCGCGAGATTGAACGCGCCCGGCGTTTTAACCGCCCGCTGTCGGCCATTTTGATCGATGTCGACCACCTCAAGCAGATCAACGATACATACGGGCACGCCGCAGGAGACCAGGTGCTTAAAATTGTTGCGGAACGCTTCCGCAGCTCGGTGCGCGAGGTAGACATCCTGGGCCGCTACGGCGGCGATGAGTTTGCTATCCTGCTCCCTGAAGCAGATTTGTTCATGGCATGCGCCATCGCCGAGCGGATTCGCGACCGGCTGCAGGATCCGCTGGTGATCCCGGCGCCGTTTATCACACACACAAACCATACACCGACCGATATCACCCTCACCATAACCGCCAGTATGGGCGTGGCCAATGCGTTGAAAGACACGCGCGACCTGGGCAGCCTGCTCGGGCGCGCCGATCAGGCATTGTATGTGGCGAAGGGGAACGGCCGGAACAGAGTTGAAGTTGGGTAATAACTTTACCGTGGAGGATTGATACGCATCATGGATTTCATCAGAGATAGAAGGCTGGTTTCTGCAGCCTGGCCGTTTATTCAGGGAGGAGTGGGGGCCTCTTTCACCCATATTTTGCCGGTGGATGTTCCCGGCCCTCAGGAGACAGCATGAAAGGGGAGAGGACAATTTCGATCCTAATGGCAGAGGACGACCCTGATGATCAGCTGTTAAACCAGGAAGCTATCGAAGAAGCCAGGCTTGGTGATGAAATCCGCTTCGTTTCTGATGGAGAAGAGTTACTGGACTATCTGCT
The DNA here is from genome assembly GCA_012516075.1 of Chloroflexota bacterium. Taxonomy (GTDB): domain Bacteria; phylum Chloroflexota; class Anaerolineae; order Anaerolineales; family UBA4823; genus JAAYXE01. The sequence goes on along the minus strand of JAAYXE010000136.1, from coordinate 7,070 downwards.
GCAGCGAGGTAAATACAGTAAACCCGCCGACGCACCCCGTCCGGACCTGATCATTCTCGACCTGAACATGCCCCGCATGGACGGGCGCGAGGCGCTGGCGGAAATTAAAAAAAACCCCAAGCTGCGCCGTATTCCGGTGGTGGTTCTGACGACCTCAAGGGCCGAAGAAGATATCGTTTATACCTACAGTCTGGGAGTTTCCGGATACATAACGAAACCGGCCCGGTTTGATGAAATGGTCAGTGCCATGAAGGCGGTGGGCAGATACTGGTTCGAAACCGTACAGCTCCCGCCCGATGAACACTCGTAAAAGAGCCAGCCCAATCCCTCCGCTGGCGCTCTGAAGATGAGATGAAACCCGAGCAATCACCATCTTCTCAGGAAAGCAGCCGGCAAGCTTTACAGCCCGGTTTTCTGCCCACAGGCTCTCCTGACGGTGCCGCCCCTGCAGGCAGCTCGCATCTGGAGAACGCCCTGCGCCAGCTCCTGGAAGGTGCAACGGCCGGTCTGCCCGCTGCGGCTGCCGCTGTGGTTCTTGCCCGGGAGGAAACTGCCTGCTGCGCCTGGCGTTTGTCCGCACGACAGCGCCTGCACCTTCAGACCGTGAAAGTGTCTCCACAAGACCTTCAGCCCCTGGTCGTTTCGTGCAGCGGCCGTAAAGCTGTCCGGCTAAAAATCCAGCCTGCTTTCCTCAACCGGGCGGAGATGGACGGGTTCACCTTCGTCTGGGCTTCCACCTCGACCGGAGAGGATCTCACAGAAGCTTATGCAGGCTTTGGCACGCCCGCAGACAGCGCGCAGACGGATGAAGCCGTGACCCGGGTTCAAATGCTGGCTGCCGGCGCGGCTGCGGTTACCGGCCTGGCATGCAGACTGCAGGACCTGGAAACATCACTTCAGGTGGAACAGACCCGCCATCTACGCGATGTCAACACCGAAAAACTGGTCGCTCTGGAGCGCATGGTCGCTCAGGTGGCCCACGAACTGAACAACCCCCTGCAAATCATCAAGAACTGCCTGTTCTTAGCCCAGCAGGAGCTGGATCCGGATTCCCCCCAGCAGGAATATCTCTCGCTCGCTGCGTCTGAAATCCAGCGCCTGACAACCATGGTCACCCAGCTCCTGGATCTCTACCGGCCGCAGGAATCAAGACCCGAAGGGGAAGTCGAAATCTACCAGCTGCTGGAAGACGTCCACCGGCTGCTCAAACCGCATCTGGATCACCAGAAGGTAGACTGGATGCAGGCGCCGGGCGGTGGTGAGTCGCTCACCGTGCGCGGTGATTCCGATCAGTTGAAACAGGTCTTCCTTAATATCTGTATGAACGCCATCGAGGCAATGCAGCCAGAAGGTGGTAAACTATATATCTCGGTTGAACATGACTGCAAATCTGGGCAGGTGCGCATTCATTTCCGGGACACAGGCCCGGGAATTGCTCACGAAAACCTTCCAAAAATCTTCGAACCATTCTTCACAACGAAAGAATATGGTATTGGCCTGGGCTTATTGATCTCGCATGAGATCATCGCCCGACACATGGGTACGATAACGGTTGAAAACCTTCCCGATCAGGGAGCACTGTTTACCGTTTGCTTGCCTTGTTAACTGAGACGGACAGCCTGCAGGGCCGCCGCTGCCAGACGAGAGCGCAGATTTGCGCCCCTCGATCTGCACGCATTAAGGAGTCAGAGCTTGCACAGCCGCTGGAAAATATTACTCGTTGAAGACGACGAGGACGACTATATATTGACCCATGCACTGCTGTCAGAAGTCAAACCCGGCCAGTTTGAGCTGAAATGGGTTGACTCTTATGAAGGCGCGCTTGCTGCCTGCGAGGAGAACGATTTCGACGTCTTCCTTGTGGACTACCGGCTTGGACGGCATGACGGACTGGAGCTGGCGCACGAGCTGGTCAGGCGCGGCTATCGGGCGCCCGTGATCCTGATGACCGGTCAGGGCAGTTACGATGTCGACCTGAAGGCGATGAAGGCAGGCGCCACCGACTACCTGGTCAAGAACGATCTCAACCCTTCCCTGCTCGAACGGACCATCCGCTACGCGATTGAACGCCGGCATGCCGAAGAAGCGCTGCGCCGGGCCCAGGAGGAGCTGGAGATTCGCGTGCTGGAGCGCACCGAAGAACTCCGTCTGGCGAATGAGCAGCTCGCCCGCACCAACCGCGAGCTGATGGAAGAAATCAACGAACGCAAGCGAGCCCAGGAAGCCCTCGCCGAGAGCGAAACTCGCTTCCGTAAGCTTGCAGAGACTACTTCTTCCGCCATTTTCATCGTTCAGGATATGCGCATCCGCTATGCCAATCCGGCAGCGCGCATGATCACCGGCTACAGTCCCAGTGAACTGAGGAAAATGTATTTCTGGGAGATCGCCCACCCCTCCTACCAGGAGATCCTGAAGCAGGGCGGATTGACCGGACAGTGGGTCCACCACAACACGGCGAGCCAGACGGAGAGACTGCCCGTACGTTATGAGCTGAAGCTGCTGACTAAAAACGGTCAGGAGCGCTGGGCGGACGTCACGGCGGGCAGCATCGATTATGAAGGCCGCCCGGCGCTGGTGGTCACGGCTTTCGACATCACCGAGCGCGATCTGGCCGAACAGGAGCTGCGCAAGGCGAAGAGCGAGCTGGAGGCGCGTGTCGCCGAGCGCGCCTCTGAGCTGCGCGATGCCAACCAGCGCCTGGCGCAGGCCAACGAACGCCTGGCGGATATCAACGAAAAACTGGAAGACACCAACATCCGCCTGCAGTTCGAGCTGCGCGAGCGCCACCGCGCCGCAGAAGAAGCTCGCCGCCGGGCGGATGAAATCAACACCGTTTTCGCGGCGATGACCGACGCCGTGGTCATTTACAATGCAGACGGCTCGCCGCTGCGCGCCAACCCTGCTGCCATTAATGACTACGGCTTCGACACGACGCTGAGGCATGAAGATATCATTGCCCGCCTGGCTATCCGCCGGCTGGACGGCACGCCGGTCACCCAGGAGGAGTTCCCCTCCCTGCTCGCTCTGAAAGGAAAATCCACCACCGGACAGCGATTTATCTTCCGCAACCGCCTGAATCAGGACGTCACCGTGGTGGTTTCTGCTTCGCCGCTGGTAATGGATGGAAAAATCCACGGGGCGGTAACGGTATGGCACGATGTCAGCGAGATCGAAAGCCTGCTCGCCCAGCTGGAGACCGAACAAGCAAAGCTGAAGGCGATTATCGAAAATGCACCGGAAGCCATCGTCGTTACCGACGAGCAGTGCAACATCCTGCTCGCTAACCTTGCTGCCGAGCGCCTTTTCGCCCGGCCCATCCCTTACAACCAGGGCTACCAGGTGTTTGCCGACCTGCATCTGTGCTATCCCGACGGTACGCCCTTCCCGCCGCGCGATCTGCCGCTGACGCGCTCAGCCCTGGACGGGGAGACACACACCAACGTAGAACTGGTGATGATCTGGCCAGACCAGCAGAAGCGCGACCTGCTGGCCAGCACGGCGCCCATTTTCGATCGCGACGGGAAAGTAACCGGCGCGGTAGCCATCTTCCAGGATATCACCCAGCGCAAACGCAGCGAGGAGGAAATGCGCGCTCAGGTAGCTCGTCTGGAGGTGCAGAAGCGGCTGATTGCCCAGCGTGAGCGCGAGCGCCTGACCATCGCCCAGGACCTGCACGATGGACCGCTGCAGGAATTGATCTCGATCAATTTATCGCTTTCGAAGGCCATTGAAATGGCACAGCAGGAGAGCCTGAAGGAAAACCTCCGCTCGCTGCAGGCAGTCTTGCAGAAACAGATCAGCGAACTGCGCGCCTTTTCCAGCGAGCTGCGTCCGCCCACCCTGGTTCCTCTGGGACTGGAAAAGGCTATTCGCTCCCATGCGGAGACCTTTGCGGCCAAGAACCCCGATATTGAAATCCGCCTGCAGCTGGCTCACGATGGGCAGCGGCTGCCCGAGACGGTCCGGCTGGCGCTCTTCCGGATTTACCAGGAGGCGGTCAACAACGTTGTCCGGCACGCTCAGGCCAAACACGTTTGCGTGCGCTTCGAACTGGACAATGGATCGGCCAGGCTGGAGATTGAAGACGACGGGCGCGGTTTTACGCTGCCCAATGACTGGGTCGCCATGGCCCGCAAGGGCCATCTGGGCCTGGTAGGTGTTCAGGAGCGGGCGGAAGCAGCCGGCGGCACGGTAACCATCCAGTCCGCTCCCAACAAAGGAACCCTGCTGCGCGTGGTGATCCCCCGGGAAGAGTAATCTATACGCAATCGACAGCCCTCACTGCCGGCATATCTGATCCTTGCAATTCTATCGGTCACCGCAGCCACCAATCATCGCTATAATCACTGCCTCATGAAACGCAGCCAGGCCGAATATCAAAACGCCGAATCACCGGGTTCCTGTCTTTCCAGAATTCTGATGACCATGCTTCTGGTAGCCGGAGCGATGGTGGTGCTCGGAGCAGCTACATCCACCCGAACCCCCGCTCGCGCAACCGAAGGCTGTGCGGTGAGCGCAGCCTTCCCGGATGAGATCCTGCAGTGGTGCGACCTGATCACCGAGCACGCCGCCACCAACGGACTGGACCCGGACCTGGTGGCGGCGTTGATCTGGCAGGAGAGCGGGGGCAACCGGCTGGCCTATTCGCGCAGCGGCGCCGTGGGGTTGATGCAGGTCATGCCGCGCGATGGAAAAGCCTCGGATTTCATGTGTCCCAAAGGCCCCTGCTTTCAGGACAGGCCAACAATGGTGGAACTGCGGGACGCCGATTTCAACATCGAGTATGGGACTCGCTATCTCAAAAAGCTGACGGACAAACACCGCGGCAACCTGCGCGAAGCGCTGCGCGAATACGGACCCATCGACGTTGAGTACCATTATGCAGACACCGTGCTGGCGCTTTACCACCGCTACCGGGTGCGGTAAATGAGTAAATAAAAACAGGACGGCTGTGCCGCCCTGTTTTTATTTAAGAAAAACCTGCCAGGGTCACCTGTTTGCGATATCCATCCTGGAGAAGGAAAAGAACTCCACGCGCTTGCCCGGCTTCACAGCCGTTCGTAAGGCCATCGATCCAGCACGCCCTGGATGATTTCTACCGCCCTGCGGACCCCATCCTCGCTGCGGATCTTCTCGCCCAGCGCTGCCGCCCGTGTTCTCATGCCCGCGTCCGTCGCCGTGAGCCGGATAGCTTCCGCCAGCTTTTCAACGGTCCAGCGCTTATAGGGCAGCGGTTCAGGCCCGACTTTCAGCCCGGCTGCCCGCCAGCCCCAGAAGGTCTGGTCGGCGAGGAACGGGCACACCAGGGTCGGTTTTCCGGCCCGCAGGCCGGCTGCCAGGGTCCCTGCCCCGCCGTGATGGACCACGGCCGCCATGCGCGGGAACAGCCAGTCATGCGGAGCGGACTCCAGCATGTACACCGATTCCGGCAGGTCTTCCGCCCGCAGGCCGCCCCACCCGGCGGCCAGCACGGCGCGCTGGCCGGCGCGTGCCAGCGCCTGCAGGACGGTGCGGGTGGTGCGAACGGGATCCTGCACCGCCATACTGCCGAAGCCCACGTAGACCGGGGCGGGCCCGGCATCCAGGAACGCCAGCAGATCGTCCGGCGGCTGCCAGCCCGGGGCAGCGTCCAGGAACCAGTAGCCGGTCAGGATAGAAGCCGGGTCCCAATCGGGCGGGGGCGGGAGGACATGCGGACTGACGGCGTACAGGCGCAGCAGCGGCTGGCCGTGCAGGGTCATTTCATCCCGCACCGGCGGCAGCCCGAGGACCTGCCTGCGAAAGTCGTTGACCATGCGCCGGTAAGGGGCGGAGGCCGCCGCCAGGACCGGCCCGTGGCTCAGGCGGTTTAAAAAACCTCCCAGATCTTTTACCGGCAGGGCCGGGCTGGGGAAGCAGCGCGTTGGGGAGTACAACGGCACGGGCAGGGCCATGAAGCCGGGGATTCCCAGCCCTTCGGCGATATGGTAGCCGGCCAGTGGTTTGGGATGGAAGATAATCGCCTGCGCCCCCTGGGCAGCCTCCCAGGACTGCTCGAGCACACGGCGCATCATAGGCATGACCATTTTGATCAGCGACAGCCGGCTCATCCCACCGGTAGAGCCCTGTGCTCTGGCCGCATCCAGAAGTTGAAAAATGTCCGCATCGATCGGAGCGTAGCGCAGGCCGCCCTGCGCCACTAAATCGTCAAAACCGGTTCCCGCCGCCAGGGTAACCGTATGCCCGGCTGCGGCCAGCCCCTTTCCCAGAGCAACATAAGGCTGCACGTCGCCGCGCGAGCCCAGCGTCAGTATGAAGATATTCAATATGTACGCTCCTGATGAGTAGCGACGCTCCGGAGAATGCCCTTCTGCGTGTTTGACTGCACACATGAACGGCCCAGTGACTGGCTTTATTATATGACTTTTACCGTTTTTACTCCTGCTTTCCAATCAACTGTCCTGGGCCGAGCCCAGAGAAATACTTATAAAATATGTTTACATCGCTACATTATAGCTTCAGTAAGCTGCCAGGTGTTGGAATTTACGCGCCCCATCCGACAGCAGCCCTCCGCGTGGCGAAGGGCTGCTGCCATCAGTAATGCTGCTCTGATTAGCCAATGGAAGTATGCTGTTCCTGGGCCTGTTGTTCAACCCTGGATGCTAACTGCTCATGGTTAATGATCATTACAGTCAAACGATTGCAAATCTTGACCATTAGCTCAATTATTTTTCCAAACCCTATAAAAGCAATGCCCGATACAAATGAGCCCATCCAGCCTGCCAGGGCCACTCCAATTTCGAAACCAAACCTACCTGCACTTTGACCCATTATGAATCCCCCTATGAAGCCGAAGAAGATAATGATGCCTCCAATTGCATACAATATGTTTGGCAAACTGGATTCTTCGATGTCTCTAACTTGCTCTATTGGGGATGGCGCAGGGGTTTTAGGCTGTTGTGAATATGGGTTCTGCATGGCTGTTCTCCTTTATCGATGTAATTTTTTCGGCGTAAGACACTCGCATCCTGACTTGCGATACTGCCTGCAGCGGTATACGCATAGTATTTTACTTTCCAAAATCATAATAT
>JAAYXE010000135.1 GCA_012516075.1 Chloroflexota bacterium | reverse complement strand
TTTGGACCGGTCGTCTGCTTCCGCAGCGGCATCGGCAGGCTTTCTTTGCCGAAGCGGCCTGCGGGTAGTCGTTCATTGACATGGATTTCCGCTCCCGCCTGCGAAATCAGCGTCCCTCCGCGGCGGATGATGACAGATTGCATGGTCGAAAGATGACTTGTGGTTGTGACCGAAGGCACAAAGTCCGGTTATAATAGAGCCGGTTGATTGTACCGTTTCCCATCGAAGTTCGAGGAGGTCCCTTATGCACGAAAAGAGCATTGAACTGTTGAACCGCGCTGTGGCAGACGAGCTGCTCGCAGTGCACCAGTATATGTATTTTCACTTCCACTGTGAAGATCAGGGTTACGACCTGCTGGGGAAGCTGTTTTCGCGAACAGCCATCCAGGAGATGAAGCACGTTGAAGAGCTGGCCGAGCGGATCCTCTTCCTCAAAGGCGAGGTGGAGATGAAAGTCGGCGGCGAGGTGCAGAAGATCACCGACGTGCGCGAGATGCTCGCCCACGCCCGCCAGATGGAAGAAGAAAGCGCCCGCGAGTACAACGAATGGGCTGCGGAGTGCGCCAAGAACGCCGACGCCGTGACGAAGAAGCTGTTTGAAGATCTGGTGGCGGATGAAGAAGGTCATTACGACAATTTCGACATCGAGGTCGAGAACATCGACAAATACGGCGAGCGCTACCTGGCGCTGCAGGCCATCCAGCGCGGCGAGGAAGATTAGGGCAGCATTCCCTTCCTGAAAAACACCAGTAAAGAAAACCCTCCGGTTTCCGGAGGGTTTTTTCGTATAGGCGTATAATTGGGGTGGAGGCGCCGTGGACACATCGCCCGACCCTGTTTCGGTTGTACTGCAGTTCAACCAGGCCCTGAACGACCGCGATCAGGAGCGCATGAAGGCCCTGCTCACCCCCGACACGGTGTTTGAAAACACCAGCCCGCCCCCCGACGGGAGGCGCTACGCGGGGCGAGAGGCTGTGCTTGCTTTCTGGGAAGCATTCTTTGCCGCCGCGCCGGTCACCGTCATCGAGAGCGAAGAAGTCTTCGGACTGGGCGCGCGCGCCGTGATGCGCTGGCGCTACCGCTGGGTGGACCACCAGGGGCGGGAGGGCACGCTGCGCGGTGTGGATGTGTACACGCTGCGTGAGGGACTGATCGCCGAAAAGCTGTCTTACGTCAAAGGATGATGATATCGCAGAAGCACTTCGACGTTTTGGACCTGCTTTTAGACTGCCTGCAGGGCATGAGCGATCCCTGGGCGCTGACCGGCAGCCTGGGCATGGCGCTGCAGGGCGTCCCGCTGGACGTGCACGATATCGACCTGCAGAGCAGCGCGGACGGTGCGTATGCCATCGCCGGGCGCCTGGCGGAATACGTGCGCCAGCCGGTGTACTGGCGCGAGTCGGAGCGCATCCGCTCGCATTTCGGCGCGCTGGAGATCGACGGTCTGCAGGTGGAGATCATGGGCGGGGTGCAGAAGCGCCTGCCGGACGGTTCGTGGGAGGCTCCGGTGGATGTGGCGCAGCAGCGCATCTGGATCCCGTTTGGCGAGCGGCAGGCGCCGGTGCTCTCTCTGGAACACGAAGCGCGCGCCTACGAGTTCATCGGAAGGCTGGAGAAGGCGCAGCGGCTGCGCGAGTTCCTGCAGCACGGCTGAGCGTCAGGCGGACGGCCGCTTCCCGTCCAGCGCCAGCACCCGGTCCACCAGGGCCTGCATGCGTTCGTAGTGCGAGCCCTTCCAGAAGATCTGGTCGCACTGCGGGCAGCGCCGGAACTCGTGGTAGTAGCGGCGGGTGAGCGGCTCCAGGCGCTCGAGCACGGCCTTTTTTTCGACCGGCTGCAGGCGGGTGTTGCAGCGCAGGCAGCGGTGGAAGGGCTTCACCTGTCCGGCCAGCCGGTAGCGGGAGATCACTTCCACGATCTGCTCCTGCGGGTCCAGGGCGCGCACCCAGTAGCCGTAGCGCACCTGCGAGCGCATCAGCAGCCGCTGGTCCCGGGTGAGCAGCACGCGGCCCTGTTCGCCGGCCGTGCGGGCCAGCTCCTCGTCTTCGTAATCGTTGCGGTACAGGCTGTCGAAGCCCAGGATGCGCAGGTAGACCGCCAGCCGGCCCAGGTGCAGGTCGAGGATAAAACGCACCTCGCCCTCGGGCTGGTTTTCCAGGGGCGAGGCGGCGCCGGCGGGCAGGGCGGAGATGGGCAGCACCTCCACCCGGTCGCCGTCGTGGACGGGGGCGCTGAAATCGACCACCGCCCCGTTGATGCGGATCAGGGCCACCTCCGGGTGCGGGACGCCGCAGGCTTCGATGAGATGCTTGACGGAAGGGCTCTCGCGAAAGCGGACCTCCAGGGGGCGGAAGCGCGGGCCCCGGGGGAGGAAGTCGTTCAGGTCCGCATGGAATTCGAACCGCGCTGCGTTCATGCGGGTTAATTGTAACCGGGAACGGGGGGCCAATGACCTGCTGAACCACGGAAAGGCCTGAAGCGCTGAATCCGGGAACGTGGATTTATGCGGACGAAAAAGCCATAATCCCGCTCCCATGCTCTGCGTGGGAGCGAAAAAAACGGCCGCTCTGCGGCCGCCGCAGCCAGTCCGGTGCACGGTGATCGACGACCGGCCCTGCGTATGCTTTTTACGCCGCATGATACAATCGAACCTCGAAGAAGAACCACACCTCAGGGAGGCGAGATGTACGCAAGGAGTGGAAAAATCACTGCGCAGCCAGGCAAGCGCGCCCAGCTTGCAGCGATCCTGACCCGCGCCGCCAGCCTGGTGGGGCAGCTCCCCGGATGCCGCATGTACCTGGTGTATGAGGACCTCAGCGACGAATCAGCGCTGTGGGTGACCGAGGTCTGGGACGACCGCGAGGCGCACGCCGCCTCACTGCAGGACGAGCGCGTGCGCACGCTGATCGCCGCTGCCCGGCCTATCTCAGGGGAATTCTCCAATTCCGTCGAGATGAAGCTGATTGGAGGGCACGGACTGCAGCCATGATGGACATACAGGTTAAACGTGTTTACGATCCACCCGACCCGCAGGACGGCTACCGCGTGCTGGTCGACCGCCTGTGGCCGCGCGGGCTGAAAAAAGAGCAGGTGCAGGCCGACGTATGGTTGAAAGAGGCAGCGCCCAGCACCGAGCTGCGCAAATGGTATGCGCACGACCTGGAGCGCTGGGACGCCTTCCGCGAGCGCTACTTCGCCGAGCTGGACGAGCGCCCCGAAGTGGTGGAGCAGCTGCTGCAGGCGGCGCGGCAGGGCCGGCTGACGCTGCTGTACTCGCACCGCGACGAGCAGCACAACCAGGCCATCGTGCTGCGGGATTACCTGCTCTCCCGAAAATGAGCGCTGTGGGGGGATGAGCGCACATTTACGGCCCTTTCCCTGATTGAAAGAAACATCGACGCTAACCGGTGACTGCCATGTACCGCATCCTGACCGATGACGATCTGAAGCAAGCACTGGATATGCCCGCTGTCGTGGCCTGCATCGAGCAGGCGATCGCCGCCCGGGCGGAGGGCGCCCTGGTGGCGCCGCCGCGCTTTGCGGTGGAAGCCGGCGAGGGCGGGCTGGTGTTCACCGCCGGCGCGGAGACGCGCTACGCAAAGGTGGTGGGCTTCCGGGTGTACGACACATACCCCGACGATTCTCACGACCACGAGCAGCTCGTGGCGGTGTTCGACAGCCAGACCGGGGCGCTGCGCGGCGTGCTGATCGGCCGGCTGGCCGGCGCGCTGCGCACCGCAGCCATCAACGCCGTGGCCATCCGCCATATGGCGCGGCCGGGGGCGCAGGTCCTGGGCGTGCTGGGGGCCGGCTTCCAGGCGGGATATCACCTGCAGGCGGCCGCCGCTGTGCGCCCGTTCACCCGGGTGCTGGTCTACAGCCGCTCGGCCGGACGCCGGCAGGCCTTTGCCGCCCATTGGGCCGCGCAGACCGGCCTGCCCGTGCAGGCGCTCGATGCGGCAGAAGCAGTGGTGCGCCAGGCGGACGTGCTCATCTGCGCCACGAACAGCACGACCCCCGTGCTGGACGCGGCGTGGGTGCGGCCCGGCACGCACGTCAACACCATCGGGCCCAAGTTCGCCGGGGCGAGCGAGACGCCGCCAGAGCTGGCGCAGCGCAGCCGGGTAATCGCCTGCGATTCTCCCCAGCAGGCCGCTGCATACGGCCGGCCTTTTTTCCTGAGCGGCACGCCCGAATGGGAGCGCATGGTCGATCTGAGCGAGATCGTGACCGGCCGCCGTCCCGGCCGGCATTCTGAGCAGGACATCACGCTGTTCTGCTCGGTGGGCCTGGCGGGGACAGAAGTGGCCCTGGCCGCCGCCGCACTGCAGGTGACAACGGATCGCTGACAACGGATTTTGACAACGGATGGCGACCTGCGGTCGCTCGGGAACGGATTGGAACGGATTTTTATTCCCTCCCCTGCATGGCCGCCTGCCTGCCGGCAGGCGTGCTTAAGCGGGGGAGGGGCAGAAAGGCAGTTGGGTTTTGAAGCTCATCTGGGGGCAAGTCGGGAGGTGACCACGTGACCGATTATCCGGTAATCCATTTCGAAAGCGACCAGGACTGGGAGCAGTGGCTGGAAGAAAACGCCGCCAGCGCACAGGGGGTGTGGATCAAGATGGCCCGCAAGGGCAGCGGGATCCCCTCCATCAACTACCAGGAGGCCCTGCGCACCGCCCTGTGCTTCGGCTGGATCGACGGGCAGAGCAAGCGCATCGACGAGGTCTTCTTCATGCAGAAGTTCACGCCGCGCCGCCCGAAGAGCATGTGGTCGAAGCGCAACCGCGAGCTGGTGGCCGAGCTGATCGCCGCCGGCCGCATGCGCCCTGCGGGACTGGCCCAGGTGGAACAGGCCAAACAGGACGGGCGCTGGGAAGCCGCCTACGACTCGCCGGCCAACGCGCAGGTCCCCGAAGACCTGCAGGCCGCCCTGGACGCCAACCCGGCGGCGCGCGACTTCTTCGCCGCCCTCAACAGCACCAACCGCTACGCTGTCCTGCACCGCATCATGACCGCCAAACGCCCCGAGACGCGCCAGCGGCGCATCGAGAAAATCATCGCCATGCTGAACGAGGGCAAAACCTTTTACTGATCGTGAAATCCGGAGCTAAGATGCAGCGCTTCTGCAAACAATTTGCATGGAAACAGCCCCGTCAGACGTTATAATTGCAGCGTGCGATCCACAAAACTGATTATCTGCCTCACTCTGCTGGTGCTGTTCGCCGGGCTGCTCCGACCGCTGCTGCACGCCAGCGCACAGTCCAGTGTGACCGCATACGACCTGATCGCGGCCATGAACACCCTGCGCATGGCCAACGGTCTGCCGCCCCTGAAAGAAGACCCGATTATCAACGCCGTGGCCCAATCCACGGCCGAAATCATGGCCGCCAACCAGATGTCCTGGCACATCGGCGATGTGGACGGCCGCCTGGCCGCGGCCGGTTACGGCGGCGGGGCGAAAGTGTACGGCACGGAGAATTTCGCCGTAGGCATGAACCAGTCCATCGACGAGATCATGGTGGTCTGGTCGGACCCCTCGCACATGATCCCGGCCGTCAACCCGGCATACTGCCACGTGGGGGCCGGGGTGGCGCAGGCCGCCAACGGGCGCACCTACTACGTGCTGCAGGCCGCTTACATCGCCGGCAAGTCGTGCGGTGAATACAAGCCCCCCAGCGGCGGGAACAGCGGAAACACCGGCGGCGACAGCGGCGCAGCCGCAGGGGTCCCGCAGTACATCGTGCCGGTGAAGCTCGCCACGCCCGACGCCGAGGGCAGGGTCTATCATGTGGTCGAGTACGGCCAGTCGCTGTGGGCCATCGCTGTGGCTTATCAGATCACGATCAAAGACCTGACCACCTGGAACAACATCTCTCCCGACAGCAAGCTGCAGGTCGGGCAGAAGCTTTTCATCCCCGGCAGCAACACGGAGGGCTACGCCACCCCCACGCCTGTGGGCATGGTCGCCACCAGCACGCCCGACAAGGACGGCCGGATCATCCACGTCGTGCAGGCGTACCAGACGCTGATCACCATCGCCGAGGCGTATCACACCAGTGTGGACACCATCCTGGCGTACAACGGTCTGCAGGTGGACTGGCCGCTGCAGATCGACCAGAAGCTGATCATCCATCCCGGGAATATTACGCCGAGCCCGACCCCGCGCCCGCTGACGCCGATCGAGCGACTGACGCCGGAGGCCGACGGGAAGTATTACCACGTGATCAGCAGCGGCGAGACGCTGTCGTGGATTGCCGCGTACTACGATATCAGCGTGACCGATCTGATGGCCTGGAACGGGCTGAACAGCAGCTCGATCATTATCCCGGGGCAGAAGCTGCTGCTGCAGGTGACTCCGCCGGCCACCGACACGGTGACCCCTGGCCCGCCGACGGCCACGTTCACCGCCACCACGCCGGCGCCCACGGT
>JAAYXE010000134.1 GCA_012516075.1 Chloroflexota bacterium | reverse complement strand
GGTAATGGGCGTGGTCGAAACGGCCTGCGGGCAAATTACCCGGCACCCTGAGCGGCATGCTCCGCATGCCCGGTCGAAGGGCGCCTGGGTGCCTGGTAGTCGATCTTCAGCCGCCGTTCCGGATGCCTGGGTGCGGTACTCAGGCGTCTGGCAGCCATGAAGAGATTAACAACCTGCCCTTATAAGACCCAGCCACTCCGCTTAAGCACATCTGCCGGCAGGCAGGCCGCCAGGCAGCGAAGGCGCGTCCTTGACCGCCCGCTCCTTTCTGGTTATGCTTAATCCCCGGGCGCGGGGGACCGCGCCCACATTACACACACTGGCGGTATTCAACCACACCATCATGGCTCGCAAACCTCTCACCCGACGCGAATTCCTCAAACTGACTGCCCTGGGGCTGGGCAGCCTGGCCTTCAGGCACTGGAACAGCCTGGCTCTGCTGCCCGATTTCCCCGACGCTGAGCGCCTGGGCCGCGCAGCCAAGGGCAGCCTGGAGATCAAGGCCCAGCCCGATATGAACAGCGAGACGGTGGGGATCCTGTACGAAGACAACGTCGCCCCGTGGATCCGCGAAGTCGTCAGCGACTACCAGGACCTGAACTTCATCAACCAGCGCTGGGTGGAAGTTCCCGGCGGTTATGTCTACGGGGCGCGCTTCCAGCCCGTGCGCAACATCCCCAACGAACCGGTCACAGAACTGCCAAACTCCTCCATCGGGCCGGGCATGTGGGCCGAGGTGACCGTCCCCTACGTGGACGCCTTCACCGAGAACGACCCCTCGCCCAACTCGTGGGTGGACTTCCGCGTGCGCGACGGCCTGCCCCCGCGCCTGTATTACAGTCAGATCTTCTGGGTCGACCGCATCCGCACCAACGACGCCGGGCAGGTCTTCTACCGCGTCAACCCCAACTACTACGGCGGCCTGGACCTGCTGTGGGCGCCGGGAGAGGCCTTCCGCCCGATCACGAAAGAGGAGATCGCCCCCATCCGCCCCGGGGTGGAGAACAAGCGCATCGTGGTGGACATCAACCACCAGACCCTTTCGTGCTACGAGGGCGATACGGAGGTCTACTTCTGCCGGATCTCGAGCGGGGCGAAATACAACGTGGCCGGTGAGGTGGTCGACGCCTGGTCCACGCCGGCCGGCGAGTTCTGGATCTCGCGCAAGTACCTGGGCGTGCAGATGAGCGGCAACGCCACCGGCGCCCCGTACGACTCCCCCGGGATCGGCTGGTCGATGTTCTTCGCCACCGGCGGGGTGGCCCTGCACTCGACCTACTGGCACAACGCCTACGGCACCCCCATGTCGCACGGCTGTGTAAACGCCAGCCCCGAAGACGCAAAATGGATCTTCCGCTGGACGGCCCCCGAGGTGCCGTACGACCCGGGCATGCTCGACGCCACCGTGACCGGCCTGCCTAGCACCAAGGTGGAAGTGGTGGAGGTATAAGCTGAAAACTCTCTCACGCCGGGAATTCTTAAAGGTAGCCGCTCTGGGTGTGGGCAGCCTGGGTCTGAGCCGTGCACCCGCCGGCCTGCGCCCCTTTGCCCTGCCGGAATTCCCCCGGGCCGAGCGCCTGGGGCGGGTGATCGGCGGCAAAGTGCCGGTGAAAGCCCGCCCGGATATCGACAGCCCCGACGTGGGCGTGCTCTTCGACGATGACGTGGTCCCCTGGCTGCGCGAGGTGGTGGGCTCGCGCCCGCTGTGGTACAGCCAGACCTTCGTGGAGACGCCGCAGGGCTACATTTACGCCCCCAACCTGCAACCGGTGCGCAACCAGCCTAACGAGCCGCTCACCAGCCTGCCATCACCCGAGGGCTTCTGGGCCGAGGTGACGGTGCCCTATGTGGACCTGACGCTGCACAACCCGCCGCACCGCTCTCCCTGGCTGAACCACACCGCTGCGCCGCGCCTGTACTACAGCCAGATCATGTGGATCGACGACATCCGCACCACCGAAGACGGGCAGGTGCTCTACCGGGTGAACGAACGCTACGGCACGTTTGGCGATATCTTCTGGGCGGCCGGGGAGGCTTTCCGCCCGCTC
>JAAYXE010000014.1 GCA_012516075.1 Chloroflexota bacterium | reverse complement strand
TTAACGACCTGCTTGAACCGTTGTTCTATGAAGCTCTTGCGGTGGAACGCAAGGACAACTTTTACCCAAGACTGAACTGCAAGATCCCCTTCTTGAACGGCGGCCTGTTCGAACCTTCCGGCGGGTACGACTGGAAAAATGTTCACATTCCGATCAGCAACAAAACTTTTGGGAAGATCTTCGAGACATTTACCCTGTACAACTTCACTGTCCGGGAGGACGAACCGCTCGAACGCGAGGTGGCAGTCGACCCGGAGATGCTTGGGAAAGTCTTTGAGAACTTGCTGGAAGTGAAAGACCGCAAATCCATAGGGGCATTTTACACACCACGTGAGATCGTCCACTATATGTGCCAGGAGTCGCTAATTAATTATCTGGATACTTCGCTGAACCGACAGGAACAGAAACTAGCCCAGGAAGAGCCGCAGCAGGGCCAATTGTTTGGACCGGCCAAACCCGTCCAAAAGGCATTATCTTACAAACGGTACATCCCCGTCGTCCCCAGAGAGGATATCGAGTGGTTTATCCGCCACGGCGAGGCGGCGGTGGCTTTTGATGCGGCCAAGGAAGCAGGTACGAAAAGCTACGCCTGGCAAATGCCTGACAGTATTCGCACCCATGCATCAGAGATCGACCGGGCGCTGGCCGAGATCAAGATCTGCGATCCAGCGATCGGTTCGGGGGCGTTTCCGGTTGGCATGATGACCGAAATCGTCAAAGCCCGGGAGATACTGTCAACCTACTTACCTGCTGATCTGGAGCGCACTCCCTATGCTTTCAAGCGTCATGCCATTGAGCATTCCCTCTACGGAGTCGATATCGACGCCTCTGCCATCGATATTGCCCGGCTGCGCCTGTGGCTCTCGCTGGTGGTTGATGAGGATGATTTCCATATCATCAAACCCCTGCCGAATCTGGACTATAAGATCGTGTGCGGTAACTCGCTGCAGAGCGTCAAACAGGGGTTTATGGAAGGTGAAATCGAGGCGAAGAAGGAACAATTTCAAAACACAACCGCCCCAAAGGAAAAAGAACGGCTGCGGGCTGAAATCGACCGAATTTTGGGCATCCTTACTCAAAACTTCAGCAAATTCGATTTTCGGATTTACTTCAGCGAGGTGTTTCGAAAGCGGGGTGGCTTCGATGTGGTGATCGCCAATCCACCGTATGTACGGGGAGAGCGAATTAAAGATCAGAAAAAGGATCTGAAGCAACAGTTCTCTTGTTACACAGGGACGGCAGATCTGTATGTATATTTCTATGAACGCGGCATCGAGATCCTGCGGCCCAACGGCACGCTTGCTTTCATCTCATCCAACAAGTATTTCCGCTCCGGCTACGGGGAAAAACTGCGCGCATTTTTAACCCAGCATACCATCCACCAGTTGATCGACTTTGGTGATGCCCCTGTTTTCGACGCAATCGCCTACCCGAGCATCATCATCCTGAAGAAAAAACCTTCTCAGGAAAATCAAGTACGTGCCATGACCTGGAAACCTGGGCCGCCTATACAGCAATTTGCCGATATTTATCGGTCAGAGAGCTTTTTGATGGAACAAGCTGAATTAAAGTCCGATGGATGGCGGCTGGAGTCCCCGCAGGTCCTACGCCTCTTGGAGAAATTGACCCGCGCCGGAAAGCCGCTCGGCGAGTATGTAGATGGAAAAATATATTATGGCATCAAAACCGGTTTGAATGAAGCCTTTATCGTCGACCAGCCCACCCGAGATCGATTGATTGCTGAACATGCGTCATCATCTTACCTGCTCAAGCCTATTCTACGGGGGAGAGATGTAAAGCGATGGCGGATTGATTACAGTGGCCGTTACCTGATTAAGATCGAATCTTCGGAGAACAAACAGCATCCATGGTCTGGTATGGAAATGAAGAAAGCGGAGCAGAAATTCGAGCAGTGCTACCCGGCTGTATATCAACATTTACTGCCATATCGCGAACGATTGATAAAACGTGATGATCAAGGGAAATACTATTGGGAACTGCGCTCATGCAAATACTGGGATGACTTTAACTACGAGCAGATTGTCTGGGGGAACTTGGCTACTCAACCGAAATTTGCTTTTGCCCCATCCGGCTATATATTATCCGCCCCTGCGAACACGGTAATATCCAATAGTCATTACTTAGCCGGTATATTGAATTCCTCCGTAACACATTATCTGGTTATCCAAAGTGCAGCCGAGAGACAGGGTGGCTTTGTAGAATTTAAGCCCATGTATATTTCGCCGCTCGCTATCCCGCCCAAGCCATCCGGCGAAAAAATATCGGCTCTGGTGCGGGAGATATTAGCTTTGGTGAGAGATAACAAAAATCCGAACCAGCTTGAGCAGCAACTGAACCATGAAGTTTACCGTTTATATGGATTGACTGATGCCGAAATACATATCATCGAAGATGCCATCCAGTCGGAAGGTGATCAGTAATGCTCAAACAGGTCTCGTTTTTTAGATGCAACTAGCGTTACATCAATTCAATAATTGCTCCATAAACCGTAAAAGCGACGTATTGAATGGATTGCAATCAATGGTAGGAAGACGCGTCTATCAAAACGGCGAATTGTATCCTTGGGTTATAACGTACAGTAAACCTAAAAAGCTCGCTTTGGAGGAGATCATGCCTAATATGGAATTTAATTTTGTGATCAGCCTTGAGAATTATAAACTGAAAAGCCCAGCCCATCATTATGGTCATCTTTTCCACGGATGGCTTCCTGATCATGATAGAGATTGATCCTTCAATTATAGAGCGACAGGCCGTTCTTGATACTGGTCCGCTTTTCGGGCAATTGGTATTAATTGACGTCACAGAAAAATTATTGGTGGTATTAAGTCGGGCAAGAGAAGATGATCAATAATAGGAAAAACCGAGGAAGAGAGTTGTCAATCTAATTACTCCGCCCATATCTAGGAATAATAAACGATAAAAACAATGCCCTTTTACATGTAACGGTCTTTTTTACTAGGACCACTCGTTCGGTTTCCTGGTTCAAACCGCGGTAATAAAATCTAAGCAAAAGCTGAAAAGTAAAATTCATGAAATTATGGGATTTTATCTTTATCGGTATTGCTAGTATAACTAGAGTGAAAACATCTCCTCTACCGCGTAGGTATAACTTGCGCCCCGACCAATTTATAAAGTATCTCACTGACCGCAGATCGCATGTCCTACAAATACCGTTTACTTAGCCGCAAGTAATAAACCACAGCAAAATGAAAAAAGACCCTCAACGTCTATCGAGGGTCTTTTTATGCTCATTCTGTTACTATCACGCCGCTTCGGCCTGGCGCTCCAGCACGGGGCGGAACTTGTAGCCGTAGACCAGCAGGCCGCGCTCGTCGCCGTCCTGGCGCAGGCGGCGGGTGACCATCTCCACGGGGGTGCCGATTTCGATCTGGCGCCCGTCCAGGTCGGTGAGCTGGGCGGTCACCAGGGGGCCTTCTTCGAGTTTGATCAGCGCCACGGTGTAGGGCGCGCAGTCTTCAAAACCGGCGGGCGGTTCGTACACGGTGGTATAGGAGTACACCTCGCCGCGCCCGCTGAAAGAGAACAGGGTTTTGGCTTCCTGCCCACAGGCCGGGCAGACGTCACGGGGCGGGAAGATCTTGGCCTCACAGTGGGGGCATATTTCTCCGACCAGACCGTAGCGCTGTTTGCGTAATCGCCAGTGGCGGGGGATTTCCATACGATGTCTCTCCTTTGTTCGCTGCTCAAAAAATTACAGATAAGATTTCTTCACACGGTTTTTCCGGTTTTTTACGGCATTACCAGCCTTACCTGATACCAGTGTAGGCACAAAAAGCTATCAGGAACTATCAAATTGCGTTTATTTCGAGCACATGGGTGACCACGGTCGAGGCCGGGCCGGCGAAACACTGGATCAGGGCCCGCCGGGCATGGGGAAGCTGGTTGGCGCCGGCCTGCTGGCGGAGCTGCAGCACAGCTTCCACCGCCTGGTAGACGCCGGTCGCCCCGCCGGGGCTGCCGCGCGCTTTCAGCCCGCCCATCGTGCTGACCGGGATCAGCCCGTCACGCCCGATGCCTTCCGGCTGGGCCAGCTTCCAACCCAGACCGCGCTCGGCGAAGCCGGCGGCTTCCAGGCTCAATACCCCGTAGATCGAAAACGAATCATTCAGTTCAAACAGGTCCACCTGACCGGCGGTGATGCCCGCCTGTTTGCAGGCGCGCTCCACCGAAATGCGCACAGCCTCCAGGTCCAGCGGATCCGGCCGGTCGTGCAGGGCCAGGGTATCGGTCACCAGGCTGGATCCGGCGATGCGCACCAGCGGCATCCCGGGCGGCAGCAGCTCCGGACGGGTGAGCACCAGGGCGGCAGCCCCATCGGCGCTGGGGGCCACGTCGAACTGGTTGAGCGGCTCACTGACCTTGCCCGCCCGGCAGTAGGCCTCCAGGGAGACCGCCTTGCGGAACATGGCGTTCGGGTTGCCGGCACCGTTGGCGTGAGCCACCAGGGGAAAGCCCGCAAAAGCCTGGCGCTCCACCTGATATTCGTGCATGTAGCGGCGCATCAGCAGGGCGGCCTGTGCGGCCGGAGTCAGCCCCTGCTCGGCTTCATAATCGCTGTCGAAGGTGGACGCCAGGGCGGTTTCCACCTGCGGGCCGATCTGGTCGGTGAATTTCTCCACGCCCACCACCAGGGCCACGTCCACCTGCCCGGAGGCAATGGCCATATAGGCGGCGCGCAGCGCCGCCCCACCAGAAGCCCCGCCCGCTTCGAGCGTGGCGGCTTCAATGCCGGTCAGGCCGGCGAAATCGGCGATCAGCGCGCCCAGATGCGCCTGGCGAGAAAGCTGCGGGGCGAGCATGTTGCCGACAAACAGCGCCTGCGGCTGCAGGCGGCCGGCATCGTTCAAGGCCGCATCCACGGCCATATAAGCCAGCTCGCGCAGCGAAATATTCCAGTGCTCCCCTACGGGTGTCTGTCCAATACCAGCAATGACAACTTCAGTCACAGGTCCTCCACAATGTGATCAGGATATCCCGTCGAGGGTCTATTTCATCACCAGCTTGCCGCGCAGGCGGGTGTAGGTGGCGTAATCGATCTCAGTGCGGCGGTTGATATAGTCGGCCGTGCGCGGGGCGAGGTCGCGGCGCTCTTCGATCGCCTCCGTCACCGTGATGGCGAAGGCATCCGAACCGGCCCCCGAGCCAAAGGAGACCATGAGGATCTTATCGCCGGGCTGGGCGACATCCAGCGTGGCGGTCAGCCCGATGATGGCCGCGCCGGCGTAGGTATTGCCGATCACCGGCACCAGCAGGCCGGGAGCGATCTGTTCTTTGCTGAAACCCAGCTCGGCGGCCACGCGCTGCGGGAATTTGGCGTTCGGCTGGTGAAAGACGGCGTAGCGATAGTCCGCCGGGGTGGTGCCGGTGGCGTCCAGCAGCGCCTGAGCTGCGCTGGTGATATGCCGGAAGTAAGCCGGCTCGCCGGTGAAGCGCTGCCCGTGTTCGGGGTACTTCTGGTAGGCGCGCCGCCAGAAGTCGGGGGTGTCGGTCACGAAGGAGTAGGTCGCTTCGATCACCGCCAGCGATTCCTCCGCCGGCCCGAGCAGGTATGCGCCGCCGCCGGCCCCGGCGGTGTATTCCAGCGCATCGCCGGGTCTGCCCTGGGCGGTGTCCATGCCGATGGCCATAGCATAGCGCGCCATGCCCGAGCCCACAAAACCGATGGCAGCGACCATGGCCTCGGTCCCGGCCTTGCAGGCGAACTCCCAGTCGGCAGCCTGTACGTGGGGCACTGCCCCGATCGATTCGGCCACAATGGTCGAGGTCGGCTTAACGGCGTAAGGGTGCGATTCAGAGCCCACCCACACGGCACGGATCTCTTCGGGATTGGTCTGCGCCCGTTTGAGCGCATTGCGGGCTGCCTCGATGGACATGGTGGCGACGTCCTCGTCCAGGCCCGGCACCGCTTTTTCTTTAATCGGCAGGCCCGCTTCGCCTTCCGTCCACACACGGGCCACTTCCGCAGCCGGCAGGCGGTAGCGCGGCACATAAGCGCCGTAGCCGACAATGCCCACCGGTCGCGAAGGTTTTAACAGAATTGAGTCACTCGTGTTTGCGTCGTTCATTGGGTTACCATTACTCCTGTGTCTTCAAAAGCAGCTGTTCAGGCAGACTGTGCTTTCCATTCTTTCAAGATTTCTTCGGCGCGGTCGATGCGCACCGTTTTCTCTGCGACCAGGCGCTGCGCCAGGCGCTCGATCTGGTCGCCTGTAGCGCCGGCCGCGATGGCGACCTGGCGGGCGTGCAGGCTCATGTGCCCGCGCTGGATGCCCTCGGTGGCCAGTGCTCGCAGGGCAGCCAGGTTCTGGGCCAGCCCCACCGAAACGATCACCTCGGCCAGCTCCCGGGCCGTTTTAACGCCCATCAACTTCAGGGCTGCCTGCGCCGTGGGGTGCACCCGTGTGGCACCGCCCACGATGCCCACCGCCAGCGGCATCTCGAGCGTGCCCACCAGGTTGCCCTGACGGTCACGCCCCCAGGTGCTCAGCGAAGTGTAGACGCCGCTCCGGGCGGCATAGGCATGGGCGCCGGCCTCGATCGCCCGCCAGTCGTTGCCGGTGGCGATCACGACCGCATCCACGCCGTTCATAATGCCCTTGTTATGCGTGGCTGCCCGGTACGGATCGGCCGCAGCAAAAGCCCAGGCGGCTATGATTCCGTCCCGTACTTCTTCTGCGGTGAAATCATCGAATGCCAGTTCGGAAAGGGGGATGGTGCAGCGGGCACGCGCCAGGCGGCGATCTGCCAGGTTCGAAAGGATGCGCAGATGCACCCGGCCGCCGGTGATGGATTCTACCAGATTTGCCAGCCTCTCGGCGGCCGTGTTCACAGCGTTGGCGCCCATGGCGTCGCGCACATCGTAAATCAGGTGCAGCACCAGAAACGGCCCGATGGGCGATGCTTCGATCACGCGCACTTCCAGGTCGCGCGGCCCACCGCCCAGGCGCTTCAGCACCGGATCGATTTCGGCCGCCTCCGCCAGCAGGCGCTCTTTCTCCTCCAGGATCGCCAGGCGGGCGGAGGGCAGGTCGGCCACGTCGAGCACCTGAATTTGGGCGATCATCTCCGGAGGGGTAGTGTGCGCCTGGAAACCTCCTCCGGCGCGCGCCAGCTTCGCCATGAAGGATGCGCCAGCCACCACGGACGGTTCTTCAACAGCCATCGGCACCAGCACCTCACGGCCGTTAACCACAAAATTGAGCGCCACACCGAGCGGCAGGGCGTGCAGGCCGACGACGTTTTCGATCATATGGTCGGCCTGTTCCAGCGAGAGGCCGGCCCGCCCGCTCAGGGCGTCCAGATCCTGCGGGCTCAGGTCGCCGGCGGCAGCCAGCCGCTGCAGGCGTTCTTCAAGGGAGAGGTTATAGAACCCGGGCAGGCGTGATCCCTTTTCACTCACAGACATCACTTCTCCTTGAATCATCCATCCGTACGGTCCTCGTTATAGCCTGACCGCGCTTGCAAAAACTATCCAATATCGATTCAACCGCTCTATTTTATCCACACCTCCATCATTTAAGCCGGTTTGTGAACCATCATTTATGAGAAGCGAAGGTGAGGAGTCAACTTAACTCAGACAAAATAAGGTAAAATTGTAGTGTAGCGAGGAACAGCAAATGGTTGTGTTAACACTCGAGCAGCTGGAACAACGCCTGGCGGCTCTTCATCAGGCCAGCTTACAGTTAGTCAGTAATCTCTCACTGGAGAAGGTATTAGAGCAGATCGTGCAGCTTGCCCGTGAGCAGGCGAACGCGCGCTATGCTGCCCTTGGCGTTGTTGATGAAAACGGCAAACTGGTAAAGTTTATTCCTGTCGGCCTTCAACCCGAACAGGCCGGCAAGATCGCTCACCCCCCTGTGGGCAAAGGCCTGCTGGGGCTTTTTCATAAAGAGGGCAGGCCCATCCGCCTGGCCGATATTTCTAGCGATCCGCGCAGCGCCGGGTTTCCTCCGAACCACCCGAAAATGAAGTCTTTCCTGGGGGTGCCTATTATTTCGGGCGAGCGCACCCTGGGCCAGATCTACCTGACCGCCAAGCTGGATGCAGACGAGTTCAATGAGAAAGACGAGCGCGTAATCGAGACCCTCGCCGCTTACGCAGCCGTCGCCATCACCAACGCCAGCCTGTACGAAAAGCTGGCGCGGCGCAGCGAGGAACTGACGCAGCGCAACGAAGACCTGGCGCTGCTCAACGAAACCGCCGCTGCCCTCACACGCTCTCTGGATGTCGACGAGATTATCAAGGAAACGCTCTTGCGGATTATCGAGCATCTGGGCGTGGAAGCGGGTGAGATCTTCCTGGTGGAAGAGGGCGGCAAAGACCTGCGCATGGCGCTGCATTACGGCGACTGCGCCGAGGCCTTCTGGACCCGGGACCGCTTCCGCATTGGCGAGGGGCTGATCGGCGTGGTGGCCGAGACCGGCGAACCGCTGGTTAACATCGACCCGAAGCAGGAGGTCCGCTATCTGCGCCAGGCCGTGGTCGAGGCGGGGTTCAACTGGGTCACGCTGCTCCCCATCAAGTCGCGCAATAAAGTGGTCGGTGTGCTGGGTGTGGCCAGCCGCAAACAGCGCCAGATGGACGCACGTGAAGTGCAGGTGCTGCAGGCCATCAGTTCCTGGGCCGGGATCACGATCGAGAACGCCCGCCTGCACCGGCAGGCGCGCCGCCTGGCCGTGCTGGAAGAGCGCGAGCGCATCGGCATGGATCTGCACGACGGCATCATCCAGTCCATTTATGGGGTGGGTCTGGCGCTGGATTACGCTCGCCTTTCCATCCATGATGATCCGGAGCAGGCCCGCCAGAAGATCGACCAGTCCATCCAGGCCCTGAACGCAACCATTCGCGATATCCGCACCTATATCCTGGACCTGCGGCCCCGCCAGTTCCAGGGGAAAGATATCTGCCAGAGCCTGGAACGGCTGGTGGAAGAGTTCCGCATCAACTCCGGTATTCAGGCCAACTTGGTCGCCCCGGATAACGGCCTGACGGAATTCCCGGCAGAGAATGCCATGGCGCTGTTCCATATCGCCCAGGAAGCGCTGGCCAACACCGCCAAGCACTCGCGAGCGAAAAAAGCCGACATCCATGTGTGGACCTCCACCGACCGGGTGCTGCTGGAGGTCACGGATGACGGCCGCGGCTTCGATATGCGCGAAATGAACACCACCCTGGGCCACGGACTGTCGAATATGCAGTCGCGGGCACGCAAAGTAGGCGGCGACGTCGAGATTTCCTCAGAACCAGGGCAGGGCACCACGGTGATCGCCTGGGTGCCGCGCCAGGCCTGAAGAACCTTTTTTTCAGCTATCTCGCGAAGGCCGGCAGCAGGCCGGCTTTTTTGCTCCCATGACCGTCATCACCAGCCGCAGCAACCCCAAAATCAAACTGGCGCGAGCGCTGCGCCAGCGCAAAACACGCCAGGAAAGCGGGCTGTTCCTGGTCGAGGGGATCCACCACGTGGGCCAGGCGGTTGAGGCCAGCCGGTCGGGAGGCTGCGAGATCGATTCGCTGTATTACGCCCCCGACCTGCTCTCCAGCGCTTATGCCCGCGAGCTGGTGGAAGCACTGCAGCAGCGCGGAACCCCCTGCCATGCAGTGACAGCGGAGGTCTTTACTTCTCTGGCGGAGAAAGAGAACCCGCAGGGCATCCTGGCCATCGTCCGCCAGCATGCCTATACCCTGGAAAACCTCACACCGCAGAACTTCCCCTGGGGTGTGGCCCTCGTGGCCCCCCAGGATCCGGGGAATGTGGGCAGCATCCTGCGCACGATCGACGCCGTGGGGGCCAGCGGCCTGCTGCTGCTGGAGAACAGCGCCGACCCCTACCACCCGGGCGCCGTACGCGCCAGCATGGGGACTCTGTTCTGGTATCCGGTCGTCAGCGCCTCGTTCGCAGCCTTCACCGCCTGGGCGCGGCGGCATGGTTATCATATTTACGGCACCTCTGCTCACGGCAGCCAGGACTACCGCGAAGTGCAAGCCTACCCCTATCCACGCATCCTGTTGATGGGCAGTGAGCGCGAAGGCCTGTCCGCAGAGCAGCGCCAGATCTGTGAGCAGATCATCCGCCTGCCGATGCAGGGGCACAGCAGTTCGCTCAACCTGGCCGTCGCCACCGGGGTGCTGCTCTACCATATGCTGGAAAACGGTCCGCAGTAAGGGCTGCCTGTCCGGACCGAGTCACCGCCGGTTGTGCGTCGGCCTGGGGGAAAGGTAATCTTTTTGTAAGCTTCTGTTCACCTGCACGTAAGCAGTTCCCATTAACCTCGCCGGTACAGGGAGGAGAAGGTGAAATGAACGCCAGGCGCATACTCGTGGTGGAAGACGAGGCCAGCATAGCTGAAGTCGTGCAGCTTTACCTGCGGCGAGCGGGATTTCAGGTCCAGATTGCGCCCGACGGCCGGACGGCACTGGATGCCCTGGCCGTGCAGATACCCGACCTGGTGGTGCTGGACCTGATGCTGCCCGAAGTGGACGGCCTGACAATCACCCGCTGGCTGCGCGATCGCAGCGACGTCCCCATCATCATGCTCACCGCCCGGCGCAGTGAAGCGGAGCGTATTGCCGGCCTGGAGATGGGCGCCGACGATTACGTCGTCAAGCCGTTCAGCCCGCAGGAGCTGGTCAGCCGGGTGCGCGCGGTGCTGCGCCGCACACATGCATCCCCTGACCTCCTAGATGAGCAGCCGCTGGAATATTCCGGCTTCCGGATCGACCCCCGGACGCGCCTGGTCGAGGTCAACGGGGACGAAATCGAGCTGACGGCCAGAGAATTCGACATGCTCTGGCTGCTCGCCCGTCACCCGCGCCAGGTGTTCAGCCGCGACCGGCTCCTGGAGCGCGTCTGGGGCCTGGCGGACTATATCGACCCCAGCACCGTCACCGTGCACATCCACCGCCTGCGCGCCAAGGTGGAAGCAGACCCGGCCAACCCGCGCCACATCCTGACTGTGTGGGGCGGCGGCTATAAGTTTGAGCCATGATCACCCGGTCAACATCTTCACGCCTTACGCCGGCAGGCCGCTTTGTGCTCGGCCTGGCCGCGGTCGTCGCTGTCTCCCTGGGGGTGTTCTACCTGGCGATGCAGCCCCCCATGACCGACCTGGGGCTGATGGCCGTATTCCTGGCGATCACCGCCGTGATCTCCGCCCTGGCCGGCTACGCGGCCTACCGTTTGGGCTGGCTGCACCATTCACCAGCCATCCGCTGGACGCTGACCGGCATTTATGCGCTGTCCAGCGCGCTCACCTTTATGAATGTCTGGGTCACCGCCCGCCTGATGTTCGTCAACGAGCATGACCTGCTGCTGGCCACCGTGCTGCTGCTCTTCGCCAGCGGCATTGCTATCGCGCTGGGCTACTTTCTGAGCACGACGCTGGCCGAGCGCATCCGCCAGGTGGAGCGCTCGGCGGAGGCGATCACTGCCGGGCAGCTCGAAGTGCGCATACCGGTGCAGGGCCGCGACGAGATCGCCGCCCTGGCGCGCACCTTCAATCAGATGGCCGGCCAGCTCCAGCGCGCCGCCGAACAGCAGCGGCAGGTCGAAAGGCTGCGCCAGGACCTGATCGCCTGGGTGAGTCACGATCTGCAGACCCCGCTGGCCTCCATCCGCGCTGTGGTCGAGGCCCTGGCCGATGGCATGGTCGAGGACCCCGATACCGTGCAGCGATACCTGCGCACTGCCCAGAAAGACATCGCTGCGCTCTCCCTGCTGATCGATGATCTGTTCCAGATGGCGCAGCTGGATGCCGGCGGCCTGCCGCTGGATCTGGAGGACAGCTCGCTCTCCGACCTGATCTCAGACACCCTGGAGAGCTTCTCGGAAGTGGCCGCCCGCCGGCAGGTGGAAATCCGCGGCGAGGTCGCCCCGGGCGTGGACCCGCTGCGCATGGATGTGCGCCTGATCGGCCGCGTGCTCAACAACCTGATCGACAATGCCCTGCGGCACACGCCCCCGGGCGGCCGGGTGGAGGTAAAGGCCGCCCCCGCCGGGGATCATGTGCAGGTAGAGGTGTGGGACAATGGAGAAGGGATTCCTCCACAGGACCTGCCGGTGATATTCGAACGCTTTTACCGCGGTGAAAAATCACGCAACCGCCTGAGCGGCGGAGCAGGCCTGGGCCTGGCTATCGCCCGCGGGATCGTCATGGCGCACGGCGGTTCGATCCATGTGGAGAGCCAGCCCGGCCAGTTCACCCGCTTTATTGTTCAGCTTCCCCGCCAGTAGTAATTATCATGCTGTCTTTAACCTGATGTAATCTATTTGAAAGGATTTTCCCGTACACTTATATTGAGGCATCGTTTTTCTGGCTGGTAAGGATGGGAGGTATGTATGTCGAAACCAGAAATTCGCTCGGTTCCGGTGCGCTCGTCCGAGATCACCACTGAGCATATCTACCGATCCCGCAGGCAGTTTTTGAAGGCCAGGGGTGTGCTCGGCGCCGGGGCGCTGCTCGCTGCCTGCGGACCGCTCGCCCCCGGGCAAAGCGGCGCGCCCCAGGCCACCCCTGCAGATCTGCAGACGGGTGCACAGACGGATGAGCTGGATGATCCCCTGAACAGCTACGAGGCGATCACCAATTACAACAACTATTACGAGTTCACCACCGATAAAGAGCTTGGGGCCGTGCTGGCGAGCGATTTTCAGTCTTCCCCCTGGCAGGTGGAGGTAACCGGCCTGGTGAACAATCCAAAAACCTTTGGCCTGGAAGATCTGCTCAAGTCCTTCCCCCAGGAGGAGCGGATCTACCGCCTGCGCTGCGTGGAAGGCTGGTCGATGGTGATCCCCTGGAACGGTTTTCCGCTCTCTGCCCTGCTGAAGCAGGTGGATCCCACCTCACAGGCAAAATACGTGCGCTTTGTTACCCGGTACGACCCCGATATCTACCCCGGGCAGAACAGCCGGTTCTATCCCTGGCCGTATCAGGAGGGGCTGCGCCTGGACGAAGCCATGCACGACCTGACCATTCTGGCGACCGGCCTGTACGGCAAGGAGCTGCCGCCCCAGAACGGCGCGCCGGTGCGCCTGGTCGTCCCGTGGAAGTACGGGTTCAAGAGCATTAAGGCGATCATAAGAATTGAGCTGGTGGCGGAGCAGCCGGCCACGCTGTGGTCCACGGTGGCCCCGCACGAGTACGGTTTTTATGCCAACGTGAACCCCGACGTGCCGCACCCGCGCTGGTCGCAGGCCAGCGAGCGCCGCATCGGAGAATCCGGCCGCCGCCCCACCCTGCTGTTTAACGGGTATGCCGAAGAAGTGGCGCATCTCTACAAGGACATGGACCTGAGCCGCTATTATTAACATGAAGAAGCTTACGCCCCTGCAGATCGCGGTTCACCTCGGGGCCTGGTTTCCACTGGCCTGGCTGCTGTGGGATTACGTCAACGGGAATCTCTCCGTCAACCCCATCCAGGACATCACGCAGCGCACGGGCAAATATGCCCTGATCCTGCTGCTGGTCACGCTGACGGTAACCCCGGTAAACACCTGGCTGGGCTTCCGCCAGGTTGTCAGGGTGCGCCGGCCGCTGGGGCTGTACACCTTTTTCTACGCCAGTCTGCACTTTCTCACCTTCATCGGGCTGGATTACGGCTTTGACTGGACGCTGCTGCCGGAGGCGATCTTCGAGAAACCATTCGTGCTGGTCGGTCTGGCAGCCCTGACCATCCTGCTCGCGCTGGCGTTTACATCCTTTAAGTACTGGCAGAAACGCCTGGGAAAGAACTGGAAGCGCCTGCACCGTCTGGTATACCTGGCCGGCGGCCTGGTGATCGTGCATTTCGCCTGGGCAAAGAAGGGCAACCTGCTGGGCCTGGCGGGCGACATCCTGCAGCCGCTGCTCTTCGGCCTGGTGCTGGTCCTGCTGCTGGCGGCGCGCCTCCCGGTTCTGCGCAGAAGGGCATCTGCCCTACGCTCCCGGCTGGCCCGCCCGCGCAGGGGACCAGAGCCGGCAAGCCGGCTGGACCAGAATATCGTTGATTAATCCTCGCGCAGCAGCCAGAATCACAGAAGCACAGCAGACCGGTCTGCTGTGCTTCTGTTCGCTCCTTAATCTTCCGGATCAGGCCTGCTCGCCCGGCTCGTCAGGGGCATCCTCCACTCGCTCCACCACGATGGTTAGATTCGCCGCCAGCGCGGCAACCGCGCCCAGCGCAGCCCAGACGGGCAGCAGCAGCGCGCCCACCACGCCAACCGTCAGCGGAATCTCAAACATCGTCTTACCCTGATCGTCTTTCAAGGTGATGCGGCGGATATTCCCCTCGTGGATCAGCTCTTTGATCTTCGCGATCAGCGCCTCACCGCTGACCTGAAATTCTTCGCGGTATACCTGCTCGGTATGCGCTTGTTCCTCACTCATTGTCCGCTTCCTTTCTAAAGTCCACTGCGTCAGGGGACCACGGCGTCCACCAGATTGGTGAATGCCGCTTCACCGGCGACGCTCATATCTGCACGCGGTCCCGAGAAACCCCACAGCACAAAACGGTTCTGGGCGATGATCGGGAAGCGGTTCTCCTCCTCCGGCAGCCGCCCGATGCGAATGACATCCGCGGGCGCCCCTTCGGTGTGGACCACGATCACCTGGCTGTTCCTTTCATACAGGGGCACAATCCCATTCTGCGGGATCTCGATCTGCACCGGCGTGTTCCAGACCGGGCTGTTGCGGTCAACAGCCAGCACGGAGGTGGCGGAGGTAAGCGTCCCCCGCACCGTATCGGGATCGTAGCCAATGAACAGGTCGTAAATGCCAAAGAGGGCAAACCCGCCTTCGCCCAGGCCAATCACCGGCTTGTTCGAGTTAAGCACCCGGCTGGCTTCGGTACGGTTGGTATCTCCCCAGGATTCCTCACTGCCGGTATCCGGTCCAACGATGATCGCCGCGAAGGGGGCCAGATCGGTTGAAGGCACGGCATCCAGGGGAATGATATCGACCTGGTAACCGGCGTCCTGGAGCAGTTCCTGGTAGCTGCGGGCTTCCCCGTCGGCCGTCAGGTAAATGTACAGCAGGCGCGGTCCGGGCTGCTGGGAATCGGTCGGCGGAGGGGATGTATCGGTGGCCGGCGGCGGCTGGGCCGCGGCCGTCTGTGTGGCCGCGATCGCAGTCGCCTGAGCCGCGGTGGCCAGCGCCTGCGCAGTGGCCGTCTGATTTTGCGCAGCCTGTGTGGCCTGCACCACGGCTGCGGTCTGGGTGAGTGCAGCAGCCTGGGTTGCGTTCAGGTCGGGCGGGGGTGTGGATGTATACAGTGGATCCGGGTCGCGCCCATCGGGAATCCCATCCCCGTCCGTGTCCGGGTTGAGCGGATCCGTGCCGAGTTCTACTTCGACGCCGTCGGTGAGGCCATCCCCATCGGTATCCGGCCGCAGCGGGTCGGTCCCCAGCTCGACTTCACGCCCGTCGTTCAGCCCATCATTGTCGGTGTCCGGGTTGTTGGGCAGCGTTCCGATTTCCATTTCACGCTGGTTGGTCAGCCCGTCGTTATCCGGATCGGCCGCCAGCCATTCCGCCGTCGCGGTGACGGCCTGGATTGTGGCCTGATTGGCGTCGGCCAGAAATTGAGCGGTAGCCGTCTCCGCCTGGGCCGTCATCAGCGGTATCTCGGCCAGCGCAGTCAACCCTGCCCGGGCTGTGGCCGTAGCCTGAGAGACCTGCAGACGGTCGCGGGTGAGGAGCAGTGCCACCACGCCGGTCACACACAGCACAGACACCAGAAAGACACCCAGCACCCACAGCGGCACCAGCGGAAAACTGGTCATCTCGCCGGTGTGGACCTGCATTTCACCGTTCGCAGAGGCAACCTGAATCCGGAAGGGATGCGAGGCTTCAGCCCCCACCAGCCGCGGAGTGCGCAGGCGAGGTTTCAACTCCGCCATGCCCGACTGCCCTTCTTCCAGACGGATCTGGGCCTGCGGCGGATCGAACTCCAGCTCGCCGGCCGGGTCACGCGTGAGGATCGTGAAAGTCTCGGGCGCATTCCCCTGGTTGCTGATCGTTAGCTGGACATTTTCGCCCGAACGGACGCGGCGGGTGAGCAGTTCGCTGGTGAACCGGGTGAACACCCCCAGCGAGAGGGTTGCCCTGGCCTCGGCTGTTCCCATCACGCCCTGCTGGCCAATCGCCCGCAGGATCAGCGGATAACGCCCGGCCCGGCTCTGGGGCGAGCGCGGCGGGCGTATGGTCACCGTGGCGGTTTTTTGCTCCTCCGGCTCCAGCTGCACCAGTTCCGGATTGATGGAAACCCAGGCGTTGGGCACCCCTTCCAGGGACAGGCGGAAGCGCCCGGGTGTTGAGCTGCGGTTGACCAAGTTCACCCCCAGAGTCACGGTGCTGCCTGGCTCGAGGGAAACCTGATTTCTCTCCAGGAAGATATCCAGCTCAGCCTGACGTCCTGAGCCGGCCGCGCCGGCCACCTGTGTGGCTGCCGCCGGGACAGGAGGTTCCTCGCGGGACGGCTCGGAGGGAGGGATCGACGGGCGCACCAGTCTGCCTTCCACGCTCAGGCGATAAGGGACCAGCAGGCTGACGGCGCTCTCCAGCACCGGAGGCGCCGATCTGACCTCCTGGGCGGCCGGCAGCACGCGTTCGAGCTCATTGGCGAGAGCCCCCGGGTTGGGGTAGCGCGCCTCCGTATTTTTCTCCAGGGCGCGCACGATGATCGCCTCCAGCCCGGCGGGAATATCCGGCCGGACGGAACGCGGCGCCGGCAGCGGCTGGCGGGTGTGGTAGCGCACGGCGTCTTCAATACTCTCGATGGGGAAGGGCGGCTGACCGGTAACCAGTTCGTACAGCAGGATACCCAGTACATACACATCCGAACGGGCATCGGTAGCCCGGCCGACCGCCCCTTCGGGGGAGAGGTAAATGGGGTCAATCAGGGGGTTTTCCGCCAGCCCCCATTCCAGTACGCCCGCGAAGCCCAGGTCGGTCAGGACCGGCAGGTACGGCAGGTTATCGTTCGGCACCGGCTTGAACATAATCGCCGAGGGGTTGACACTGCGCTGCGGCACACCCTGCACGCGCACATACTCCATCACATGCGCCATCTGCCGGACGATCTGCACTGCCTCCCCCAGCAGGATCCACTGCCCGGAACGCCGCATCTCGTGCAGCAGGCCTTCCAGATGGTCGCCGGGGATGAACTCCATCACCAGGTAGCTGGCTTCCCGCGACTGGCTGAAATCGAACACCTGCACCAGATTGGGATGGTCCAGCCGGGCAGCGGCTCGGGCCGTGCGGATAAAGTCATCGGAAAAATCGGGACGGGCCGTAATCGAAGGTTGGATCAGCTGAATGGCAACGTCGCGCTGCAGATTGGGGTCATGCGCCTGGAATATAGGGCCCAGAGGGTTCTCACCCACCTGGCGAAGTATGCGGTAACGATCCAGGTTGCGCCCCGGCAGGTTATCAAACATCATTAAACCCTCCCTGTCCTGTTGCTGGGCTTATTCTCTCCATCACCAACACCCCCGCGTTATTTCGAATTGTTACGATTATACAAGCAAAATTGAGTTCTGGGAAAAGGGTGGCATGTAGAAAGGAAAGCGAGCCGGTGATGATCCCGGCTCACTTTGCCTCACAAGGCGACGCGCAGGCTGCGCTCTTCAGGCGCCAGAATGGTCAGGGTGTATCCGAATTCTTCCGGATCATACTCCTGAACGAGCTGGCTGGAGGTGACCGTCTCATTGGTCAGCACGATCTCAACCTGCTGGCCGCGCTCGCGGGCGGCATCCACGATCCAGATCAGCGTCGCCAGGTCGGGGTTGCCGTGCAGCCCGTTGGCGGAGATGACATAGCGGTCGGCTGTCAGGCGTTTGAAGAATTTTCTCGTCACGTTGCGGGCGCTGCCGTGGTGCGGGATTTTGAGCACATCCACGTGCAGGTGACCCTGTTCGTCCAGCAAGCCGGCCTGTTCCAGTCCTTCGAGCAGATCCTCCCCCAGGCCGTCGCCCGTGAGCAGTATGCGCTTGCCCTCCGCTTCGGCCAGAAACATGATGCTGCTCAGATTGGGGATGCTCTGGTCGACCTGTGCCAGCGGCAGTCCCTGGCGCAAACGAGCTTCGTTCTCTTCCAGCCACTCAAGCCATTTTTTCTTCAGGCGCTCCAGGCTGCTGCGCCCGGGCCCCACCACGCGCACAGATAGCGGCCCCAGCTGGACGGGTTCGGGCAGGGTATCCAGCAAAACCAGCCCTTCAGGAATGCCCTCATTAATGGGGATGCCAGCAGCCAGTGCGCCCAACCGCAGCTGGTGGCCCTGACTGATGCCCTCGATCGTCACCGCTGCCAGCTGCATCGTCTGCCCGGCGGCGCGTGCACGGGCCAGCAGGCCCGCAATTTGCCCCTCCAGGTTTTCCCCCTGCCCGACGGTCTGGTTAAAGCTGTTGTGCCACAAACCCACCAGCAGCGGCAGGGCCTGTTCGTCGCTACCGGGGGTCAGTCGCAGCTCGGTGAAATAGTTCAGCAGTCCGATCACATGGTCATTGTCGACATGACTCAACACCACCAGATCGAGCTTCCCGCCCTGTTCCCGGATTTTCAGCAGCGCCGGTTTCAAATACGCGTCATAGATCCGGGCGCTGGGACCGCCGTCGATCAACACGTAGCGCGGCTGCCGTTCGCAGCCGTATTCCAGCAGCAGGCAGTCTCCGTGATCGGCCTGAAGGACGTGTAGCGCTATCATTTCAGACCGTCTGCATTCTGGACGAGAGGAATCCACAGACCACCAGGGCAAAGTCCTGGCCCGGGCGCAGCAGGTTGGCTGCCGAAACCTGCACGATCCAGTCGCCCGCTGGGGGATCGTCCATGCGGAAAATCTCGACGTTGTTATCCGGGTCGGGGATGCGCAGGTTGGTGGGCAGCGCCTCGTTGCCGATCCACTTCCCGCCAGTCCCCAGGTGCTGGACAAAGAGGTTGAGATTGTTCTGCAGCGCGCGCCCGGGAACGTCTGAATACGCCAGGCAGATCCTTAAAAAGGGTCCCTCCGCCGTGGAGAACTGGAAGCGAAAGGCCTGCCCGGTGAAGTGGAACTGTGTATCCGGCGCCAGCCAGGTATCGACAAAATCGAGCACCATCCCCGGCATCGACGGGTTGGGCAGGGTGTGCGGCATCGAGATGGCGCCGAAACCCTGGTGATAATTGGGCAGGTAAGGGTGATCGGCCCGGGCATCCGGACCCGAGAGCAAACGTGTGCCGTTGATGAGGGTGGCTTTGATCAGGGCGGCGCTGGGCTGGTGCCCCAGACCGCGCGCGTAATACTCGCGCACCAGAGCTGCGCAGCCTGAAACCAGCGGGGCCGACATGCTGGTCCCGCCCATGTAGGCATAATGCTGATTGCCGGGATGAGGGCCCCAGAAGTTATGCAGCGGGGCTGTGGAGGCCCTGGTGGAAAGGATATCCGTTCCCGGCGCGACCAGGTCTGGCTTGATGCGGCGGTCGTCGCAGGGCCCGCGGCTGCTGAAGGCGGCAATGGCATCGCAGTCTCCGGAGATGGTCTCGTCGCGGATGGGGGGATCGGGGTAGCTCTGCGGCCAGGCCATCCCGTAGGTCAAGTGCGAAAGGCCCCCATTTGTCCGGCTGCTGCGGCTGGCGCCTACGGTCAGTGCGTTCTTCGAGGATGCCGGCGAACAGATGGAAAGCCAGTCCACAAAACCCGGCTGGGTGTGCAGCGGGGATAGGGCCGAACCAGCGTTCCCGGCTGAGATTACCACCAGCATATCGCGGTGCTGGTCGACAAACTCATCCACTTCGATCGAGCTGAACGTGTACATGGACTGCGTGGCCGCCCCCCAGCTGTTGTTGTGGATGCGCGCTCCGGCCTGATAGGCAGTTCCGAACAGGCTGGCAAGATAGAGCGGCAGTCCGCTGAGCTGGCCGCTGGCGTCCATCACCGACTGGAAATAGAGCTTTGCGCCCGGGGCCGTCCCCTGGATCTGCTGGCCTGAGGCACTTCCGTCTCCCAGGATCGATCCCGCCACGTGGGTGCCGTGCCCGTGCAGGTCGCTGGGGTCGTTCGGACGGCCCAGCGCCTCCACCCCGACCACACGCCCCTGGAAATCGGGGTGATTCAGATCGATGCCAGTGTCCCGCCACCGCTACGATCTCTCCCTCTCCGGTCTGGCTGATCACCGTCCCACCGCTGGCTGCAGCTGCATCCACGCCTATCAACTGCCGCGCAATGTCATTGTGCAGCTCGGGTGGAATATATTCTTCCACCGAGGCAATTTCGGGCATGGCGATGATCCTGCCCAGCAGGTCGGAATCTTTTAGCAGGTAGACGCGCACCTTGCGGCCCTGTCCCCCGGCCGTGCTGACCCCCATGGCATCCAGCTTTTCGAGTACAGCCTGCAGGTCTTCTGCCTGGTGCAGGCGCAGGTCAAAAGTGATGATCGGGCGTGCCTGCCCGCGCGCCGGCACAGCCGAGCGCTGCCGGGTTCCCGGAGAAAACAGGAGCGGCCCTGTGTCCCGGTCGTCGTACAGCCGCAGCGAGGTGACAAAGTCCAGCGCGCGCACCTGGCGCGCCTGCTGCGGTTCCAGCCGGGCAGTGTAGCTGTGGTGGGGGATATGCTCCAGCAGACTGACGCCCAGTTCGGAAAGCTGCCGGCGGCGGCTTTCCAGCAGGGGGCCGGAGAGCTGGATGAGATAAAAATTCGCCCCTTCTTCGTCCATCACGGGGCCGGCTTCGGGCAGAGGTCCTTCGGGTGGCAGCCCGCGGGTGCCGGGCGTCTCCACATCCGGCTGGTCTTCCAGGATCTGGACGATCAGCCCCTGCTCCTCCAGCCGGGGGATATCTGCTTCCTCCACCAGCCCCAGGACGAAGCTCTCGGTCGTCTCAGGATCTCGCATGACCTCCAGCGCAGCCTGCCGTTCGGAGGCATGCATGTAATGCGCCATGACCCGTTTCATTTCCCCACCTTCCTATTCCGGGTTCGCAAACCCATTGAAATTCCCCCTCCAGACCACCGGTCTATTCGATTTCAAATGCTCATGAACTGACGCCCGCTTTTATCATACCAACCCCGTCAATTTTGTCAACAAACTCCACACAGCGTAAGCGAGTAGGGGATTTCCTGAAGCCGATTGGGGAATTCCCGCCTCCAACGGCGGGAAAATCCTTATTGCCCCTGCTCTGCGGCTTTTGTATAGTTAAAGTAGAACCGGACAGGCAGACTGCATCCAGGTTCTTTTCATCCGGCTGCGTTTATTTCCTTTTACCTGATATGTATAAGGAGGGAATTATGACATTACTGGGGTTTTTAATCCTGCTGGTCGTCGCTGCATTTGCCGGTGCACTTGGTCAGGCCATCGCCGGCTATTCGTTCGGCGGCTGCCTGATGTCGATCGTGATCGGTTTCATCGGCGCATGGGTAGGGGTCTGGCTGGCCAACACTCTGGGCCTGCCCGAGTTCCTGCCCATCGTAATTGATGGACAGCCCTTCCCGCTGGTGTGGGCAGTCATTGGCTCTGCCCTGCTGGCTCTGGTCTTCGGGCTGCTCTTCCGCCGCCGGGCATACTAACCCGCGCCGGACTCAACAAACAGGACGCTCTCTGACGGGAGCGTCTTGTTTGTTCTTCATACCGTCTCCAGGGTGCCTTTACGCTTGGCCTGGTATTCAAACCAGCGAAACATGCGGTAGCCAACCAGC
This sequence comes from Chloroflexota bacterium, assembly GCA_012516075.1. Lineage (GTDB taxonomy): Bacteria > Chloroflexota > Anaerolineae > Anaerolineales > UBA4823 > JAAYXE01. The sequence continues at coordinate 22,839 of JAAYXE010000014.1, read as the reverse complement.
ACATACAGGCAGCCAATCAAGAATTCGCCGGCCAGCAGTGAGCCCACATCGGCCAGCCCCGCACCGGCGATGATCTGGCGCGCTGCGGCGATCCCGCGCGTGAGCGGCAGCGCCTGTGAGACGGCCAGCATCCAGGGCGGCAGGGAAGCGAGCGGAATATTGGCGCCGGAGAAGATGAGCAGCGCGAAATACACGGTGTTGTTAACGAACATCACATTGAGCGTGATCAGGCTCAGGCAGCCCATTAACAGGCCAAGCCCCGAAGTGCTGAAGGTGGTTACCAGGATGGTCAGGGCCAGCGCCGGCAGGTTAGCCTGCGAGAGGTCCAGCCCGAGCACGGCGGTCCCCCACAACAGACCGATGACGACGCCCAGCATGCCATCAATGACATGAATGAAGGCTCGCCCGACAAACAGCGCCATGCGGTTGGCCGGGGTTCCGAACAGATAAGGCAATGTCCCGTTCCAGCGGTCACCCCCGATGCTCATGGTTACCCCATAGATACCGCTCACCGCCGCAATCTGGATCGCGTTGCCGATTACATAAAAACTGGTCGTGTCGCGGCCGGTTGCGAACGTGCCCAGCAGGGTGAAAAACAATATTTGCGCCAGGGGCATGAGCACTTTAGAGGCCAAATACGTGACCGGTTCCAGCCAGTGAAACAGAGCGATATAGGAAAGGATCGTCCCCTGCCAGAAAACCCGTAAGTTAGTTACCAGACTGTTCATTCCCCGCTCCTTATTCCATATCCAGGGTGGCGTCCACCCGGGCCTTTACCAGCATCCGGCGGAACAGGTGGCCCGAGATGAGAAGATAGATGACCGAGAACAGCGCCATCATCCCCCAGTAGAACAGCACCTCGTTGAGACCGGATCCACCGGTGGAGGTGCCGTGCAGTGCCCGCGCTGCCCAGTACGGCGGCAGCAGATAGCTGAGCGGCGTGCTCCAGCCGGGGAGCAGAGCCACCGGGAATAGGAACCCGCTGAGAATATACACAGGGAACTCCATCGCGTTCTGCCAGTGCTGCACGGACGGGTTCATCACAAACAGCGGCGCAATGATCAGGCCAAAGCTGATAAACGCCACAATGGTCAGAAGCAGAGAGATGGCGAACAGCACCGGCTGGTCTACCTGAAGCGAATACCCGAACAGCAGCGCCGCCAGCAGGTAGCTGACCACCATGGAGATCAGCGATTGGGTGACATTGGCCAGGTTCTTCCCAAACACGATCACCGCCAGGGACGTCGGCACGCCCACCAGGGTCTCCAGTGTGCCCGACCAGCGCTCCACATTGATGCTGTTCCCGGAAACAAAGAGCAGGCTGCTCCACAGACCGGTCATGCCGCTGCCGACCACCACGAACATGGCCGCCTCCGGTCCACGACCTCCCAGCATCCACAGGGCCAGCAGGGCGATGAGCAACGGCTGCACCAGTACGGTGAACAGGATGAAGGCGTCCATCACCGTCTGGCGCAGGGTCATCTCGGCCACCACCAGGATGACCCGCCAGTTCCTTTGCAGCGCGAGGAGGTTCATGCCCCACCTCCCACCAGGCGCACATAGGCATCTTCCAGGGTCGGTTCCCGAACCACCACCCGCCCCACATGCACCCCGTTCAACAGGCTCATCAGGTCGGGCACGGCTTCCGGACCGCGCAGCGACTGCACCAGGAGGAGCTGCTTCTGCTCCCGGTCTTCCACGGCAACCGAATCGACGAAGGGCTGCTCACGCAGCCGCTGGACGACATCGGAAGAAACTCCGAACACCTCAAACTCGATCACCGACAGATCCCGGACGAAGCGCTTGAGCGCTTCGGGGGTATCCAGGGCGATGATCTTCCCCTGGTTGATGACCGCGATGCGCTGGCAGAGGGCGTCGGCCTCGAACATATAATGGGTCGTCAGGAGGATGGTCTTGTTCTCATTCTGCAGGTTGCGGATCACCTGGCGAAAATCGCGCGCCCCCACCGGATCTAAGCCGATGGTGGGTTCGTCCAGGAACAGCACCTCCGGTTCGTGCAGCAGGGTGCGGGCCACATGCAGGCGCTGCTTCATCCCGCGCGAATAACCTTCCACGCGTTCATTGCCGCGATCTTTCAGGCCCACCAGTTCAAGGAGATAAGGGATACGCTTTTTGACCACATCCGGATCGACATGGTAGAGCGTTGCGAAGTAACGCAGGTTGTCGATCCCCGATAGACGCCAGTACAGCCCGCGCTCACCGCCAAAGATGAAACCAATTCTCCGCCGGACCTGGTCTGCATCGCGGACGACATCGTATCCCTGGATGCAGGCCCGCCCCCCGCTGGGAATCAGCAGGGTGGCCAGCATCTTAACGGTAGTGGTCTTGCCGGCACCGTTCGGCCCCAGCAAACCAAACAGCTCTCCCGGCATGACGCTGAAGGAAATATCCTCAACAGCGACAACTTCTTTAATCGAACGCCGGAAGACTCCAATGCGCGCCTGATAGACACGTCTTAAATTCCCCACCTCTACAGCATGCATGTGAATCACCTCCTGGAGCGAACCCTGACAGAAGAACGTGGAAGGATTCTACACCCAAATAGAACAATTGGTCTATTTATTAATATTGATGAACAGGGGGCGATTGCGGATCTGCTGCTGAGGGCAGATCAGGAGACTAGCGGTGGAAATTCCCCGCTCTGAACAACCTGCTGATCAGCGGCCAGGCGCCGCTGAGTGCCAGGAAGGAGAGAACCAGTACAGCGGCCCAGAACGGCGGTTTACCGGAGGCGGCAGGGCTGTACCACAGCAGACAGGCGAGCAGAATGAATGAAAATGTACGGCAGAAATGCATGGGGAGGATGATCCTTCTTTCCGGTAAATCAATCCCCCAAGTATACACCCTGCCCGGTTATTGACAATAGATTGTCTGTACAATTCTGACAGTATCCTAAGGCCGCTCCTGTAAAAAAACCCGGGGCTGACCTGCTGGTTCACTCAGGTCAGCCGCCGCAGGTGCCGGTCACCCCATCCCTTTCAAGGGCTAGTTTTGTTACGCAAGGTGCCTGGTACTCAAACAGGGTATGACGCCCTTCATGCGTCAGGTGAGACGACTTCACACGACCCAGCCGTGCCCGTCCCCACGATCAACCCGGGCAGGCTGCCGTTCACCTGCACCTGACCCTCCAGCCAAAAGGGCACAGCATAAGAAAGGGTGATCAGCCCGATTGAGAAGATTTGCTGTTTCCGAAGTTTGCCTTATGAAAAGTTAGCCGTGCCCGCATCCACGGATCGTTCGGGCCGCGGTCAGCGGTAAATCTTCTGCCGCCATTCCTCAAGCTGGGCGGCGGTGGGAGCCGCCCGTCCGCCCGGCGCGGTGGTGGACAGCCCGCCGCTGATATTACCGCTCTCCAGGCAGCAGCGCAGCGAATGGCCCTGCAGGTAGCTGTACAGGAACCCGGCGTTGAAGCAGTCGCCCGCTCCCGTCGTATCGACCACGTTGAGACCGGAGAGCCCGGGCACGTAGAGGGTTTCTTCTCCCCGGCGGGCGAACGCCCCCCGGCTGCCGCTCTTGATCACCACCAGCGGGGTATAGCCCGCCAGGATATCCAGAGCCTGCTCCAGGCTGTCAGCGCCGGTGAGCTGCAGGGCTTCACTTTCGTTGGGGGCAAATATATCCACACTCTGCAGAGCCGCAGCCACCGCTGGGTGATCCAGCGTGAGGCTGGTCGACTGGCAGTCCATCAGGATCACCGCCCCGCTCGCTCGCGCCGCAGCCGCGGCGGCCTGAAACTCCGGACCGCACTCCAGACCCATTAAGTACAAACAGCGAATCTCGTGCTGCTCGATGTAAGGCAGCAGCGAGGGGGGCTCCCGGCGGTCAATATACGTCACAAAAGAGCGGTCATGGGGAAAAGAAAGCGAAACCGTAACACGGCGCACCGGCCCATCATGGATGCGGAACAGGCTGGTATCCAGCCCGCTGCGCTGCGCTTCTGCCAGGACGTACTGGCTGAAAAAGTCACTGCCGAAATCACACGGCCAGCCCGTTCGCAGTCCCAGGCGGGTGAGCGCCTGAGCCGCGCTGAACGTCCCGCCGGGGACGATTTCGAAACCGGTGCTGTAGATCTCCTTCCCCAGGCTGGGCATTTCGGGCAGCCCGGTGAAGATCAGGTCGCAGAAATACGTCCCATGCAGCAGCACGTCGTAGCAGCCGCACCTTTTTTCGCCCTCCGTGAACCTGTCCAATGCTCACCACTCCCCGATGTACCTGGCGTGGGCAGCCAGGTATTGATCGACCAGGCGGCGCGCCCGCGAGTAAGAGAGCACCAGCGGGTGTGCCATCAGCGCCCAGACCGCCGTCTCACGCGAGCGCCTCAGCACGGCCTCCACCGTCAGGCGTTCGTACTGCTTCACCGCACGCATTAACAGCTCCTGGTGCTCCGGGATGTCGCCGACCGGCAGCGGGCGCACCTCCCCCTGCTCGATCACGCAGCTGATCTCGACCACATCGTCCGGGCGCATGCACCTGATCTTTCCCTCGTTGGGCACATTGAGCGCCGTGTAGACAGGTTTTCCGGTTTCCAGGGCTTCGATAATATCCAGCGCCCCCCCGGCATAACCTTCCTGCCGCTCGATCTCGCGCGCTTCAGAAGGCAGATTGGCGGCGCTGATTTCACCGGCCGCTTCTGGTGTCGGAGCATCCGGGCGGGCATAATGCATATAGGTGGAGCTGCGGCGGGCTTCGTAAGACTCATACAGCGCCAGCGCTTTTTGAGGTTCATCCTTCTGCAGAAGCTCGTGAAGCTGCTCCAGCAGCCTGTGGTTGAGCTTCAGCACTTCCTCGCCGCGCGTGCGTTCTTCGCCGCGGATGCTGTCCAGGGCATGTTCGGCGTAGTAGTAATAATAGAGGTATTCGTTCAGCCACATCCCGATGTGTTCGATCAGCTCCGGATCGAAGATGTTCATGCGCGTGGTGGCCAGAAACTCCCGGTCCCGCAGGGCCTGGGGCAGCACATCTTCCCCATCCAGCAGCACGCGGCGCGTCCAGGAGAGATGGTTCAACCCAAAAACTTCCGGGCGCAGCCGCTGTGGGTCCACGCCCAGCCAGCGGGCAATGGCGTGCTGGGCGCCGTTGGCGCTGTCACAGATGCCGATGGTGCGCTGAAAGCCCAGGTCCCGCAGGGCCTGGGTGACCAGGCCGGCCGGGTTGGTAAAGTTGAAAATCCAGGCGCCCGGGCTGACTTCTTCCAGTATGCGCGCATATTCGACCACGGCCGGAATGCTGCGCAGGGCCATGGCAAAGCCGCCCGGCCCGGTGGTCTCCTGCCCCAGTACCCCATTCTCCAGGGCGATGCGTTCATCCAGCACGCGCCCGGGCTCCGCGCCGACCCGGATGGAGGTGACCACATAACGAGCCCCCTCCAGGGCTTTGCGCGGGTCCGCCGTCTGTGTAAGGCGCACCGGTTCGCCGGCACGCTGCACAAGCTGCTGGCACAGCCCGCCGATCAGTCCGAGCTTACTTTCATCGACATCCATCAGACAGATTTCCCGCAGACCGATGCGCTCTGCCCGGCGCAGGGTTGAACCTACAAAGAGCGGTGAGCGAACACCCCCACCGCCAATCAGCGTCAATTTCATCCCGCTTACTCCGTACTTCAATGTGAGGCCGGGTAATCCCCATCCTCCTGTTGGTTGATCGATTTCAAGTGCTTCCGCCAGGTACCCTGGCCTGATTATTATAGTCCAGGCCAGCTGATGGGCTCGTGAGTGCGAATGAAAAAGGGTTGGGATCGCAGCGATCCCAACCCTGCAGAATTTGCGCTCTGCTGTTTTACTTGGCGTAATCGACCGCCCGGGTTTCTCGGATCACTGTCACCTTGATCTGACCCGGGTACTGCATGGTCTCTTCGATCTTCTTGGCGATATCGCGCGCCAGGCGGATCGATTCGAGATCGTCGATGTCCTCGGGGCGCACAAAAATGCGTACTTCGCGCCCGGCCTGCAGGGCGTAGCTCTGCGTAACGCCTTTGTGGGCGTTGGCGATTTCTTCCAGCGCGCGCACGCGTTTGATGTACTGTTCCAGGCTCTCGCGCCGGGCTCCAGGGCGGGCGCCGGAGATGGCATCGGCCGCCTCGACGATGGCAGCTTCCACCGATTCCTGCTCCACCTCGTGGTGGTGCGAGGCGATGGCGTTAACGATCTTGGGGTGCACACCGTAGCGCTTTACCAGTTCGGCGCCGATCTGGGCGTGAGTACCCTCCACGTTGTGGTCCAGCGCCTTACCGATATCGTGCAGCAGTGCGGCGGCCTTGGCAATCTCCACGTCGGCGCCCAGTTCGGCCGCGATGACGGCAGCCAGTTTGGCCGTCTCGACGGCATGGGCGAGCTGATTCTGGCCGTAGGAGGTCCGGTATTTCAGGCGCCCCAGCACCTTGGTGATCTCGGGGTGCAGCCCGCTGACGCCGGCATCATAGGCGGCCTCTTCGCCCGCCTCGATGATGTCGCGATCCACCTCTTTCTGCTCATTCTTCAGCACTTTCTCGATATGCGCCGGGTGGATGCGGCCGTCCAGGATCAGCTTGTTCAGCGCCCGGCGTGCCACCTCTCTGCGGACCGAGTCGAAGCAGGAGATGGTGACGGCCTCGGGCGTATCGTCGACGATTACATCAACTCCAGCCGCCTGCTCGAAGGCGTGGATGTTGCGGCCGTTGCGACCAATGATGCGCCCCTTCATCTCGTCAGAAGGCAGGGGAACCACCGAAGTAGTCACCTCGGCCACATGTTCGGAGGCCACGCGTTGAATAGCCGCGGCGATGATCTTGCGCGCGCGCGCTTCCCCTTCCTCACGCGCCTCCATTTCCACCTGGCGGATAATACGGGCCATATCGGTGCGAGCCTCTTTCTCCACCTCAGCCAGCAGAATCAAACGCGCCTCATCCTTGGTCATACTGGAGATGCGCTGCAGTTCTTCCATTTCCTGCTGGTGAAGCTTTTCGATCTCATTGGCCCGCTTATCGATCATGCTCTGGCGCTTGTTGAGCATCTGCTCGCGCTTCTCAAGGCGCTCTATGCGGTTGTCTAACTCATCGCGCCGCTTTTGCAAGCGGTCCTCCTCGCGACTGAGCTCATTGCGCCGGCGCACCAGCTCCGCTTCCGCCTTCTGGTGGATCTCCAGGGCTTTATCGCGCGCCTGGATCTCCAGCTCTCTGGCATGTTCGCGAGCTTCTTCTAAAATGCGCTCGGCTTCGTCTCGAGCATCACGCCGGGCTTTCTCCACCTGTCTTGTTTTCAGGTAGTAGCCCAGAGCAATGCCCAGACCTGTAAAAATGGGTAATAGAAGGAGCAATACCCAGATATTTAAACCTTCCATGATGGATATACCTCATTCGTCGGAAAAGTCATCTTCGATGAATAATGGAGCTGGACCAGAATCGTCGCGCTCCGGTTCGATTTCTTCAGCCCATACGCGCGCGACTGCCTCGGCGCTGAACGAGTAGTCAAAACCGCGCCGCGATAGGAAAGCATACATCTTCTGGCGGAATTCCTGCCAGTCCAGGTTCCTGTACTTTCGTGCTTGCTGGAGTGCGGCCTGATAGGCCAGTTCAGCGTCGTTGAGGCCCTCGAGCGTTTCTGCGATCACTTCGCGATCGACGCCCCTCTGTTTGAGTTCATAGGCCAGCGCCCGCTGGCTGCGCGGCCGCATGTCGGAGCGATTTTCTACCCACAGACGGGCAAACGCTTTATCATCGACCAGCCCGGCGTCGTGCAGCCGGCGGAGCACAGCCTCAATGACCTCGTCGGACGTCCCCCGCTTCTTCAAGTTCTGGCGGATTTCACTTTCGGTGCGCGGGCGGTAGTTCAACAGTTTCAACGCCTGTTGGTACGCAACCTCACGCTCATCTTCCGCCTTCAGTTCAGCGATTTTTTCATCGCTGATCACCTGCCCCACCTGCAGCCAGGCCGCCACAATGCGGGCCAGGCCGAAAGCAAACTCCCCGTCCAGGTAAACGTTTACACGCTGGCGGTTGCGTTTCTGCAGGGTGAGAGCCGTTATCTTATGATCCATGTTTTCAGGCCTCGCGACCTTCGCACACAGAGAGGCCAGAAAAAATACAGCCGTGGACCTGCCTGCAGGCCACGGCTGCGTGCTCACGCGGAATGATCTCTGTTATTGATCGACGTCCAGAATCGTAGATATCAGAACATATACAGCATCTATCTACGATCGATTAACCTTCGATCGTATGATTGATCTGGCGGTCATGTTACCGGGTTAATCATGGTTAGATGTTCCCAATTTCAGCCGGCATGTGGTCATCCGGCTGCTGCACACACCATTACAATCATCCGAGATCTAAAAAATTCCCGAGCAGTTCTTTCACGAGAAAGCCGGCAAACCCAGACTCACTCATGTTGGCCGTGGCCGCGAAAAATAATAAGAAATAATTCGCCGCGGCTGGTCAAATTTTCACGTTCACCGGTCCAGGGATAAGTGATCCTTCACCAACCCCAACCCTTGTGAGCGCCTCCTGTGTCAATGTTCAAACTCCAGCAAACAAACCGGATTACAGACGATTCCGGTCCAGTAATCTCCTTGTTGAACCTTACTCTGGCTCGCGCTTGCAGAGTTCAAATATGAACAATGCAGACCAGAGTGTTCGATTCAAGCCAGATCGTGGTTTTTTGCCACTTTTTAATGTACCTATCATTATACATGATATCGACAGGTAAATGACAAAAAGTAGACACCATTTTCAATCAGTTTACATGATTTAATCCACTGTGACAAGTGCGTATCGAATCCATGACCGCAGTGTTCTCGTCAACCGCCTTTTCGGTGTTAAAATTTGATCAGGCGTATAATTCCATTCTCTGCAAATCCGTGGGGGAAGATATCAGCGTGTACTCAGGTTGATGGGGGGAGGTGGCTGCCCGAATTCTCTTCTGAGATTGAGCTTCCATGGGGATTTATTTTGCATATGAGTTCCTGCGAATGATGCCGAGCGAAAGGAGTATCAGATGAGCAAGATTACCCGCGAGGACGCCCTCGAGTACCACCGCATGGGAGGGAGGCCCGGCAAAGTTTCTGTAGTGCCCACGAAACCGATGGCGACTCAGCGTGATCTGGGTCTCGCCTACACACCGGGGGTCGCCGTTCCGGTATTAGAAATTGCTCAAAACCCCGAACTGGCTTACGAATATACCTCCAAAGGAAACCTGGTAGCCGTTGTCTCCAACGGTACGGCCATTCTGGGCCTCGGTGACCGGGGTGCCCTTGCCTCGAAGCCGGTGATGGAGGGGAAAGGGGTTCTGTTCAAGCGCTTTGCGGATGTGGATGTCTTCGATATCGAGGTCAACACGCACGATCCCGACGTGCTGATCCAGGTGGTGGAGGCCATTGCGCCGACTTTCGGCGGCATCAACCTGGAGGACATCCGGGCGCCCGAGTGCTTTTACGTGGAGGAGACGCTCAAAGCACGCCTGGACATCCCGGTCTTCCACGACGACCAGCACGGCACGGCCATTATCTCCGGCGCCGCGCTGCTCAACGGCCTGGAGCTGGTCGGCAAAGATATCGCCGAGGTCAAAATTGTCATCTCGGGGGCGGGCGCTTCGGCGATATCCTGCGCCGAACTGATGGTGAGCCTGGGCGCCACGCGCACGAACATCACCATGGTGGACACACGCGGCGTGATCTATGCAGGGCGCACCGAGGGGATGAATAAATACAAACAGGCCTTCGCCCATGAGACCGATGCCCGCACCCTCGCCGACGCCATCCGCGGCGCAGATGTTTTCTACGGCCTGTCGGTGGCAGATATCCTCACAGCCGATATGGTGCGCATGATGGCCGAGTGCCCGCTGATCTTTGCGATGGCAAACCCCGACCCCGAGATCCGCTACGAGCTGGCGCGTGAGGTGCGGCCGGACGCAATCGTCGCCACCGGACGATCGGATTACCCGAATCAGATTAATAACGTGCTCGGCTTCCCCTTTATCTTCCGTGGAGCGCTGGATGTACGCGCCCGGGCGATCAACGAGGAGATGAAAATCGCCGCGGCGCGCTCGCTGGCGGCTCTGGCGAAAGAAGATGTGCCCGACAGCGTGCTGCGCGCGTACGGCCTGGAATCGCTGCGGTTCGGTCGCGACTACATCATCCCCAAGCCGCTCGACCCGCGCGTGCTGCTCTGGGAAGCGCCAGCAGTGGCGAAGGCTGCCATGGAGACCGGTGTAGCGCGCAAGATGATCGACCTGGATGAGTATCGTGAGCAGCTTGCCTTCCGCCAGGGTATGGGAGAGCAGGTGCGCCACTACATCATGCACCGTGCGCAGTCCAGCCCGACCAAGAAGCGCATTGTCTTTGCCGAGGGCGAAGAAACCAAGATCATCCGCGCCGCAGCCCAGATCCGCGATGAAGGGATCGGCATCCCCATTCTGATCGGGCGGCCGGAGGTCATCCGCGAGCGGTTCGAAGCGCTGGGCCTGGAGTGCTGCCCCGAAATCGTGGATCCCCGTCATCTGGAGCGACTGGATGAATACGCTAAGGCATATTATGAGCTGCGCCAGCGCAAGGGCGTGACGCTGATCGACTCGCGCAAACACCTGCGCGAACCGAATATCCTCGGCCCGATGATGGTCAAGATGGGCGACGCGGACGCGTTTATCTCCGGCCTGACATACGATTACCCGGAGGTGATCCGCCCCGCGCTGCAGATCCACCACACCCACCCCGGCGCAACGCGTGCGGCCGGCGTTTACATTATGATCGTCGACAACCGCACCTATCTGTTCACGGATGCGACCGTCAACATCGATCCCACTGCCGAAGACCTGGCGGAGATCGCCTGCCTGTCGGCAGACTTCGCGCGCCAGCTTGGGCTGGAGCCGCGCGTGGCCCTGCTCTCCTTCTCCAACTTCGGCAGCACCCCGCATCCCCTTTCAGAAAAGGTGCGCAAAGCCGTGGAGATCATCAACTCCAAATGCCCCGACTTCGCCGTCGAAGGCGAGATGCAGGCCGACACCGCCGTTGTGCCGGAGATCATCGAAGAGCGCTATCCTTTCAGCCGGGTGAAGGATGCGAATGTGCTGGTCTTCCCTTCGCTGGAGGCAGCCAACATCGCCTATAAACTGCTCGCCCGCCTGGGGAACGCACAGGCCATCGGCCCCATCCTGCTCGGCATGGGCGCGCCCATTCATGTCTTACAGACCGGCGATGAGGTGCGCGACATTGTCAACATCGCTGCGGTGGCAGTGATGGATGCCATGAACCGCGAAGAGAAGCTGGGGAAGAGCAACGGCAGGACTGGCTGATCCGCCTCTGTAGTCTACACGCAGCACAGGGCGCTGGTTTACCAGCGCCCTGTATTTTTTATGGTAGGATAGGCGGGAAAAAATGAGAAAGGAAGGTGAAATCGATTGGCAGTCAAAAAAATCTGTTTCGTCTGTCTGGGCAATATCTGCCGCAGTCCGCTGGCGGAGCACATGTTCAACCACGTCGCAAATGAAATGGGCCTGGGCGATAAATATCAGGCGCGCTCGGCGGGCACCGCGGGCTGGCATGTCGGCGAACCGCCCGACGAGCGCATGCGCAGGGTAGCCGCCAGCCGGGGCCTGGTGTACAACGGCTCCGGACGCCAGTTTACCCGGCAGGATTTCGATAACTATGATCTGATCATCGCCATGGACAGCGACAACAAACGCCAGTTGATGAACCTGGCGCGCAGCGATGCAGACCGCAGCAAAATTCGCCTGATGCGCGAGTTCGACCCGCAGGGCGGGCCCGGCCAGGCTGTTCCCGACCCGTATTACGGCGGCATCAACGGTTTCGAAGAGGTGTACGATATCGTTGAACGTTCGGTCCGCGGGCTGCTGGAGGCGCTGGAAAAGGGAGAGGTGTGAGGTCAGGTGCGATGAGACCGGCGGACATTCCCCAACCTGTGTGCACCTGGCTGGATGAGCAGGGCTGCGGCGCGGTCGTCCAGAGCCGGCCCGTGGGCGGCGGCTGCATTAACAACGGGGTCATCCTGCACACCGCCAGCGGAAAGCGCTTCTTCTTAAAGACCAACACCCACACCCCGGCGGACATGTTCGTGCGTGAGGCCGAAGGCCTGGAAGCGCTGCGCGGCGCAAACGGGCCGCGTGTTCCGCAGGTGTTTCTGGTTGGGGATGATTTTCTGCTGATGGAGGATCTCAATCCGGCCCGGCCGGTCCCGACATACTGGACAGATTTCGGCCGCCTGCTGGCGGCCCTGCACAACCACACCCACACCCATTTCGGATTTCACCACGATAATTACCTGGGCAGCACTCCCCAGCCCAACCCGTGGGTAGAGGATGGTTTCGCATTTTTTGCCGAACACCGGCTGCTGTACCAGGCCCGGCTGGCGCACCAGCGCGGCCTGCTTGATCGCGCCGGGGTGCGCCAGGTCGAAAAGCTGGCCGCTGCTTTACCCGACCTTATCCCGGCCCAGCCGGCTTCCTTAATACATGGAGATCTGTGGAGCGGCAATGCCATCACCGACAGCACAGGTCGTCCGGCGATCATCGACCCGGCCGCGCATTACGGCTGGGCGGAAGCCGAGCTGGGGATGACAGCTCTGTTTGGCGGATTTCCGGAATCCTTCTACCGCGCTTATCAGGAAGCGCGCCCACTTCCGCCCGGGCTGTATGAGCGCCTTCCCATCTACAACCTCTATCATTTATTGAACCACTTGAATCTTTTCGGCCGCAGCTACCTCAACCAGGTGCGGTCGATCCTTAACCGCTACGCCGGCTGACCCACCCCTCCATAACCATCCGGCTGCAGCAGTGCAGGAAACGGCGGGTTCCAATTGACTGGATGGAAATCGCCAGAAGCAGAGTCCTGCCGGTATACACCCCCATATTTTCCTTTTGCCACACAGGTCAGCGCCTCCACCAGCTCATCGATCTCGTCTTTTGTATTGTAGAGGCCAAAGGAGGCGCGCAGCAGGCCGGGCATCTCACGCCGGTCGCCGGCGAGAATTTGCCGGCGCACTGCGCGCGCCTGCTCCGGGCTGAGCCCCAGCAGGTGCAGGATGTAGGGATGCGCGCAGAAGCACCCGCTGCGCAGCCCGACGCCGAACTCATATCCCAGAACCGCCGCCGCTTTGAAATGTGAAATCCCCTCCAGTTGAAAGGGGATCACGCCGAGGCGCTGCCCGGCCTGCTCCGGATCCGTGCTGCCGAACAACCGGATTCCGGGGACGGTTTGCAGGCGGCGCAGGGCATAGGCGGTCAGCTCCGCTTCGTGCCTGGCCACCGCGTCCATGCCGGTCTGTTCAAGCTGCAGCAGCGCGGCCGCCAGGGCCACTGCACCGACGGTGTTCGGGCTGCCGGCTTCATCCCGGTCGGGCGGCCCGGCCCAGACCACATCTTCGAGTGTGACAATCTCCACCGTGCCGCCGCCCTGCAGGTCGGGATCACCCTGTTCAAACGTATCGCGCCGTCCAATCAGTGCACCGGCGCCGAATGGAGCATACATTTTATGCCCGGAGATGGCGATATAGTCCAGGTGCCCGGGGTCATCCAGCGGGCGCATATCAATACGGCGGTGCGGGGCGAGCTGGGCGGCGTCGACCAGGATCTGTGCCCCCACTGCATGGGCTTTTTCCGCCAGGCGGTGGATATCGTTCAAATAGCCGGTTACGTTGCTGGCCCCTGTGATGGCCACCAGTGCAATCTCACCGGCATAGTGTTCGAGCAGGCGGTCAAAGTCCGCCTCGTCCAGGCGGCCATCTGGCGTCAGGCGGGCATGCACGGTCCGCGCTGCCTGCCGCCAGGGCAGGTCGTTGGAATGGTGCTCCATCCCGCTGGTTAAAACAATGCGCCGCTTTTCGGTAAAGGGGAAGCGGCGCGCAGCCTTGTTGATCGACTCGGTCGTGTTTTTACTGAAGATGCAGGTGTGCTCCTGAGGACTGGCGCCAAAAAAGTGCAGCACGGTCTCGCGTGCCAGCTCGAACATATGCGTGGAGAGCTGGCTTTTATAGCCTGTGCCGCGGTGTACGCTGCTGTACCAGGGCAGGAAGCGTTCGACGGTCTGCTGCACGGCGCGGAAGGGCGGCGTGGAGGCAGCGTTATCGAAATTGATGTATCTTTTTTGCTCCCCAGAGAGCAGTGGAACGGTCTGGTCTAAACCAACAAACAGGCTGCGATAATCCGGATCTGCGGCCATCTGATATTCCTCCCCTGGCACTGCGGTTGAAAAAAGCTGTTAAATTTTACTTACAAACTAGAAAATAGTACCTTTGTCCTCAGGCATTTCTTAAACTACTTGCAATGATGGTAGATTTCGTATATACTTTGGGTACAAGTGGGACGAAGTGGGAGAAAGTGGAGCGCCGGTGTTCCGGCGTTCTGTCGTTAATATGCAGGGTAGAACTTATGTTCTTAGGTCAGTACCAACACAACCTGGACGACAAAGGACGGCTGACCATTCCGGCCCGCTACCGGGATCTGCTGGCTGCCGACGGCGCTTACGGCCTGCAGGGTGTTGCCAACAACCTCATGCTGCTGACCGCTCCCACGTTCGAGGCGATCTCACGACGGGTCAACCAGATGAGCCTGACCGACCCGACCGCCCGCCTGCTGAAGCGTCTCATCTTTTCCACTGCCGACCGGGTCGAAGTTGACCGGGCCGGGCGCATCCTCCTTCCTCAATTCCTGCGCCAGGCGGCGCAGTTGAACGGTGATGTCATTATCGTTGGGGCAGGAGATTTCTTTGAAATCTGGTCGCCGGAAATCTGGGCCAAACAGGTCGAGCAGCTTCAGGATGTCGAAGCTAATGCACAGCGCTTCATGTCTCTGGAGCTTTCATCCGGTTAGTGTTTGCTGACCACCAGCCGGTCCAATGGCGACGAATAAGGCAAAAGTGCAGTTACCGTTAAAGTTTATCCCGAGATGGATGTTTCGCCTCAGGGAGATCATCTCCCTCACCTACCGGTTCTTTACCATGAGATTATACAGGCTTTACAGCCAGACCGGGGTGGTCGTTATGTGGACTGCACGCTGGGCGCAGGGGGACATGCCTGGGGAATTCTGGAGGCCAGTTCACCGGATGGTCTCCTGTTGGGCCTCGACGTAGACCCTCAAGCCCTGGCCATCGCCCGCCAGCGGCTGGCCCCGTTCGGGCCCCGGGCAATCATTGTTCAAAGCTCATATACCCGGCTGCGCGAGCAGCTGGAAAAACTCAACTGGCAGGTAGTTAACGGTGTCTTACTGGACCTTGGTGTTTCTTCGATGCAGGTAGATACGATCGACCGGGGTTTCTCCTTCATGGGAGATGCCCCACTGGATATGCGTTTTGATCCCGGCCAGCCGGTTACTGCTGCGCATCTGGTAAACGAACTATCGGAAGACGAGCTCGCCGACCTGCTGTTCCGTTACGGTGAGGAGCCGCGCTCCCGGCAGATCGCCCGGGCGATTGTTCAGAACCGCCCGCTGTACACAACAGGTGAGCTGGCGGCCCTGGTCGAACAGACCGTGGGAGGCTGGAAGCGCAGGAGCGGGCGCAGGTCAGGTCGAGAAAAACAGCGGATGCATCCAGCGACACTTACCTTCCAGGCGCTGCGCATCGCTGTCAACCGCGAGCTCGAATCTGTGGAGGCAGTGCTCCCTGCCGCCGTCGAGGCGCTTGCGCCTGGCGGGCGGCTGGCGGTCATCTCCTTTCACTCACTGGAGGACCGCCTTGTCAAGCAGTTCTTCCGCAGAGAAAGCCGGGACTGCATCTGCCCTCCCCGGCAGCCGGTGTGTATCTGCGGCCACCGCGCGACCATCCGGGAGGTCAACCGCCGGCCGATCCAGGCTGGCGAAGACGAGATTAAAAAGAATCCGCGCGCTCGCAGCGCCAAGCTGCGCGTCGCGGAGAAGCTGGATTAACGTTCATTTATATACCGTTTAGCGGTTCTTTACTGGCACGGTAGTTGCAAGCCTGTTGGAAAGAAATGAGCGGTATACCTGCGATCTTTCCGGCAGGAGGACGATATGGATCGAGTACAGAGTCTTACTCAGGCATATTCTCAGGCGCCCTGGCGAAAGCAGCTTCAGATGATGGGGTTGTTTTTGCTGGTGGTTGTTTTCGCGGCAATTGTGGCTGGTATCTATTTGAGCGTCACTGCTCGCGCCGCGGAAATTGGCCGGCAGATACAATCGCTGCAGTCGAAGATCGAGGACGTCGAACAGACCAACTCCGATCTGATGTCGCAGCTCGCTTTCATCACGTCGGCCGAACAGATGCGCAGCAGGGCGCTGAGCATGGGCTTCCGGCCCATCGAGCTGGCGGAGCCGGTATTTCTACCCGTTCCTGAATATGTCGAGCGGCAGCCGGTGATTCTGGCTCCTGCACCAGCTCCGGTCGTCCCCAGCACACCTCCGCTGCCGGCAGAGTACACGGAGTCGCTGTTCGTCTGGCTCCAGCGCCAGATCGACCGCTCCACATTCCTCTTTTTCGAGGTGCAGGAATGAACAGTACTGCTGCACGCGGGTCAGATGCCCTGCACAAAGACTTTGCCTGGCGGTATATGCTGATGGGCGCGGTGATGTCGGTTATGCCCATCCTGATCATCTTTCAAATGGTGCGCATCCAGACCAACCCGGCGCATGTGGAGTACCTCCGCCAGCAGAGCAGCACGTATTCGGGAATGGTTCAGACGATCATCCCGCCGCGCGGCGAGATTTACGATCGCTGGGGTCACCTGCTGGCCGGCAACAAAACCGTTTACGAAGTTGGCATTGAGCTCAGTCAGGTCAGAAACCCGAACACCATCGCTCTGGCGCTGAGCACCCTGCTGGGGCTGGACTACAATTTCGTTTTCACCGCAGCCAGCCAGGAGGCATCTGAAAACGCGGTATATGCCGTGGTGGCAAATAATGTTTCGAAAGAACAGATTGACCAGCTCGCAGAGTTAAAAGATAAGGTCGAAGAGGCCTACATGGGCAGGGCGAATGATCCCAGCCTGCGCGGTGTGGTCTGGTATCCAAAGCTGGCGCGCAGTTATCCGGAAAAAGAGATGGGCTCGAACCTGCTCGGCTTTGTCAACCGGGAAGGCAAGGGATTCTTCGGAGTCGAAGAGCAGTACAACAACCTTCTCGCCGGCAACCCCAAGACGCTCTGGAAGTCCTTCGATCCCAATCAGGTTGAACTTCCTCCGGAGCTGCCCGAAGGAGCCAGCCTGGTGCTTACCATCGATCGCGCCATCCAGGCCGCCATGGAAGATGTCATCGACAGAGCGATTGAAACCCACGGCGCCGAGTCGGGGACGATCGTTGTCGTGGATCCGCGCAGCGGAGAAATTATGGCCATGGCCACCACGCCGCGCATCGACCTGAATGAATATGAGCGCCAGCTCGGGCGCTACGCAGACGGCACCCCATTTAACCGGGCCATCAGCCAGGCGTATGAGACGGGCTCGGTGTTCAAAGTGCTGACCATGGCCGCTGCCCTGGACAGCGGCACCGTCCGGCCGGAGACCACCTTCGTCGATACCGGAATATTTGAAATCGGCGGAACGTACATTTACAACTGGAACGGCGGCGCCTGGGGTCCCCAGGACATGACCGGCTGTATGCGGCACTCGCTGAACGTGTGTATGGCCTGGCTGGCCACGCAGATGAAGGCCAAAACTTTCTATGACTACATGCAGGCTTTCGGAATCGGCCACCTAACCGGCGTCGACATGGCTGGAGAGAACCCCGGCCGCCTGAAACTGCCCGGCGATGAAGACTGGTACGATGCAGACCTGGGCACCAACTCCTTCGGTCAGGGCGTCTCCGCCACCCCCCTGCAGATGGCCACGGCCATCTCTGCTGTCGCCAACGACGGGGTGATGATGACCCCGCACATTGTGCATTCGATCGTTTACAAGGGCTACCAGTACGAGATCGAACGGCGCGTGTCTGGCAGGCCGATCAGTCCCCAGACCGCCCGCGAGCTGACCGAGATGCTGGCGGTATCGCTGGAGGTCGAGTCCTCCGACGCGCTGGTTTCGGGCTACCGGGTGGCCGGAAAGACGGGCACGGGTGAAATCCCGACCCCGTTCGGCTACACCAGCAACCAGACCAACGCCTCCTTCGTGGGCTGGGGTCCGGTGGATGATATTCGCTTCGTGGTGTACGTGTGGCTGGAGAAACCGCAGAGCTCCATCTGGGGTTCTGAAGTAGCCGCACCAGTGTTCCGCGAGGCGGTGGAAGAGCTGGTGGTGCTGTTGAACCTGCCGCCAGACGACGTGCGTGCACAGCTTCAGGGAAAGTAAAGGACCGCTTTGCTGAGGACGGCGGATGTTCTTGAAGCTTTAAGTGGCGTGCGCCCCAGTCTGGCCGGCCTGGAAATCAGGTCAGCGACGGTTGATTCTCGCCAGGTCACTCCAGGGGCGCTCTTCGTAGCCTTACCCGGCGAGCACGTCGACGGGCATAATTTCGTAGACCAGGCTTTCCAGCGCGGTGCGCACCTGGCTCTGGTGCAGAAGGAAACGGCTGCGGCGGTTAACACCCTTGACCTGACCGGCAGCCTGCCGGCGGAACTGCCGCCCCTGGACGAACCGCTCTGCCTGCGGGTGGAGAACAGCCTGGAAGCCCTGCAGAAAGCCGCCGCGTTCTGGCGCCAGAAACTCGATTTGCGCGTGGTGGGCATCACGGGCAGTGTCGGCAAGTCCACCACGAAAGAGCTGGTCGCCGAAGTGCTCGGTCAGCGCTACCGAACCTTAAAAAATCCTGGCAACTACAATAACGAGATTGGCCTGCCGCTTACCCTGCTGCACCTGAGGGAAGAACACGAACGAGCCGTCCTGGAAATGGGCTTTTACGTCCCCGGAGAGATCCAGCTCCTGTGCGACCTGGCTCACCCCCATGTGGGCGTGGTCACCAATATCGGCACCGTGCATGCTGAACGGGCCGGAACGCAGGAGGTCATCGCCCGGGGAAAGACTGAGCTGGTGCAGAACCTGCCCCCCGCTCCCCAGGGCATTGCGATCCTCAATTACGACGACGCCTGGGTGCGCCCCATGGCGGAGCACACCAGCGCCCGTGTTTTTTATTACGGTCTCAGCCCTCGGGCCCATCTGTGGGCCGGTGATGTACAGGTGCTGGGCGAGCAGGGCATCCGCTTCCGGCTGCACTACCAGCAGGACAGCCTGCAGGTGCAGATTCCCCTGCTGGGGCGCCACCAGGTGTACACCGCATTAAGAGCGGCGGCTGTCGGTCTGGTGGAAGGGCTTACATGGGAAGAAATCCTGCGCGGCCTGCAGTCTCCCGCGGCCCGCCTGCGTCTCGTGGCCGTGCACCTGCCCGGCGGGGCTCTGCTGCTGGATGACGCTTACAACGCCGCACCCGAGTCCACCATGGCTGCCCTCGACCTGCTCAAGGATATGCCCGGACGGCGGGTAGCTGTGCTGGGCGATATGCTCGAGCTGGGTCCCTACGAGACAGCAGGACACGAACAGGTTGGCCGGCGGGCTGCTGAGACGGCGGACGAACTGGTCACCGTGGGCCGGCGCGGGCGCATCATCGCCGCAGCCGCGCGTGAGAGCGGCATGGCAGCGGTCACCGAGCTGGAAGACTCGGAGCGAGCGATCGATTATCTGCTCCCCCGGCTGGGCGCCGGCGACGTCATCCTGGTGAAAGGCTCACACGGGATGCGCATGGATCGCATTGTGAGCGCCCTGCGGACGAAGGCGGAGGCAGCGGACGAGCATGTGGCATAACCGGCATGTGCTCATCATCGGAATTGCCCGCCAGGGACTTGCGCTGGCGCGCTATCTGGCCCGCCGCGGCGCACAGGTGACCCTCAACGACCGCCGCCCCCTGGAAGAGCTGCAGGCTGAGCAGCAGTCCCTGGCCGATCTCGGAGATGCGGGCACAAAGATTGCATGGATCGTGGGTGGACACCCGCTGGAACTTTTACAGGATATCGACCTGGTCTGCATCTCGGGCGGTGTACCCCTGTCGCTGCCCATCGTGCAGGAGGCGCAGCGGCGCGGCATCCCGCTGTCGAACGACTCGCAGATCTTCCTGGAAGCAGCCCCCTGTCCGGTGATCGGCATCACCGGCTCGGCCGGTAAAACCACAACCACAACGCTGGTGGGACGAATGGCCCGGGCTGCGGCTGAGATGGATGCAGCCGGCACAGCCGGATACATCCCTTCCCGGGTGTGGGTCGGCGGCAACATCGGATCGCCTCTGCTGAATGAGGTCGATCAGATGCAGCCGGATGATCTGGCGGTGATGGAGCTGTCCAGTTTTCAACTGGAGATCATGACCCGCTCACCGCAGGTGGCTGCGGTGTTGAACATCACACCCAACCACCTCGACCGCCACGGAACGATGGATGCCTACCGGGAAGCCAAGGCCCGCATCCTCGCATTCCAGTCCCCCGGGGGCGTGGCGGTGCTGGGAAGAGACGACCCGGGGGCCTGGTCGCTGGCTGGACGGGTGCGTGGACGCCTGCTCTCCTTTGGTTTGAGCGAACTGCCGGTCGGGCAGGAAGGCGTCTTTTTGAAAGGCGAGAACCTTACCTTACGATTAAACGGGGCGGGCGGCCCGCAGGAGACCCTGCTGATGGCGAAGTCGATGCTGGAGCTGCGAGGCGAGCACAACCTGCTCAACCTGCTCTGCGCCTGCGCCATCGCCGCCGCCGTGGGGCTGCCTCCGGCAGCCATGCAGGCTGGCGTGCAGGGCTTCCACGGTGTGCCCCACCGGCTGGAGTACATTCGCACCTGGAAAGGGGCCCGCTGGTACAACGATTCGATTGCCACGGCCCCCGAACGGGCGCTGGCTGCCGTACGGTCTTTTCACGAACCGCTGGTGCTGCTGGCCGGCGGGCGCGATAAAAACCTTCCCTGGGAAGAATTTGCTCGCGAGGTGGTCGAGCGGGTAGATCATCTGGTCCTTTTCGGGGAAGCTGCCGGGATTATAGAACAGGCGCTCACCAGGACAGGCCGTCTGGGGCAGCCGGGTACGTGCAGCATCACCCGCTGCAAAGGGCTGAAAGATGCTGTCCAGGCAGCCGCAGCGCTGGTGGAGCCAGGAGATGTGGTCTTATTGTCACCGGGTGGTACCAGTTTTGACGAGTTTCAGGATTTTGAGGAGCGTGGACAATGTTTCGTACAATGGGTGAAGGATCTAAATTGAGTGGGGCCGGGCAGGCGCAGCCCTTCGCGTCGCGGCCCCGGGCGGCGGCCAGAATGATGACCGCCGCGCGCCAGCACAGCGCGCGACTGGGGATCGATGTGCCGCTGCTCCTGATCGTCTTGACCCTGATCATCTTTGGGCTGGTGATGCTGTATTCCGCCAGCTACGACTACTCGTTGACCTGGTACGGTGACTCGGCACGCATTTTTCAACGCCAGCTTATCTGGCTGGCCATTGGCCTTGTCGTTTCGACCATTCTGGTCATCTGGGATTATCACAGCTGGTCGAAGCTGGCTGTGCCCATGATCGTTACAACGCTGGTCGGTCTGGTTGCAGTGCTGCTGGTCAACAATGTGCGCAACAATGCCGTGCGCACCCTGTGGGGCGGCTCGGTGCAGCCTTCTGAGGCGGCCAAACTGGTGATCATTATCTACCTGGCAGTCTGGCTGTTCTCCAAGCGTGACCAGCTCAGTGACATTACCCTGGGGCTGATCCCCCTGGGACTGATCCTGGGGTTATTCGGCGGTCTGATTTATATTCAGCCCGACCTGAGCGCAGCGATGACCATCTTTATGCTGGGCGGGGTGCTGTTCTTCCTGGCCGGAGGCGACCTGCGGCAGATTGCCGCCGTAGTCATCATCGGTCTGGCAGCAGGCTGGATAATCGTTCAGGTGAGCAGCACCGGGAGCACGCGTGTGGCCGAGTACCTGGCCGGTATCCAGGATCCGGCCCAGGCGTCCTACCACGTCCGGCGCTCACTGGAGGCTTTCGTCAACGGCGGCTGGTTTGGCGTCGGCATCGGGCAGGCAGATACCAAGCTGACCGGCCTCCCCGTGCCCCCCACAGACAGCATCTTTGCCGTCGTTGGCGAAGAGCTGGGTGTGGTGGGCGCTTCCGGGCTGGTGCTGCTGTATGCGGCCATGTTCTGGCGCGGGATGACCATCGCCCAGCGGGCGCCCGACGGGCTGGGCGCACTGCTTGCCGCCGGGCTGAGCATCTGGATCGCCTTTGAAGCCTTCGTCAACATGGCCGTGATGGTCAACCTGCTGCCCTTCGCCGGCAACGCGCTGCCTCTGATCAGCGCCGGCGGCTCAAATCTGGTGGTAACCCTGGCCGGGATCGGCATACTGCTCAACATTTCTCGCCGGTCTGTATTGAGCCAGGAAGAAAACGGGAGATTATTCCGTGCGGTTGTTGATCTGCGCCGGTGGGACCGGCGGGGGCGTGTACCCCGCGCTCGCCGTACTACAGGCATTGACAGATAACCCGGTGAATGGAGGCCAGAAAGCGGCTTCTGGAAACGCAGAAGATGGCTCAGGAGGGTCATCTTCTCCTTCCGTTCTATGGGTTGGTGGCACCGGAGGGATGGAAGCAGACCTTGTGAAGCGAGCAGGCGTACCTTTCGAGGCCGTAGACGCGGCGGGTGTTCATGGGGTGGGGCTGCGTGCCCTGCCCGGGAACCTGGCGCGCTTGAGCCGCGGCTATTTACAGGCCCGCCGCATTCTCGACCGCTTCCGCCCCGACGCGCTGTTCTTCACCGGCGGCTATGTCGCCGTTCCTGTCGCACTGGCTGCACGCACCCGGCCCGGCCGCAAACCGCCTGTTATCCTGTACGTACCCGACATTGAACCGGGACTGGCGTTGAAAACACTGGCCCGCTTTGCCGATCATATCGCGCTGACCACATCCGAATCGCAGGCTTACTTCCCCCGGCGGAAAGGGCAGGCCCTGAGCG
>JAAYXE010000133.1 GCA_012516075.1 Chloroflexota bacterium | reverse complement strand
CAGCGGCTCTGGCCGCCGATCTGGGTCCCCTGTACGCGCCTGAACGCTGCCTGCTGACCGCCGTCCACACGCACAGCGGACCTCCCACGGGGCTGCTGATCGGGGAATCCGGGCCGGACCCGGCGTACGTGGATCTGCTAAAGACGCAGTCCACTGCCGCAGTTCACCAGGCACTCGACGCCCTGCAGCCGGCTCGTTTGTACACCACCGTCCGCCATCTGCCGGGGCTGACGTACAACCGCCGGGCGCTGCTCGACGACGGGAGGGTTTCCATTTCGCCCGTACCAGACCGGCCTGTGG
Organism: Chloroflexota bacterium; assembly: GCA_012516075.1. Lineage (GTDB taxonomy): Bacteria > Chloroflexota > Anaerolineae > Anaerolineales > UBA4823 > JAAYXE01. The sequence continues at coordinate 38,389 of JAAYXE010000133.1, read as the reverse complement.
TTCGCCGCGGTCCGCTGGACGACAGCCTGACGATCCTGCTCTTTCGTGACCTGGCGGGTAAACCACTGGCGGCTGTAGCCCATTTTGCCTGCCATGGGGTTGCTGTGGCATCCCAGCATATCGGCGCGGATATCCCGGGCCTGCTGGCTGGGGAAATTGGCGCCCGCCTTCAAGCGCCCTGCCTGTTCCTGCAGAGCGCGGCCGGAGACGTCAATCCCACAACCGTGACCGCCGGCTTCACGGAGCTGCGTGACTGGATCCGGAAAGCATGCACGCACCTGGACAACCTGGAGGAAGATCTGAAGCCTGCGCCCACCCTCCCGCTGATGGCGATTGAGCATCCCTTCACGCTGGAATTTGCCCCCCTCCCACCGGTGAAGGTCGCTCAGCGACAGGTTGATCACCTGAAGCGTATTGCCGGGGGTGATACGCAGTCTGCGGACCTTCAGGAGACCCTGCGGGCATTCAAGAACACGATGAACATACCGCAGGACGCGCCGCTCGACGCAGCCAAATCGCGCCACGTGGCTCAGGCACTGGCCGGTCATGCCAGCCGGGTGGTGGAGGCTGCCCGTAAAGGTGCCACGCCTCCCGGCCTTCCCCTGCGGCTGTGCGCCTGGCGCATCGGGCGCCTTGCGCTGGTTTTCATTGCCGGAGAGGTATTTACTTCAACGGGGTTGAAAATCAGGGGGTTAAGCGAGCGGCTGACGGTCCTGCCCGTCTCCTGTGCATCACCACTGGTGGGCTACCTGCCCGACCAGGAGGCCGTGTTTCAGGGCGGTTACGAGGTGGATGATGCCTGGCGCTTCTACGGTTACCCGGCGCCATTCGCCTTTAACAGCGAAGCTCGCCTGGTGATGGCTGTCGTCGGGCTGATACGCGAGCTCAGCCAGACCGGGATTTAATCTATTCAACCACCTGGATCTGAATCACCCCGGAGCCGCCGCCGAAAATTTCGGTACCGGGGAGGCCGGTCTGGATTTCGCCCGTAGCCACCACCCCCACTGTCGTGATTCCGGGGCGGATGCCGCGCAGTGTAAAGGTCACTTCCTCCATCTGGTTCGCTGCGGAAACAAACTCCAGCACGCTGCTGCTGCCTTCCAGCGGGGTGACCAATCCGTCATACGTCACACTGACCACCGGCGCGGCATCCTGAATGCCCTCATCACGAATGATCAGTTCATAGACGGGCAGACCAATGGCGACCGGTGTGGCGGTAATGGTGATGGTTTCACCTACACGCAGTGTCTCGGCGCTGGCCCGCAGCTCGACATGGGGATCCACGGGCATCAGGGTCGCCGGACTCTGCGGGCCTTCAGGCTGCTCGCCCGGCTGACCCGAAGGCACCTCTACCGGGGTCTCCAGAGTGGGTTGGGAAGCAAATCCCGGGTAATTGCAGGCCAGGGCTGTCACGATCAGCACCAGCCAGCACAGCCAGAAATGATGCGTTTTTTTCAAAGCAGCAGCTCTCCTTCCGCTCCGCGTGTCAGCTGCGGATCTCACGGATATTCTCCCAGGTGATATACAGTGCGGCTGCGAAGACAAGAGCGACCACGATCTCCCAGAAAAACTCGAAAATTAAGATCAGCGCCGATACCACGGCCAGGCCGGTGGCGAAACTGTTGATCAACCGGAATAACTGCCGCCGGAAACTGGCTTCTACCAGCAGGATCAGACCGACCATGGCCGCCAGGCCAACCACCAGATACTGGCGCGCAAACACCGCCAGCAGCACCACTGCGATCATCATCAGGCCCACGTTCACGGCCGCAAAAATTTCGGCCAGCCAGGCCAGGCGCAGGTCGACATCCGAAGACGGCTGGTGCGGGTGACGGATATGGGACCGCATGAATGCGCTGTCCCAGGGGTGGTAATTTTCGCGATACCGTTCCAGTGTCTGCAGCTTCGCTGTGGTCTCGCTGTGCCGGCGGCGCAGTTCGCCCAGGTCGGATGACAGGGCATTGATCTCCGCCACCGCGGCGTAGTAAGCGCTCTCCAGGTGAAATTCACCCTGCAGGGCAGCGGTCTCCAGCCCCAGATGCTGCAGCTGCACGCTTTTCTCTCTGATCTCTGCTTCCAGGCTGGACAGCTCAGTCCGCATGTGTGAGATGCGCTCTGAAACCAGATCGGGCACCTCGCAGGACGGGGGCAGCTTGTCGAGGCCCGCCCAGCCGAGGGGATCATACCAGCTGCGCCGCACACTGCCATCGCGCCGGTAAACCGGCCCCGCAGGCGCATTCTCACCAGCAACCGGGTCGCGTGCATAAAGCCCCCACAACCCCCGGTAGTTGACTGCCCAATCCGTCTGCGTGTCCACCACCTGCGGTGTCCATTCCCGACTTTGCCCCGGGCCGATGCTGACCCCATCGCCGCGTGCGTAATCGACAAACGGCACGCAGAAGACATGGCTGCGAACATCCTCCGGTCCGGCAAACCCCAGCTTCTTCACCCAGAAACTGCGAATGCCGTCCAGGATGCGCGTCACGGGAGAAAGGAAGGTGAGCTGTAGTTCCGTCAGGTATTCACCCGCTGAGAAGTAGCTGGCATGACTGCCGGCGCCGGCGTAGATCACCGGATGTTCACAGCCGTGCTCATCGACCACCTTCTCGACTTCGGGGTCATCCCAGCGGCGGCGAAGGTCGTCCCCCGAATATTCATGAGAAGAATAGGCCACCCATTCCGGGGTCAGACTGCCGTCCTCCTGCTCCGAGCAGTAGACCGTCACCATCTCCCAGTCGCCTTCGTGGTCATTGACGCCGAAAAAGCCGGAGCGCCAGTTGTTGAACGGGTAGAAAAACCAGTACTGCACAACCACCCACCCGTTTTCGCGCACAACCCGGCCGTAATAGCAGAAGCGGTCGTCGTCCTCACGCATCCGCTGGTATTCGACTGCCGCGGCGGCAGCCGTGTCGCCGGGCACCCGCCCGCGCAGCAGCAGAGAGAAGGAAAACAGAGCATCGATCAGGCGCGACATATACCCCACTCGCGCCAGGCGCCCCCGTCCCGGGCGAAAGACATCTTCGTCATCGCCATCCTGGTTGCTCAGCGTTTTGACCGCCTTGTTCAATGAGTACTTCGCCAGTTCAATCAGGTCCGGGGGCTCGATGAGTTTAAGGAAATAGACAGCTCCAAACCCGTGGTTGCGGGGCCGGGTGAGCTCTTCCAGGGTCAGTTCACCCTGCGGAACCAGCAGTTCAGCAGGTTCATCGGGTCGCTGCACCCACAGGCTGCAGTGTTTAATGTAGGTCTCTACGGCGACGGGAAAGAAGCGCTCGCCGCGCGTGTAGCGGATGACCGGCTCAAAGCGGCGCAAAATGGCGTTAGGTGACTGCAGCTCTTTCATCGTTCTGCCGCTTTCCGCACGCGAAACGCTTCCTGAACATCCCGGCGGTTCAGGTACAGAACCAGTAGAACACCCATCAACATCCCCAGGTAATTGGGCTCATCCTGCACGTAGGCCAGGATTCCGGCCAGCAGCCCCAGCCCCTGCAGGGTGATCGCTGCTCGCCAGGCCCAGGGATGCAGCCCTATCAGAGCTACGGCAATGAGCACACCCAGCCCGGCCAGCAGCAGAATAAGATCTCTGGAGATCAGGTTGTCGAACAGAACCAGGGGCAGCATATGCTCTGCGGTCTTAAGGCCCTCAGACCAGGAGCCGTTATCGTTCATCCAGAACAGTCCAAATACCAGTAGTGCCAGGCTCTGTAATAAATGCAGACCGGCCAGCACAGTCACGCTGCGCGGTCTTTCATAAGTACCCGGCTCGGCCGCCGGTTGGGTTTCAAAGCGTTCCACCTGCATAGGCCTTATTATACGCGCTTACCCGCCGCAGGTCTTCTTGAGATAAAAAAAGGTAGAGGCGCTGTGTAAGTGCCTCTACCCGTCTGAGTTCAGGGATGCTGCAGATCAGGCCTGCAGCAGCTTATCCACTGCAGCGCTCAACTGCGAAAGCGTGTTGGCCTGCAGGATCACATCGCAGTTCGGAGCGTATTTCAGCATATCGCTGTCGCCGGTGCCCCACAATGCCGGCGATTCCGGTGTGAGCCAGATGGTGCGCCGGCAGCGGCGAGCGATGGTGTTGAAGATCTGCAGATGGGGGTCGTTATAGTTGTTGCGGCCATCCCCCACGATGATGAACGTGGTGCGGCTGTCGACCGTGTCCATATAATCCCGGCTGAACTGCTCCAGGCTGCGCCCCAGGTCGGTATTGTAATAACCGGAGGGCATGCGCTCCAGAACCTGCTGCACCGCATCGCGAGCATCAAGCTTTTCGAAGTCTGGAGAGATGAATTCCAGGTGATCGATGAAAGCAAACGCATGCGTCTTCGAGATCTGGTCCTGCATCTCATACAGCAGGGTCAGCATCAGCTCAGAGCAGGAGCGCATCGAAGTGCTGATATCGCAGATCACCACAAGCTTGGGCTTCAGGTTGTGCTCCCGGTGCTTAATGTCGATCGGGACACTGCCGTGCTTCAGGTTGGCGCGTATGGTGGCCTTTGCGTCGAGCTGACCTGATTTGGCCCGCTTCTGCCGGAGGGCCACCCGGGTGCGCAGCGCAGCCGCGAGACGCTGGACCTCTTTGCGCAGGCGATCCATATCGCTGTCAGAGAGCGAATTGAACGGCCGGTCGAGCAGGTTGTCCAGGCCATCATCCGGCGGGCGTTCGCTCATGTTCTCGGCGATGCGCTGCCCGGCGTACTGGCGCAGTTGATCCTCGAGGGCCTGCTGGTTCGCCATGAGAAGCTGGCGCATCTGTTCAACGCGCTGTTTGTCCATTCCCATCTGCGCCAGCAGCTCAGCCAGTTCTTTGAGCGCCTCCTGCACCTGTTTGAACTGCAGGGCCTTCTGCATGCGCTGTACCATCCAGTCACGATAGCGCAGGTCATCGGCCTGGTCCAGGCCCACCATCTTCGCCAGGTGGTCGAGCTCCTGCTGGGACAGCTGCTCGCCGTTGAGCAGCTTCTCCAGCATGCGGCGGAGCTGCTCGTTGAACTGACGCAGGGCCTCGGCAAGCATGTCCGCTTCTTCGGGTGTCAGATCCTCCGAAAGGTTCATCAATGGAGGTGCGTTTCCATCACCGAAGAAGAGAGGGAACAGTTCCTCAAAGATCGGGATATGATCCGCGTCCTTCACCAGCGTGGTGCGTAAACTCAGGCGGAAGATATCGCGATTCTTGATGCCCAGGTGCTCAATGGCCTTAAAGGCATCAGCGCTTTCTGCCAGACTGATGCGCACCCCCGAAGAGCGCAGTGCCATAATAAAGCGTACGATTCGTTCTTCCATCATCCCTCCTGCGTCTTCCGGAAGGTAAAAAGCAAATCACTGCGGCCTGCCGCTAATTCCGCCAGCGCCTGAAGCGGGGATCCTCACTGTCATCACGCTGCCCGCCGCTTGAAGGGCGCTGCAGCCAGCGCTTGGCACGTTGAAGATCGCTCTCATGCTTCAGCAGCACACTTAAAGTGGTCTCCAACGTCGCCTGATCGAGATTGTGGGCATTCAACGTCACCAGGGCTTTGGCCCAATCCAGTGTCTCGCTGATGCTGGGTGATTTGCGCAGATCCAGGGCCCGCAGGCTGTGGACCAGCTCCACCACCTGGCGCGCCATCTTCGGTGATAGTTCGGGCACTTTCAAACGGACGACGGCCATCTCCTGCTCAATCGACGGGTAATCGATGAACAGATAGAGGCAGCGCCGTTTTAAAGCCTCACTCAACTCCCGGGTGTTATTGCTGGTCAGCACCACCAGAGGGCGGTGTACTGCGGTGAGTGTTCCCAGTTCTGGCACGCTCACCTGAAAATCAGAAAGGACTTCCAGTAAAAAGGCTTCGAATTCGGCATCCGCCCGGTCGATCTCATCGATCAACAGAACCGTCGGATACTCGCTGAGAATGGCTTTCAGCAGCGGACGCTGGAGCAGAAAACGCATGGAGAAGAAGACATCTTCTTCCTCCGCCAGGCGGTCGGCTGCCTCAGAGAGGTTTGAAGCCTGTGAAAGCGTATCCTGAAGCTTATCTCGTAAAAGCTGGGTGTAGAGGAGCTGTTTGGCGTACTCCCACTCGTAAAGAGCTTTGGTCTCATCCAGCCCTTCATAGCACTGCAGTCGAATTAGTTCTCGACCGGTTGCGCAGGCAATCGCCTTGGCCAGTTCCGTCTTCCCGACCCCGGCCGGTCCTTCCGTCAGGAGTGGTTTCCCCAGCTCCTGGCTCAGGAACATGATCGTCGCAATCTCATCACTGGCGATATACTGCTGTTCCCCCAGAGCGGCCTTCAACTCCTCGGGGGATACAAAATGACGTGTATGTGTCATTCGGTTTCCTCTTCCCTTTCTCCTCGCTGGCGCTCCCAATCCGGAGCGGCTCGCTGGAGCTCTTGCATAGAAATGCGGTTCACACGACGGCAGTGGGGACAGGATGCGTTGTAATGCCTCAGGTTCTCGGCTGCCATCGAATCCAGGGCGCTGATTACGACCTCTTTGCTCAATGCGAAAGGTTTATGACAATTCTGGCAACGAATCTGCATGTGCGTCTCCTTATTCCCCCTGGATACACCATGACTCTGTTAAACAATAACAGAAAGTAAACCCAAACGACCTGAATTGATCGATTATATATTGAATATACGCAGCGCCGCTGTGCTGGATTGAATCAGGCGTGTTAAATCAAGCGCTGTTCGATCTCATCCCCTATCTGGTAATTATACCTGTGATTTTAAAGTGGAAGGGTTATAATTTGGATATGACTCACTTCTTCACACGCACAGGAGATGATGGTTTCACCGGGCTTCTCGGCGAGGGCCGGGTTCCCAAATACCACCCGCGCACGGAGACGATCGGAACCGTTGATGAAGCCAGCGCAGCAATCGGACTGGCCCGCACAGCGGTGAGAGGGGAAGGCACCGCCGCTCTCCTCCTGGAGGTCCAGCGCGACCTCTACCACCTCATGGCGGAGGTTGCAGCCACCGTGGAAAACGCTGACCGGTTCCGCAAGATTGACGAACAGCGGGTTGAATGGCTGGAGAAAAGGATCAAGGCCCTGGAAGCGGCTGTAGAACTCCCCAGCGAATTTATTGCCCCCGGCGATTCGCCTGCGGGAGCGATGCTCGCTGTGGCCCGCACGATCGTACGCCGTGCAGAACGCCGGGTTGCTGAACTGCTGCACAGCGGCGAAATCGAAAACCAGCACCTGCTGCGCTATCTCAACCGTCTTTCATCCCTCTGCTTTGCGCTGGAATTGGTTGAGAACGCAGCCTGGGGAAAAGATACACCGACCCTGGTTAAGGATACCGGGCAGGACGGATGATGGATACCGATACCCTGTACCAGCTCCAGCAGTATTACTGGCCCGGAAGGAAGAGAGTTTCCGGAGTCGCTTGACGTTGACCTTCGTAAAGCAGGTGGTATCCTGCAGGTCCGCAAAAGCTGCTGTCCGGGAAATGACGGCAGCTTTTTGAATTGCCTGGAGCAGGAGAAAGGGAGGGGCGCCGGTCAAAGCAGCCGCCCCCGCCTGCTGGCCAGAGCGCAGTAAGGAATGGAGTGATGATAGGAACACTGATCAATGTCGCCGCAATTATCATCGGGAGCGTGCTGGGGATTTTATTCGGCGCACGTCTTCCCGACCGTCTCCGCCAGACGGTCATTGCCGGGCTGGGTCTGTTTACGTTAACGATTGGCATTCAGATGGCCATCGAGATGACACAGCCCCTGGTGGTGCTGGGAGCGCTCCTGGTGGGCGGCCTGCTTGGCGAATGGTGGCAGATCGAAGGCCGGCTTCAGAACATCGGCGCCTGGCTGGAAAAGCGCTTCAACCACCGCATCGGTGAACCCGCCGCCGGCAATATTCCGGATGCGGCGGCTGAAAGGAGCCGGCGTTTCATCCACGGATTCCTGACCTCCTCCCTGCTCTTCACCATCGGTCCCATGGCAATTCTGGGGTCTATCCAGGACGGTCTGACCGGAGATTTCAACCTGCTGGCGATTAAATCTGTTCTGGATGGATTCGCATCGATCGCATTCGCCTCTTCGCTGGGAATTGGCGTGCTCTTTTCCAGCCTCATCATCCTGGTCTACCAGGGCAGCATTACGCTGCTGGCCGCCCAGGCACAGGCTCTGGTCTCCGACGCCATGATGGTGGAAATGTCGGCCACCGGCGGGATCCTGCTTCTTGGCATCGCCATCAGCAGCCTGTTAAATATCAAACCCATCCGGGTCGGCAACTTCCTTCCCGCCTTACTGCTCGCCCCTCTGCTCATCGCGATCCTGACGGCTCTGGGGATTCTGACGCCGTAAACCCGGCTGTGCGCATAAAGCCGGCATCGCTGCAATCCGGCAGATTTTCTCTCGATATAGGGTAGCGTTCCTCACGCCTGGTGAACCGGTATGCGTCACCGGATTAACGGGAGTTGGTCAGCCCGGCAGCCGTTCTCTGCAGCCAGCGTCCGATCTCCGGCAGACGAACATCATTGGGCAGCCTTGTGCGCCGGCGTCTGCGGGCAAGCAGAGCTCGCGGCCGGCTCAATTTTCTACGGCGCGTAAAAGCCATTTTCTGAACGCGGCGAGCTCCTGCAGGCATTCCTTCCACCGCCCTGCGGATGCGCGGGTTAATATCATCTTTGTTCCTCACATAGGTGCGCCCTGCGACCCAGGCTCCGAGCGCCAGGGCAGAAGCCAGCATGCCAAACCGCAGCGGCTGCCTGCGCATACCGGTATACATGCTGGAGGAACGCGCCTCAGCGCCGTAATCGCCGTAGACCCGGTCGTAGCCATCCAGATGTTCAAACAGGTTGTTCGGAGCATCCGCTGATTTCGGCTGGTCTGATTTTTGCCCGGCAAAACCCATCCGTCTCATCATCTTCTCTGCAGCGCGCGGAGAAATTCGCTGTAACATCCCCAGGGCTTTACCGGCCCCACCAGCGTAAAGGTCGCGCACCGGGTGTTCCGCTGCATACAGAATCGCAGCCGAGACGACATCCGGTTCATAGACGGGAGGCAGCGGACGGGGTTTGACGCCCAGCCTTGTCAGCGCTTTTGAGAACAGCGGCGTGTTGATCGACGCCGGTTTTATATTGGTAACGGAGATCGGTGCGCCTTCCTCCTCCAGTTCCATGCGCAGCGCGTCCAGGAAACCGATCATGCCGTGCTTGGAAGCCGCATAAGCACTCTGCAGCGGCAGAGTCTGGCGAGCCTCCACCGAGGAAATATGGATCAGAGCCCCTCCGCCGCCGCGCCTCAGGTGCGGTAGAGCTGCCAGCGCGCCGTGAATTTGCCCGAGCAGGTTCACATTCAATACCTGGCGGAACTCCTCGGGACGGGTATCTTCAAACCGGGCGTACAGAGTTACAGCCGCCAGGTGCACCCAGGTGTCAATCCGGCCGTAGGTCTCCACCGCCCGCTCGGCCAGTGCCTGCATCTGTTCGAAATCGGTCACATCGGCCGCAGCGGCAATCGCCTCACCTCCGTTGCGGCGTATCTCCTCGGCAGCATTGTTGACAGCGGTTTGTGAGCGCCCCGAAAGGACGACTTTTGCTCCGCGCTGGGCGAAATCCAGCGCTGTTTTTCGGCCGATGCCGCTGTTCGCCCCAACAATCACCACAACCTGTTCTTCAACTGGTTTCAACTTCATCCTGTCCTCCAATCGATCGCCTCCCCCTGATTACGATTTAGCCTGATTTCTGGTGTCTTTGAATCTAGTATGCTTTGTAAGGCAGTGCAATAAGGGAGGTCCCTATGGAGCGGATAAGGGAAAACCCTTAAGGGGGCGGCAGTCCGTCGTAGATCAAGGGGGATTCTCAGGCAGTAAAATAAAAAATCCGGAACGGCTGCGCCATTCCGGAGAATTCGTCCGATCGGTCAGGATGTTTTCGGTTTATCCGCCAGCCGCCAGACCCGCCTCGATCGCCTGGCTGATCTGCTCGTACGTGGGGACGAACCCCGGGTCTCCAACCCGTTCGCCGTTCACAAAAACAGTAGGCGTTCCCTGCACGCCCGCCTGAATTCCCTGTGCAAGATCGGCGTTGATCTGATCCTCAAAGCGGTTTTCATTAAAGCACTGCCGGAAAGCGCCCATATCCAGCCCCAGCGCCTCAGCAAATGCTTCCAGCCGGCGGTCAGAAAAAGCTCCCCGGTTTTCACCGTTCCAGTTGGCAAAAAGAATGTCGTGGTAGTCCCAGAAGCGGCCCTGTTCGGCAGCGCACATGCTGGCGTTGGCTGCCTGATCAGACTCGTTGCCCGCCACGCGATCATCCAGGAAGGGGAAATGGCGGTACACGTAGCGGACCTGACCGGTTTCGACGTAATTCTGCACAATCTGCGGTTCGATATCGGCCGAAAAGCTGCGGCAGGCCGGGCACTGGAAGTCGGAATATACCTCGACGACCACAGGGGCATCGACAGGACCGAGCGCATTACCATCCACCATTGAATGCGCAGCGGGCGTGATCTGTACGATCTCTCCCACCGGGGCCATTGCCTCATAAATCGAAGGGGCGATCAGGATCCCTGCGATGATCAGTGCCACCACCACAATACCTCCAATGATGGCGATACGCTGCTGGCGCTGCCGGCGCAGGCGTTGTTCACGAATAGCTTGACGTTTGGTCTGTGCAGGTACTTTCTTTGCCATAGATTTCTCCTCTTTCAGGCGTTATCCTCCTTGGTGATGTCGGTGCAGATTTTCCCATATATGATGAAGATTGTCCAGCTATCGATGACAGAGCTTTAATGTAGCGCCAGTTTTCAGACTGGCGCCTCCGGGCTTACTGCCTTTTCTTTTAAACGGACCGTCTCCATCCAATCCAGCAGATAGGTAAAAAACTGCTGCTGTAAGGGGGGATCATTATGGACTTCATGATACCCTCCCTGCCATTCTTTGAAATGAACCTTATCGCCGGCGGCGCGAGCAAATCTGGCGCTTCCGGCCGTGGAGGTGATGCGGTCCGCGCTGCCGTGCATCAACAGCAGCGGCAGGTCCAGCCCGGCGGCGTGCTCCAGCGCCCAGTCAGCTGCTTCCATCAGCGCAAACGTCATGCGGGCCGAGATCTGATCATGAACCAGTGGATCCTGCTCGTACCGGCGCACCACTTCTGCATCCCGGCACAGATCCTTCGTATTCAACCCGTTCGACAGTGTCAGGCTGGGCCACAGGCGGTTGAGCAGCCTGCCGGCTGCCAGCTTCCAGGCAGGCACCTTTGCAGCCAGCTCCAGCCACGGAGAGGTTGAGATCACCCCTGCCAGCTCCGGTTTGCGCCGCAGGGCGTAGTTCAAAACCAGGTTTCCGCCCAGGCTGTGGCCGTACAGAAAAACCGGCAGTCCGGGCCAGTGCCTTTTTGCATTCGCCAGGGACAGATCGATATCGTCCATCAGCGCTTCGTAGCCGGGGATGTCCCCGCGCTTCCCATCCGAACGACCGTGGCCGCGCAGATCGAAGCCCTGCAGCGCGTATCCGTTATCCGTGAGGAACTGCGCCAGGTGTTCGTAACGGCCGCTGTGCTCGCCCAAACCGTGAACCAGGCAGACGATGCCAACAGGATTTCCACCGGGTTCCCAGCGCTGCCCGTATAGATTGACTCCGTCAGAGGTGATGAGTTTGAATTCAGAATGCTTCATCGAAGATCCTCATCCTGTGACTGTAAGGTGTACAGGTAAACGGGATATTCTTCTCCCGTGCGCCTGAAACCAATGCGCTCATACAGTGCCAGTGAGGCTGAATTATCCTGCTGGGTGTTCACCGTCACCGCTCTGGCGCCCCGTTTTTCAAACTGTGCAAGCATATCTTCAACCATGGCCAGGCCGATATGCCGTTTCTGAAACTGCGGGTGTACGGCCAGTCGTGCCAGATGTCCTCCCATCGGGGTGCTGGTGCTGATCTGATAGGCAATCAATTGATCGTCGATTTCTCCCACCGTGGCTACGGCAGCCTGTCGGAACGCCAGTTCGAGAGCTTCCTGTGAATTTTGCCATACCGGTTTGAAAGCGGCATGATCTACGACCTCCACAGCGGGCAGATCGTCCAGGTTCATCGGCCGGATGATCAACCCTGGAGGCGAGCTGCTGCGCGATACCCGAGCAGGGTTGCATTTCAACATCACAACGCGGTGCGTTTGTTCGAAGCCGCTTTTAATCAGGTGGGATTCAAACCAGCCCTGCAGGGGGATTGCCGCCGCGTAAACCACATCGGGCATTTGCTGCAGTTTCTCCAGTGCTGCCGGCCACAGACTGTTCCAGGCCGTATCCAGCGTCAATCGCGAGGATACTGCAAACAACCGGATCCACGCGACTCGGGGCGGATCTGGCGGGCAGGCCAGTGCAGCAGCTACGATTCCATTTTTCTCAAAAATCAGGTAGGGCTGGGATCCGAGCCAGTCCAGGGGTGGACGCCAGTCCAGATGCCGGTGAATGTAAAACTCAAAGTGTATTAGGGTAGCCAGGTTTCTGCGATCCTGCGGACCGGCAGTTCGAACTGATGTCTTCACGTTCGTCAGCATTTTATTACTATAGCATGATTAACTGAAACGGACAAGCTAACTGTACCACAGCATCTAACCAGCGTTCTCATGAGAGCAGTCGCCCGGCCTTCCGCCAGACATCATCGCCAGAAAGGCATCCACGATCTGGGGATCGAAGTGTTTACCGGCTTTTTCCAGCAGATATTTCTTCACCTGCTCAACCGGCCATGCGCGCCGGTAAGGCCGGTTGGAGAGCAGTGCATCCCACACATCGACCACAGCAAAAATCCGCGCTGCAAGCGGGATCTCCTGGCCCTGCAGCCCGCGCGGGTAGCCCGAACCATCCCAGCGCTCATGGTGAGAATAGGGTATTGCAATAGCCGGGCGCAGGTAACGGATCGGTGCCAGCATCTGGTATGCGTACTCCGGATGACGGCGCATCACCTCCCATTCCTCAGGGGTGAGCGGTCCATCTTTCAAAAGGATGCGGTCCGGCACCCCCATTTTTCCGATATCGTGCAGCAGTGTGCCGCGCCGGATGTGGACCAGTTCTTCACCATCAATTCCCAGGTATCTGGCCAGGCGCAGGACAAGATCGCTCACCCGGCGAGAATGACCGTCGGTCTCCTGGTCCCTCAATTCCAGAGCCCGAGACCAGCCTTCCAGGGTGGCGTCATAGGCACGAGCCAGTTCTTCATTCTTGCGCTTCAGACTCTCGTACAAACCGGCGTTATCGATGGCGATCGCCGCCTGTCCGGCGAGCGTATCCAGGAACTTCATCCACGGGGCGTCATTTTGGACGGGCTGGCGGTTGAAGACCTCGAGCACTCCCTTCAATTCACCTTTGCTGACCAGAGGCACTCCATAATAAGACTCAAAGCCTTCCCCGGTCAGCAGGTCGATGCGGAGAAAACTGTCTTCACCGGGATCGAAATCGGAGATCATCAGGGGCTTCTGGCGCGTGATCAAGCGCCCCACCACGCCTTCATCGATTGCGAATGAGCTGCTGCGGATCAGATCCGTGCGAAACCCTTTTCCGGCTGCGAATGTTAGCCGGCCGGTTTCCTGGTTATATAACAGCACGTCGGCAGCATCGACATTCAGTTGATCCAGTACCTGGTCGATCAAAATGTCGAGAGTTTCGTCCAGGTTTACGGTCGAGGAGATGGCGATGTCGATCTTCCGCAGAGCAGCCAGGCGGTTCAACTGCATGCGGATGGCTTTCTCAGCCTGCTTGCGTTCGGTAAGGTCGCGCAGGATGATGTGCATGCTGCCGTCGCTGAGCAGCCTGGCGCTTACCTCAACTGGCACCTGCGAACCGTCCCGGTGCGCGATTTCCAGTTCGCGAAATTCCAGCCTGCCGTGAAGCACACCATCCATGACCGCCTGGAAAGCTTCACGATCGTTCTCATCGACAAAGTCCCAGAGCATCCTGCCGGAAAGCTCCTCGCGCGGGACACCGAGCATCCTGCAGGCGCTGTCATTCGACTCGACCACCTGGCCTTCTCTGGTCACAAGGACGATCCCCACTGAAGCCTGGCTGACCAGCGTTTGATAGCGGTCCTTGATCTGCTGCTCGTGCCGCAGCAGATCGGTGTAGCGGTTAAAGGCGTCTCGCAGCAGCACGTAAAGCAGTACGCCGCTGGTAAAAACAAAAAACCAGCCCTTAATCGTTTGGGCTGTGGCACGCGACTGTGGGTCTGCGAACCATATTTCAACCAGCCGGTCTGAAACGATGATCCAGATGATTGAAAAAATAATATAGATAAGCGCTACCCGTGCAGCGGTTGAGGAAGAGGTTCTCCTCTTATTGTCCATTCTTTTGCAGCCTGTTTATTGAATTAATCATTTTTGATTTGCTTTCCCCCACCCGGTGATTATGCCATCCGATCATTCATCCCTGCCGGGAGTATGAGACCATAAAATAAACCGGCGGTAAATTTCCAGAACCCTGACGCCGGGTTTGGTGATCGCCAGGTCCTTTGCCCGGTTGATCACGAATTTTTGTTGAGCATGTTAAACGGAATCTGTAAGAGGCGTTTGAGCATTCGCTGCTGGGGTGTGGGGCGCTTTACACCTTCCAGTCCCGACTGCATGGTAGCAACAGCCTGCAGATGTTTACCGGTGCGCAGTTGGACGCTCGAAAGCGACTGCATCACATGCGCACGCAGAGCATCCTCTCCGGCCTTTTCCAGGGCCTCTGCAGACTGCTGGTAGGCCTGTGCCGCTTCTTCAAAACGATCCAGCTCTTCCAAAGCCGCGCCCAGGTTTCCGGCGGCCAGTCCCTGCCGCCGCAGGTCGCCTGCAGCAGCGAACACCTCAACGGTTCCTTCAACAGCCCGCAGGGCGGCCTCGGCTTCACCAGCCTGCAGATACGCAACGCTGCAGTTATTCTTCATCTCTGCAGCGTTCAGGTGATCGCCACCGGCTGCGTAGCTTTCAGCCGCTGCCTGAAAAGCCTGTGCAGCTGCCAGGAAATCACCTTTTTTATAGGCTTCTGTCCCCTCCCTGGCGAGTTGTTCAGGGGTTAAAGTGTCCATCAATCTTCCCTCAATGCAGTTCACAATGTAATTTCCAGCAGGCCTTCAGCCACAGCGCGCAGCTTTTTGACATCCATTTCGCTCAGGCGCTGGGCCAGTTCCAGATACGGCCGGTTGACGGGCCGGGACACGAAGCGCTGTAGATCAGGGGGAAGGGATTTGAAATCCTGCAGGTTCTGCTGCTGGGCTGCCCATTCAGCCAGCGGTCCCGTTTGATCGCGGAAGTCCTGCACCGGGCAGTTCAGCAGGGAAGCGAAAGCTTCCAGGTGCGGAACCGGGACCGGTGTTTCTCCCATCTCATAAGAATCCACGAGCGCTGCATCGATGCCGGCTTTTTCCGCCAGTTCTTCCTGCGACAGCCCCGCTTTCTGGCGTGCCTGCCGTAAGAGCAGCCCCACAATCCGCTGGCGCAGCCCAATCCACTTCTCAGGCCGGAAATTCAACTGCTCCGCATTGGCTGCCATGAGCGATCCCCCTTCCAGGAAATGGTCGGGAGGGACATTCAGGAAATAGGCCAGCATCTCCAGTTCAGGGAGGGACGGGCTCTGGTACCCCATTTCATAGGCATCGTACTGCTCGGATGAGAGGCCCAGATAGGCGGCGGTCTCTTCAACAGATTTGCCTGCCGCAAGGCGTGCATCCTTCATCAGCACGCCCAGTTTTTTCGCCCGAAGGGTTTGTGCTGCTGTGTTAATCATTGGATTTTCACTCAACGGAACTTCCTCTCGCCGCTCTGCTGGTGCATCCGTTTCAAAAAGCAGGCGGATTGGCTGAAAGCACTTTATGGACAGGCAGCCTGACATGATAAACGGCTGTCTATCCAACTTGTTACGCGTCCGCTGGCAGGGTCGCGATTTTCTGTAGTTTCGCCGGCGGGCAGCCGGTATACGCCCAATCAGAGCTGCGGCATGGTGTATCCGAGACCCGAGCGGGTGACGATATGCTGCGGGTTTTTCGGATCGGTTTCCAGCTTCTGGCGCAGACGGGATATGCTCACCCAAAGGATTTCTTTGTCATCACGGTATTCCGGGCCCCAGACGTCCGTCAGCAGCTGCTCGGAAGTCAGTACGCTGCCGATGTTGTGGGCGAACTGCAGCAGCAGGCGGTATTCGGTAGCCGAAAGGAAGACCATTTTGTCGCCTTTGAAGACCTCCGCCCGGGCAAAGTCGATGCGCAGGTTCCCGTGAGGGAATATAGACTGCTGGAACAAGCTGCCCGAGGACTGCGCCCGGCGCAGCACGGCCCGTGCTCTGGCCAGAACTTCCGTGGCCGAGAAGGGCTTGACAATATAGTCATCTGCGCACAGACCCAGTCCGCGCACCCGCTCCTGCTCGTTACCGCGCGCGGTGACGATGATGATGGGGACATTGGAAAATTCCCTGATGCGTTCCAGAGCGGTAAACCCGTCCAGAACGGGCATCATCACGTCCAGAAAGACGAGATCCGGGTGTTTTTCGGCGACCATGTCCACAGCCTGCTGTCCGTTGGTTGCCTCGATCACCTGATATCCTTCAGTGACCAGGTTCGCCTGCATCAGGCGTAGATATCGGGGCTCATCGTCGACAATTAATATACAAGGGCTCACGAGCTGACCTCCTGACTTGTATTACCGTCTTTCGTGGATCGATCGATGGGTAGATAGATATAGAAGGTGGTTCCCTTCCCTATAGTTGAATCAACCGTGATTTCTCCATTGTGAGCGGGGATAATTTGACGACAGATATACAACCCCAGACCGGTCCCCCGGGAAGTGGAGTTCTTCTGGGGCACACGGTAAAAACGCTTAAAGAGGTGTGGGAGATGGTCGGCGGGGATCCCGGGGCCCTGGTCTTTCACCGCAATTCGCGCCCGGTCGCCATCGGTATCCACTGAGATGGTCACCGGAGAATCGGGGGCGTATTTTGCGGCATTGGTCAGCAGGTTTTCAAAGACCTGGGCCAACCGGGTCGGATCGCCCTGGATCTGCAGGCCGGTGACGCCCAAATTAAGGTGGATAACCATATTCTCATTGCGGGCGCCAACCCGCAGGGCAATATCACGCAGCAGGGTCTCCAGGCGCAGAGGCTGAAAATTGATGCGCAGGGTGCCTGCCTGCAGCCGGGAAGAGTCCATCAGGTTATCAATCAGCTCGCGCAGCCGGTCTGCCTCTTCATCAATGATGGTGAGAAACTCGCGGCGTGTCTCCTCATCCCAGGTGGTGTCCTGGCGCAGGAGGGTGGTGGCGTAACCTTTGATAAAACCGAGGGGAGTCAGCAGCTCATGTGAAACGGTGGCGATGAAATCATCCTGCAGATCATCCAGCCGGCGCTTTGCCTCCAGTTCGGCGATTTTCCCCACCAGTTCACGATGCCCCAGGAGCTGCGCGACATGGTCGGAAATAAATTCTGCCAGGTGAATTTGATCGGGCATATACGGGGGGCCGCCGAAGCGCACAAAGATCAGCGCGCCCATGGTTCGATCGCCCAGGGTCAGGGGCAGGCCGAGATAATAGCGCAGCGCATTGCGATCTTCCTCAACATTGCCCACCGATTCTTTGCGGATCACCTTTTCGCCGCTTTCTACTGCTTCCAGGGCGATTGTTTCCCCCCAGGCCATGTCCGCTTCGAGAAACCGGCCGCGGCCAATTGCCCGCGCATAACGCGGCAGCCTGGGATCCTCATTTTCCTGTAAATAAAGGGCCAGGTTATCGAAGATAAACACCGGGCGGGCAAGCTGTACAATCTCATCCAGGGCGGTGTTGATGTCCTCCATGCGCGCCACCACCCGGCTGATCGCATAAACGGCTTCTAATTCTTGAGGACGCAGGGCTGCATGCTTTGCGTTTTCTTCTAGCATAAGCGTTTCCACATATCTCGGTTCTGCTAGGAATCAGCGCTGTTCTCAACCGGAGAGTCGTCCGGTATCCCGGCCGTTTCTGCGCTGTCTTGAAGAACAGGCAGAGAGAATTCAAACCGGGATCCTTTCCCCGGAGTTGAGTGGATGATCACCTGGGAACCGTGGGCTTCGACAATCTGGCGCACCATAGCCAGCCCCATACCAGTGCCGCCATAACGGCGGCTGGCAGAGCTGTCCAGCTGGTGGAAAGGTTCAAAAATTTCATCAATTCGCTCGCCCGGTATTCCGATGCCGGTGTCAACAACCGATAAAGTCAGCAGGCCGTTGGCTGCATAGGCAGCCGCCTCGATGCGTCCACCATTAGGAGTAAATTTTAGCGCATTATCCAGCAGTTGGGTAATCACCCAGCCAATTTTCTCCTCATCGGCAGAAACCAGCGGCAGGTCTGCGGGCAGGGCTGCCGTCAGCAGGATATTCTGAGCGCGTGCGCGCGGCTCCGCTTCTTGTACAGCTTTCTGGATCAGGTCTGCCACATCCAGCGGTTTCGGCGACAGGCTCAGTGAACCCTGAGAAAGCAGGGAGAATTGAATCAGATCCTCAATCAGGCGCTCCAACCGCTGTTGAGCACGGTTCAATATCGTGAACGCTTCACGTTGTTCGTTGTTAAGGGGCCCCAGGCTCTCGTCGCTGAGCAGCTCCAGATATCCTTTTAAATGTGTCATAGGGGTGCGCAGCTCGTGAGAGATGTTGGCGATAAAGTTTGCTTTGAGCTGGTTGAGTTCTGAAAGTCTTTCGAGCGCCCTCCGGAGCTCAGCGGTCCGTTCTTTGACCCGCTGTTCGAGCCGGGCATTCGCAGTCATCAATGCTTGCTGGAGCTGCAGGATGCGTGTGGTAATGACTTCGTCGAGCGTACTCTGAGTGATCACGCCCAGTTTGAGCAGCGCCTGCCCTAACAGGATATTTTCACCGCAGGCTGCTTTCTCTCTCTGGTACTGCAGGGCCCTCTCCAGATCCTGCTCGCTGATCAGGCCCTGCTCGATCATATAATCCCCAATTTTGGGCACCAGCACTTCCGGGGCAAGCGGCACCCCTTCCGGAACATCCTGACTGGGTACTGCGGTCTGCTCCTCATACACTGCTGCCAGCGCCAGGTCAACCCCACAATGCTCGCAGAAGCGAGCCAGCGGATTCACTGGCCGGGTGCAGTGCGGGCAGGGTATTTTAACCGTCATGATGTCCTGGGCCATTGAAATTAATCATATCATAATGCTTCCTTGCATAACATACAAGGCGTTTCATTAAAAAGTCTTTGTAAACTGTTTGTAAGGTAAGATATTTATATTTTATTGCATAATTGAGCGCACGAAGCCCTTGACCTGCAGTAAAAATAAAGGATGGCGGCAGCCAGTTTCATCTGAAAAAACTGCCGTCCAGCTCCCGGTTAATTATGGATAGGACCACCATTGACCCCTGTACCCACAGGGGAGAGGACAGGCAGAAACAGCCTGAATTTTAATTAACGCGCAGCACGCGTCTTCCAGACGGGAGGATGTGGTGAAAACCAAAGTAGTTGTCATTGATGCGGATATCGAGGTAACCGAACAGCTCAATCTGGTGCTCAAGCCAGAAACTTACGAGGTACTTAACGCAAAATCGGGCCGCATGGGGGTTGAGCTGGTGCGCAGTCAAAATCCAGACGTGGTGGTGTTGAACACGTTTATGCCCGGGATCGACGGTTGGAAAGTGTGCAGGGAAATTCGGGGGTTCAGCCAGGTTCCGATTCTGATCCTGTCCGCAATCAGCAGTCCCGAACTGGTGGCGCGTGCACTGGATGAAGGTGCTGATGAAATACTTCCCAAACCAGTGACCAATAACGTCCTGATCGCGTATATCAGGCGCCTGGCGCACCGGGCACGCGCTGAAAAAGAAGCCGCGAACAGCCGGTAGCTTCCTTCTGCATTCCCCCCTTTGACGGTTTGCCTAAGTGGATTAAAATAACGGAAACGATCCCAGGAGGACTGCTTTGCAAACCTGTACAAAGTGCAATGCACTATCACCCGATGAAGCTACCCACTGTGTTCGCTGTCAGTCCGACCTCAGCGAATGGTCAACCACCTCTGTCGCTCTCAAACGTTATCAGACAAGCAAAAACGTTAGCTTAATTTACATTGTGGCCGCAGATAACTGCTGCCCGGCCTGCCGGGAAATGATCGGAGGCTATCCGAAAGACCAGGTACCCAAACTTCCCGTCGAAGGCTGCTCACACGCAAAGGGCTGCCGCTGTTTCTACCAGCCCAAGCTCACCGATATTTTCCCCTGATCGGGCTTGAATGCATTTATCCCTGAAAAGGGTCTGGCCTTTTCCACTCCGGCGGTAAGCCAAAAAAGAGCGACCGATGTGCTGAGAGGAAAAGGCCAGACTTTTGATTTAAATGAATCCGCTCACGATATTTCTGGCTGCACTGCGGCCTGTTTCGACACAGGCCAGCCACCACCTTTCCCCCTCAATGCATATGATTTACACGTTCGACAGCCTGGAAGCCACCTGGCGTGCGTATTCCAGAGCCTGTTCACTGTTCTCCACCAGCCCTGAGACCTGCGCTTCTCGCACAGCCTCGATTAGCTCACCAATGTGAGGCCCGGGCTCCAGATCCAGAGCTTTCATCAGGTCGTTGCCGTTCACCAGCGGCGGTGGGTTCACCTGCTGTTCGGCATGCTCCCACCAGGCTTCCAGCAGCGCCCGCACCACATCCACGTGCTTTCCCCAGGTGTCGTGCGGCAGGGCTGCTCCATAGGTCCCCATTACATCGGCGAGGGAAAGCAGGCAGATATCCACCCCGGCCGGCCCGGTATCGCGGAAAAAGCGGTAAACTGCACGTGCCGAGGGCATTTTTTCATGGGTTGAAAGCAGCAGCGGGCGCATATGGTGGCGGACGATCAATTCAAGATGGTCGACTTCGGCATTGCTCAAACGCAGCTCACGGGCGCGCTGCGCCACCAGTTCCGCCCCGACCTGATCGTGTTCAAAAAAGCGAATCCTGCCATCCGGTTCAATTGTGCGGGTTTGCGGCTTCCCAGCGTCATGATAGAGCGCAGCCAGCAGCAGCAGTTCGCGGCGCGTACGATCAGGGGAAAACCAGCTGTCCAGGTAAGCAGAAATCTGCTCCCGGTAGCGCCCCAACCGGTATGTCGTCTGCGCCAGGGCCATGCTCTCGGCGCTTTTCTCGTTGAACTCGCGTGCCAGCACGGCGAAAACCGCCTCCAGGCGCTGCAGCACGAGCAGCGTGTGGTCCCACACATCCGCCTGGTGGGGCGGCGGCTGCGTTACGCCTTTCAGCGCTTCCAACTCAGGCAGCACATACTGCAGGGCCCCCAGGACAGAAAGCACACGGATAGACAGCGCGGCCTGTTTGCTGCCCAAGATGCGGAACAATTCATCTCGCAGCCTTTCAACGGAGACCCGCTGTAGTTCTGGAAGCGCAGTGCGCATCTGGCTGCGCGTCTCCGGGGTGATTTTAAAACCGAAAGACGATGCCAGGCGCACACCACGCAGGATGCGCACAGGATCGTCTTGCAGGGACTGTGATGAACAGGCACGCAGAATCCCTTTGTGCAGGTCTGCGGCGCCGCCCAGTGGATCGATCAATTTGCGCGGCTCATTGAGCGGCAGAGCCATCGCGTTGATCGTGAAATCGCGCGCCCGGAGATCGGCCTCGATATCGTCCCCTCGCATGGCGGCGAAATCCAGCACATCGCGGTGGCCATCCGGGTGGATGAGAATGACGCGCGCCGTTTCGCGCTCCGCATCCAGGGGATAGTAAGCGCCCTGGAGAGCATTGGCTGTTAGCCGCCCGACTTTCAGCGCATCGCCCGCCAGTACAAAGTCCAGATCATGGATGCGGCGTCCCAGCAGCAGATCGCGCACTGGCCCGCCCACAAGGTACAGGCGCACATCGTCTGGCAGTGCCTGGCGCACCCGTTCAAGCAGGGCGGTTATATCATCAGGAAAAATCATGTTTTCTGAACCCACCTTAATGAAAATGAGCCGGTGAGTGAACACCTGCCTCACACGGCGCTGCACTCACCTACCCATCTCGTTCTTCTCGCGAATTCAATCAGGCGTTAGGACGATAACGCTCGAGATCCACCGTAGCAATGAACGGCAGGTTGCGGTAATACTCGTCCATATCCAGCCCGTAGCCGAACACAAACTTATTGGGGATCGTGAAGCCGCGGTAATGGATCGGGACTTCCGTTTCGCGCCGCTCCGGCTTATCCAGCAGCGTACAGACCTTCAGGGTTTTTGGGTGGCGTGTTTCCAGCAGTGACAGGACCGACGCAATGGTATAGCCGCTGTCGACGATGTCCTCCACCAGGAGGACGTGCCGGTCCAGGATGTCGTCCTTCAGGTCCAGGCTGATGCGCACCTGTCCGGAAGTCTGCCGGTTAGTGCCATACGAGGATACCGCCATGAAATCGATCGTGTTTGGCACGCTGATGTGGCGCATCAGGTCGGTCAGAAAAAGTACCCCGCCGCGCAGGATGCAGATCAGGTGCAGGGTCTCGCCCTCGTAATCACGGCTGATCTCCTGGCCGAGCTCGGCGATCCGCTTTTGCAGTTCCTCTTCGCTAACCAGAATCTCGTCGATGAATTCGCGATAATCTTGCATTTCAGTCTTCGCACTCCCCATCACGCTGAACCGGGTTTGCGCGGCACCTCGTGATGTTTCCGGCAGCGAGCCTCATACATCTCAGCTGCGCCAACGATCACGACCGGGTCATCGTAATACGCTGGCCTGCCGTTGACCAGCCGCTGGGTGCGGCTGGCAGCCTCTCCACAGACCATACAGATCGCATGCAGCTTGTCAACAATTTCCGCTTTCGCCATTAACACTGGCATGGGGCCAAAAGGCTCGCCGCGGAAATCGGTGTCCAGGCCGGCAACAATCACCCGCTTCCCGCAGTCGGCCAGTTCCTGCACAATGTCAATTACTTCTTCGTCGAAGAACTGCGCTTCGTCGATAGCCACCACCGTGGTGTCTTCATCCAGTTTCTCCATGATCTCGGCAGCTCTGTGAATGGGAATAGCCGAAAAATCCCCGCCGGCATGAGAGGTCACCTTTTCCAATTCATAGCGGTTGTCGACGGCGGGCTTGAATACCTGCACTTTTTTTCGGGCGATGGTCGCCCGCCGCAGCCGGCGGATCAACTCGTCTGTCTTGCCGCTGAACATGGACCCCGTGATGACTTCTATTGAACCTGTATGCTGTTTCATTGGACTCCTCGATATAGGGTTACCGGCTAATTTTACCGCCCCATTGATCCTGCGAGTAGGGCGCAGAAGACCGATTTTTTCTTGCAAGCATAAACCTTGAAGACAACCCGGTTAAAAACGGAACCCATCCCTTCTGCGGGGATGGGTTCCGTGAATGACTGGACACAAACTAGACGGTAATTTCTTCGCTGGCCTCCGGCAGCTGGTATCCCAGCTGGCGCAGGCGCTTCTTCAGATCGGCCAGGGATTTGCGGCCAAAACCGTCGATCGAAAGCAGTGCTGCTTCGCCAGCAGACAGCCGCTCGAGGACATGCCCCACCGTGGTGATGCCAGCCTCTTCGAGCAGGCGGACCGGCCGGTCGGCCAATCCGATCTCGGAAATCGGGCGATCCAAGGAGGTGCGGGCAGCTTCGCGCGCTTCCTGCTCTTCCAGGTACTGCTGGCGCGCCTGGAGCTTCTTGTAAAAGCGGTCGACCTGACCTTCAGTGTCAACGATGCGCTGCTCGCCGGTATAGAAGGGATGGCACTTGGAGCAGACATCGGTATTGATAACCTTACGGGTTGAACCAGTCGTCCAGGTGTTGCCGCAGGCGCAGATCACCTGAGCGTCCGGATAATATGTCGGGTGAATATCCTGTTTCATTTCCGCTAAATCCTTTCACACAGCACATTCAGATCGATGTGGTGCTGTGTATGCGCCATCGTCATTCTTCGATCTTTTCGGCCGGAATGACACTGACGCGCTTGCGGTTGTCACGAATGGTTTCGTAAACAACGATGCCATCGGCAGTGGCGAAGAGGGTGTCGTCTTTCCCAACTCCAACGTTGCGGCCGGGTTTAATGCGTGTACCGCGCTGGCGGACAAGGATGTTGCCGGAAATCACCACCTCACCACCGTATTTCTTCACGCCAAGGCGCTTGCCTTTGCTGTCGCGACCGTTGCGGCTCGAACCGCCACCTTTTTTGTGTGCCATAGTTACCTCTCTCTTCTATTCCACCGCAATGGATTCAATTCTCAGTTGGGTGTACTTCTGCCGGTGGCCTGATTTGACACGATAGCGCTTCTTCGGCTTGTATTTGAAGACGATAATTTTCGGTCCTTTGATCTGTTTAACCACAGTTGCCTGGACCTTTGCTCCGGCGACGAACGGCGTACCAACGCTGACGTTGTCCCCATCGGCTACCAGGAGCACTCGATCAAGATCCACCGACTCGCCTGCTTCCGAAGGGAAGTAGTCGACTTCGATGATTCCACCTTCGACGGCGCGATACTGCTTCCCGCCATCTTCAACAATTGCATATTTCATTTTCACTTCTCCAAGCTTCACTTCACCGCATGCCGCGCGCTGTGATTGCTGATCCGTTAGCGGCTTCGCTGCTCGCCGGCGCCCGTGTGCGGGGAAGTTGGGAACAAGATTTTGCCCCAGCATCGGTCTGCCGGGGCAGTTGCGGGGTGAATTATAACGAGGTTAGGGGTGATTGTCAACGATAAAACCCGGGTATTTTCAGGAGTCACCTCATATAACGATTACATCGCACTGCATCGGGCAGAGGTCTCATGTTCCTGCCTTCTAGCACCCAACAATTCTGTCATGACGTCATTAATGGAAGGAGAGTATGATAAGGAGGTTAGTAAATCCGCCGATAGACCCGACAGCATGGATTATCTCTGCCACCACTGTAATTTTCAGAATCTGGAGGGGATGCGCTTCTGCGGCAACTGTGGAAGCCTTCTGGTGGATATTGATTCCCCTTCTGCGCTGCCAGAAGGACCCGGCACACCAGATGGCTCCGCCCCCCCTGCTGCTTCTTCTGGAGATCTGAGCGCTGCCCTCCCCGTTCTGGCCGGTGCAAACCTGGCCGAACGGCTGCGCAGCGCTGGGATATCGGCGGCTGGTCAGCGCCGCAACGTCACCATCCTGTTTGCCGAGCTGTGCGGCTACACCGATCTGATGGCGAAGCTGAGCCCTCAGGAGCTCGCCGACGTCGTCCAGCAGTTCATGCGCCTGCTGTCCAGCAGCGTCTATAAATATGAGGGCATTGTCGACAAAGTCACCGAAGTGGAGTTGATGGCGCTTTTCGGTGCGCCGATCACCCACGAGAACAACGCCGAGCGAGCCGTGCGCGCAGCCTTCGACATGCGCGCTCAGGTCGGGCAGCTGCAGCGCGATGTGCAGCAGCAGTCCGGCGTGTCCATCAACATCCGCATTGGCCTGCATTCCGGCTGGGTGATCGCCGGCAGTGTTGGTTCGGATCTCAGAATGGATTACACCGTGGTGGGCGATGCGGTGAACATCGCCCATCGCATTCTTGAGGCAGCCCGGCCCGGGCAGGTGCTGGTCAGCGAATCCGTCTACCATAGCACCCGCCCACTTTTTGATTTTGATCCTCTTCCGGTACTGAAAGCCAAAGGCATGGACCGGCCCCTGCGGGCATATGATGCTCTACAGGGGAAGCAGGCTCCCGGGCAGGTGCGCGGTGTGGATGGCCTGCATGCGCCGATGATCGGTCGCGATGCCGAACTGGCCTGGCTCAAACGCACTTTGAACGCTGTTATTCACGAGAAGCTGGGGCGCCTGGTGTTTATCACCGGAGAAGCTGGCCTGGGGAAGAGCCGCCTGACGCGTGAATTCAAAGCGACGCTCGGCCGCTACCCGATCCGCACACTGGAAGGCCAGAGCCTGACCTACCGCCGTTCGGTCGCCTACTGGATCTTCCGTGAGCTGCTCTGCGATTATCTGGAAGTTAACACCGAAACACCGGTCGAGCTGGTGCGCGAACGCCTGACCCAGGCTGTCCAGTCGCTGCTGGGGAAGCAGGCTGCGGATGCCCTGCCCTATCTGGAATATCTGCTGTCGATCCCCAGCGCTCATCCGGCAGCCGCCGACCGCCTGCGCTACCTCGACCCCGAGCAGCTGCGCAAGCGCGTTTTCGTTGCCGTACGCGATCTGCTGGTTGCCGAGGCGCAGCACGCGCCTCTGCTGCTGATCCTGGAAGACCTGCACTGGGCAGATCACATCTCCCTCGAGCTGCTGCTCTTCCTGGTCGAATCGCTGAAAAATTCCCCCATCCTTTTCCTGTGTGTCTCGCGCACCATACTGCCCGGGACGATGACCCGTATCGTCGAGCGGGCAAACGCCGTGCTCGGCGAGCGCTCCCGGGTGATCGAGCTGCAGAGCCTTTCTCCTAACCAGAGTGAGCAGCTTCTCTACCAGCTCCTGAGCGTCTCAGACCTCCCCGAAGAACTGCGTGCGCAGATCCTGGACCGGGCGGCAGGTATCCCTTTCTACCTGGAAGAAATCCTGCGCATGCTGATCGACGAGGGAGCCATTCAATATGTCGACGGGCAGTGGCATTTTTCGAAAGGGGTCGATCTCAACCAGTTAAAAGTCCCCGATATGCTGCGCGAGCTGATCCTGGCCCGTTTCGACCGCCTGAGCCCCATCCAGCGCAGTGTGCTGCAGGTGGCCGCAGTTATCGGGAAAGATTTCAGCACACCCGTCCTCGAAGCCGTACTGCAGCCATCCGACCCGTCGAAAATTCGCGCCGCGCTGGACAGGCTCACCGAACGCCAGTTTATTGAGCCGAAAAAGGGCACACACGAGAAAGAATATTCGTTCCGGCATATCCTGATGTCGGACGCCATCTATGCAACCCTGCTGCGGCGAGAACGCAGCCGCATTCACGGGCAGGTTGGCGCAGCCATCGAAGCACTGTATCCCGGCAGGATTGAAGAGAACATTGAACTCCTGGCGTACCACTACCGCTGGAGCCCGCATTTAGACCGGGCTCTGCATTACCTGATCCTGGCCGGAGAAAAATCCGCTCGCAGCAACATTCACGAGATGGCGCGCCAGCACTTCGAAGCTGCTCTTGAGATCCTGCCGCGTGTCCAGCACACCCCAGAGCAGTATATGCGTGTGCGCGTTGGGATGGGAGATGCGCTCCAGGTCTCCGGCGATTACCCGGCTGCCCGCCAGAACTACGCCTCGGCCCTGGATGTGATCAAACCGGGCAGCGAGGAGGCTTCCCCGGAAAACCGCAGCCTGCTGCTGCGCAAGCTGGCGCGCACCTTCGAACGGCAGGGCAAACATCCCGAGGCGCTGAATTATCTCGATCAGGCGCAGCAGGAGCTGGCCGGTGGAGAAAGCAGCTTCCCGGTAGAGCTGGCGCAGATCTGGAGCGATATCGGGATGATCCACTACCGCTGCAGCCGGTTCGTCGAGGCGGGGCAGTACCTCCAGAACGCCCTCAATCTGGTGGTTAACTCCGAAGCCTACGACGTGGTAGCTTCCATTTATAACCGGCTGGCCGGTCTGGGTTATCATGAAGGGGACTGGGACCGCGCAGCGGGATTTCTGCGCAAGAGCATCGCCATTCGCGAATCGATTCGCGACCTTTCCGGCCTGGCATCTTCCTTTAATAATCTCGGCTGCCTCGAAATTGAGATCGGTGAGTTCGACAGCGCACTGGCCAACCTGACCCGCAGTTATGAGATCAACGTGCGCATGGGACAGGCGGAAGGCATTGCCGCCGCGCTGGCGAACCTGGGATGGCTGCATACCCTGAGAGGTGATATTGATAAAGCAAAGGAAACGCTCACCGAAGCGCTGGAGCTCTCGCAGCAAATCGGTTATTCCTCTCTGGAGCGTCTGATCTTGAAGAACTTCGGTGAGCTCTATCTCGCTGCCCGGGATTGGGACCGTGCCATCGAAGCGCTGAGGCAGTTTCTCGAGCAGGTATCCGCCATCGGGGCCAAAGACCAGCTTCTGGACACCTACCGGCTGCTGGGGGAAGCCGCGCTGGGCAAAGGAGACCTGGAGGCTGCCGCCGGCTGGGCTCAAAAAGCGGAACAGTGGGTAGCCAGCCTGGAAAATGAGGTGTCTGAACTTTCTGCCGTGCAGCGCGGTGAGCTGCGCCGCTTCCTGGGCATGCTGGCCGCGCAGCAAAAAGATTGGGACGCGGCAAAAGCGCATTTACAGGCCAGCGAGACCATCTTTCAGAAGCTGAAGAGCCGTCTCTACCAGGGGCGAGTTGCCTTCCAGTTCGGCGTGCTGGCCGAGGCTCAGGGGCAGCGTCTCACCGCCCAGCTTCGCTTCCGCGAAGCCGCGCTTCTGTTCCAGAGCGTCGGTGCCCGCCTGGAACAGAAGCGCGCCGAGGACGCCCGCGGCCGCCAGACCGGCCCATTTGCACTGGGCGTGCGATACTGAGCGTTACAAGCATTTCATTAAATAGCAACCGGGGCAGCGGCTGGCTGCCCCGGTTTGATTTTCCTGATCTGGATCAGTCGTTGTTGTCCACCAGGTTGCCGACGGTCAGTTGAATAGCAGACCAGAAACGGCTGTCCGTCCAGAAAGCGCTGTCGCCCCAGAAACCGTTGTCCGTCCAGAAGATACCCTGCCCGGATACAGCTCCGGTCAGATCGATCCACAGCCGGTTGCCGTCCCAGTAGCCGGTATCAGACCACCCGACCTCTGGGGTCAGGTTTCCGCTGGCGCGCCATTCGCCACTGCCGTTCCAGAAGCCGCTGTCACCAAAGAAACCGCCATCGGTCCAGAAGATGCTGTCTGTCCAGAAAATGCTGTCGGTCCAGAAGATGCTGTCCGGCCAGAATGAGCTGGCGCCCCAGAAGCCGCCGTGCCCCCACAGATTGCCGTTCTCCGGCCGGGATACACCGTCCCATACGCCGGCGCCGCCGGCCCAGGTCCCGTCGTCTCCATACAGACGGTAATATCCGTCTTCCGAAAGGTAGCTGTAACCCAGGTAGTGGGCCTCGCCGGCAAGGTCGGCCTCAATATTCATGCTCGGGTTATACCCGCTGCCCGAAACCTGAGCAAACACGGCCAGTGGAGCAAACACCCGCCCGGCCCCCTGCTGCCAGACGCTGTATCCCGCCTGGTGCGTGAACGGGTTGAACTGTGGGATCGCCGTGGCGCGCAGGCGGTATTTCACCATGTCGGGCGTCAGGTCCGGGTTGTGAGAGAGCATCAGCGCAGCGACACCCGAGACCACGGCCGAAGCCTGAGACGTGCCGGACATCGAGAAATACTTGGTGTCGACCCGGTTCTCGCGATGGGTGCGCGCCAGGTAGCTCGAGGGCTCCATGGTCGAAACCATGTGGGCGCCCGGAGCCAGGATATCGGGCTTGATAAACCCATCCAGGGTCGGCCCGGCTGCCGAGAACTCGGGGATGTAGTCGTCGTGCCAGTCTAATGGGGTGTAAGCATCCGTAAAGGCGCCGACGGTTATGATGTAAGGATTGTTGCCCGGAACACCGATTGACTGGGCGTTCGGGCCATTGTTGCCTGCGGAGGAAACGACCACGATGCCGTTCGCCCAGGCGGCCATCAGAGCCTGGTTCACCGGATCGGCCCAATAGGGGGTGAGCGCTTCCGCAGACATCGAGAAGTTGATGACGCGGATGTTGTAGCGCTCGCGGTTCTCAACCGCCCATTGAATGCCCCGGATGGCCCTTTCGTAACTGCTGACGCCCTTCTCATCGGCAACGCGGATACCAACCAGTCCCACTCCCGGAGCAACCCCTCCCCATTCGCCGTCTGCTCCGATCTCTGAATTGGCAATTACGCCGGCTACATGGGTGCCGTGACCGTTGGGATCGTGCGGATTATTGGAATCTTTGACGAAATCTTTCCAGGCGACAATGCGATCCTTCTTCCCCCCATCGATCCCCCGCACGAGACCGTTGTGACGGTCTATGCCGGTATCGATCACTGCGACATTAACGCCGCTGCCGGTGACGCCAGCCCGCCAGACGGCGTCTGCGCCAATCAAATCCGGGTAATCCGTTTCTACTGCCTTCTTTTTGGGGATGGCCTGTTCTTCGTGGAAGCCCTCAATGCGCATTTCGGCATTGGGGGTCAGGGCGGTGATCCCCGGCGCCTGCTGGAGAGCGGACACAGAGCTCGCCGGAACCAGTGCCCCCACACCATTGATGATATCGAGGCGCGAGGTGATCTCCCCGCCGTATGCTTCTACCTGCGCGATCACCTGCTCGATATCATGTCCCTGCACGATGTAGGACTGCAGTTGATCCGCAGTCAGCGTTCTGGCCGTGGCCGGTGTGACCACCAGCGCCAGAACCAGGCTCAGCATGATCATCATGGACAGCACACGGGCAAATCCTGTTTGAAGTCCGTTGCCATTGTTCATGGCGTCCCTCCCTGGAAACTCATCATTTCCGCTCTGCAAAGCTCTCTTTTTAAAGGATATGTCCGCCTCAGGCAAAAAAAGGCCTGGCAAATAGCCAGGCCCGAATGATCAGACATATAAATTGCTGTCTCCGGCAACCTGGCAATCATGGCTGAAGGACATCCTTCAGCTTTAGACCCAATGGCTTTGCGCCCCCGGCTTTCGCCGGGTTTGCCTTTTCAGACTGACTCGATTTTAGCATAAGCACCAGGCTAAGTCAACAACGAAGTGCATTTCTTTCATTAATGCAATATTTCATGCACAATCCCGGACTATTTTCTATGATAAACTATGAGTATTCAAGCGCTCATCCTTCCTTCCAGTTAAAACTGCAGGCGGGGAAGCAGGAAGCGAACAGTTTGATCGACCGCTTATACATCCGGTAATATATGCGCTGCCCTGATTGTGATTTTGAAAATCCCGGTGGGATGCGTTTTTGTGGGAACTGTGGAACGCGCCTGCTAGAAGAACCGGATGCAGTGTCTGCAGCCCGGCCTGCCGCAGAAGAGGCCGTGTGGCAGAGCACTGCAGGTGAAGCGCTCGAACTGACTGAAGCGGCCGTAGTATTTGTTGACCTCTCCGGTTACACTCGAATTGCCGAGCAACTAGACGGTGAAGACCTGTATGAACTGGTGCAGCGTTTTCTGGCGCTGATGACGGACTGTGTAAACAGCAGCGGCGGCGTGGTTGAACAGTACACCGGAGATGGCCTGATCGCCACATTCGCCGCTGCCCCTGGAAAAAATCACACCGCGATGGCCCTGCGCGCTGCCCTGCATATGCAGAAAGCGGTCAGAGAGCTTGAGCAGGAAGCAGCCCACACCGAAGGTGTTGCTCTCGATATCCACATCGGGCTGCATTCTGGGCCGGTGTTTTCAGGAGTGAACCTGGAACCGGCAGTCTGGGAGCGTGATCCTACCACGCTGGGGCAGACGGTCTACCTGGCGCGCCGGCTGGAGGAAGCTGCCCCTCCGGGCGAGATCCTGGTCAGCGAACGCGTCAAGCAGCAGGCCCAGGACTGGTTCAACTTCGAGGTCTGGCATCTCGGGATCGAATCGCTTCCCGAGGACCTGCACACCTGCTACCGCTTTACAGGCGAGAAACATGCCGCCGGTCAACACCAGACGGAAAGTTAAAAAATTTCAGTAATCTCTGCCCACTATGGTAAACTACTAAGTCGGGCGTATTTTCATAGTCAATAATAATTGGTTCTAGGAGGCAAGATATGACCGAAAAGAAATGGGTGTACCTGTTCGACGAGGTTGACCAGGCGGAAGCCTACGTCGGCGGCAGCTGGGAGCAGGTACGCGCACTGCTGGGTGGCAAAGGTGCTAACCTGGCCGAAATGACCCGCATCGGCGTCCCCGTTCCCCCCGGCTTTACGGTGACCACAGAAGCATGCAACGCCTACCTGGCTGCTGGTGAAAAATTCCCCGAAGGCATGTGGGAACAGGAACTGGCCGCCATGAAAAAGGTCGAGGAAAAGACAGGCAAGAAATTCGGTGATCCCACCAATCCTCTGCTTGTCTCCTGCCGCTCGGGCGCCAAATTCTCGATGCCGGGCATGATGGACACCGTCCTCAACATTGGCCTCAACGACGCAACCGCTGATGGCATGATCAAACTGACTGGTGACGAGCGTTTCGTATACGACTCGTACCGCCGCCTGGTGCAGATGTTTGGCTCCGTGGTGATGGGCATCGCTGACGAAGCCTTTGAAGATCCCCTGGAAGAATACAAGCGCAAGAAAGGCGTGAAGGCCGACACCGACCTAACCGCTGAAGACTGGAAGGCCCTGACCCAGTTGTTCAAGGAAATCGTGCGCAGGGAAACCGGACGTGATTTCCCCCAGGATCCTTACGAGCAGCTTCGCCTGGCGACGGAAGCTGTGTTTAAATCCTGGAACGGCAAGCGCGCCATCGACTACCGCAACGCCGCCGGCATCAGCCACGACCTCGGAACCGCGGTCAATATTTGTACCATGGTGTTCGGTAACATGGGATGGGACTCGGGCACCGGCGTGGCTTTCACACGCGATCCAGCAACCGGTGAAAAAGTGCTCTACGGTGACTATCTGCTCAATGCCCAGGGTGAGGACGTTGTTGCCGGTATTCGCAATACAGAAAAAATTCAAAACCTGGAAAAAGACTTACCCGAAGCTTACCGCCAGTTCTTCGAAATTACTGAGAAACTTGAAAAGCACTATCGCGACATGCAGGACGTCGAGTTCACCATTGAACGCGGACGCCTCTGGATGCTTCAGACCCGCAACGGTAAGCGCACAGCGAAAGCAGAAGTTAAGATCGCCGTCGACATGGCCAACGAAGGCCTGATCACAAAGGAAGAAGCGGTTCGCCGTGTCACCCCCGAGCAGGTTGACAGCCTGCTGCACCCCCAGTTCGACCCGGCTGCTAAGGAACAGGCTGCGGCCGCCGGCCGCCTGCTCGCCAGGGGCGTAAACGCCTCTCCGGGCGCAGCGGTAGGCCAGGTTTACTTCGATGCCGATACTGCCGAACGCATGGCCAAGGAAGAGAATAAAGACGTCATCATGGTGCGCCCCTTCACCAAGCCGGATGATGTCCACGGCATGTTGGCGGCGAAGGGCATCCTGACCAGCGAGGGCGGCGCCACCTCTCACGCTGCCGTGGTTGCCCGCCAGTTCGGCGTACCCTGCGTCGTCGGTGCCGCCGATATCCAGATCGATCTGGAAAAACGCCAGATGTCCGTCAACGGGCAGGTGATCAAAGAAGGCGATTGGGTATCGGTCGACGGGACCAGCGGCCAGGTATTCCTGGGCCAGATCCCCACGTCCGCTCCTTCACTGGAAGAGCAGAAAGAACTGCTCACCCTGCTCCAGTGGGCGGACGAGATCACCGCAACACCCGGCATCCGTAAAGCCCCTGAGGGCTGGCCGACCACCGGGCTGCAGGTCTGGGCAAATGCCGATTATCCTGCCGACGCCCGCCGCGCCCGCGCTTACGGAGCAAAGGGCATCGGTCTGTGCCGCACCGAGCACATGTTTTTCGAAACCGAGCGCCTGCCCATCGTACAGAAGATGGTTCTGGCCGAGACCTCCGAAGAACGCACCCGTTATCTGGACCAGCTCCTGCCCTACCAGCGGGCGGACTTCGAAGGCATCTTCGAGGCCATGGACGGGCTGCCTGTGATCATCCGCCTGATCGACCCGCCTCTGCACGAGTTCCTGCCTTCAGAAGAACAGCTCCTGGAGGAAGTCATCACCATGCGCGTGAAGGGTGAGACCGAAGGCCTGGAGGATAAGGAAAAACTGCTGCGCAGTGTGAGGGCCATGCACGAGTCGAACCCCATGATGGGTCTGCGCGGCGTACGCCTGAGCATCTCCATGCCCGAGATCGTCGAGATGCAGGTGCGCGCGATCTTCGAAGCCGCTGCCAACTGCGCGCAGCGCGGCATCAAGGTCAAGCCGGAAGTGATGATCCCGCTCACGGGCACCGTGCGAGAGCTGAACTGGATCCAGCCGCGTCTGGAGCGCATCGCCAAATCCGTGATGGACGAGAAGGGTGTTACCTTCCCCTACAAATTCGGCACGATGATCGAGATCCCGCGCGCGGCTGTTACCGCCGGTGAGATCGCCGAGGTGGCCGAGTTCTTCTCCTTCGGCACAAACGACCTGACCCAGATGACCTTCGGTTACAGCCGTGACGATGCGGAGCGCAGCTTCCTGGTCACCTATGTCGAACAGGGCGTGCTCCCCTTCAACCCCTTCCAGACCCTGGACAAGAAGGGCGTTGGCCGCCTGATGAAGCTGGCGATCGAAGAAGGCCGCGCCAAGCGCCCCGATCTCGAGGTTGGCATCTGCGGTGAGCACGGTGGTGACCCGGCTTCGGTCGAGTTCTGCCATGTCATCGGCAACAACTACGTGAGCTGCTCGCCTTTCCGCGTGCCGGTCGCCCGCCTGGCTGCGGCACATGCTGCACTCAAGTACAAGGGCGGCGAGGTCCACGAGTTCGAGGCGGATCTCTAAAACTGGCGCAGCCCACCAGCTGCGGAGGGTTCTTTGAAAAAGCGCAGGGTGTGAGCGGCGTAACAGCCGCCCACACCCTGCTTTTTTAATTCCACCAAACGCTCAGGAAAGATTACCCGGGAAAGGAGACCAGGCGGGAATCAATCTGCGCGCTTCCAGGTACCAGCGCGGCGCCCGGGATACATACGCCCCAAACTGGTTCGCCAGCGGCCGGCGGTTCGCTGCCCCCGCCCGGCCGGGATGGAATACCAGCATGCGCTGGCCATGGCATTCTGTGTTTGTATCGCGCATCTCGAAACAGTGCGGACATAAATATAGGGTTATTCGCTCTTCCATCAGCCGGTTTTCCCTCCCTCCTGCTGACCATCTGGATATTATTGTACCTCGCCCGGCTGATTTCCGCTTTTATGTCAATTATCCACCAGCTGCGGCTATTTCCCGAACTGCTCGTGAGTCTCACCAGGTCGATCCTGAACGCCTGGCAGAGCTTTGATACGTCCGCTGTAATCTGGCAGCCCGGTGGTCCTCCCAGTCAGGCTTCGCTCAGACGGGGCACCCGGTCTCTCACCAGCCAGAGGGGCACAATCGTCATGCCGATGGTGTATACACCGCCGAGCAGCAGACCGGTCAGCTGGCCGATTACCTGCGGCACCTGCAGCAGCGACAGGGCAACCGGAGGTCCGAAAAACAACAGCAGGCTGAAAAGGACATTGAGAAATGAAAACAGCGCACCCAGGCAGCCGCTGGCGCCGCGCTGCATCTGCCGCGGGTCTTCCCAATCAAAATTAGCCCCGATAACGCCAAAGGCCAGGCTGAGACCTGCGTCACCTGCAAGGGTGAATGTGATCACCAGCAGAGTATAAAGGACAGACTGCAGGTTTGCCTGCTGCAGCACTGCGATGCCTGTCAGAAACAGCCAGCCCAGTCCCAGCCCCGGAAGGAAGGCCACCAGGAATTTAGCCAGCAGAAGCTGGATTGTGCTTACTGGCGCTGTCTTTAACACCCAGTAGCTGTGCCGTTCCTGAGAAAAGCCGATGCCTGCCAGATGGGTTACCAGGCTCCAGCCCACAAAGAGCGACAGGCCAACCTGAGCATAGACGCTGACGTTTTCAAAGATCAAGTCGAACAGCGGGTTCCCCTGCCCGCCGGCCACTTCGACCGGCCTTCTGAAAAACATCACTGCGTAGATCACACCCAGGATCAGGGGCATCACCAGGGAGGACATGTTGCGCAGATCGCGGCGCAGCATGCGGAAATCCTTGACCATGATGGCCCGAGTTTGCGGAGTGACCAGGCGGTCGAACCAGGCTGTCAGAGACCGGGCGGCGGTAATGTCACTGGAAAGGGATGGGCGTGCAGCCTTCTTCCTGCGCGGCGTCCCCTGCAGGCTGGCCCACCCCGAATAATAGAGTCGTTCTGCGGCGGTTAAGGCCAGGAAAAAGATCAGGGATGCGCCGCCCAGTGTCAGCATGCTGACACCCAGGCCCGCCAGCCAGCGTCCTTCCCCCACAGCCACCAGTCCAACCCCGGGCCAGGACAGCGGAGAGAACCGGTTGTTGAACTGGTTGAATAGGGCAAACAGCTGGGCCGCATCTTCGGCTGTCATGTCTCCATATTCCATGAAATTCCAGGTCTGCGAACACAGAAACGAGGAAACTGCACCAGCAAGCCCCAGCACTTCAGCCACGCGCCGCGCGGGAAAGATGCGCACCACAGCCATCACCAGCAAACTGGACAATCCGGCAGCCGCCAGAGCCAGCGCAGCCAGCATCACGATCACCAGAGGATAATACAGCGGGGCATAACCGGCAGCCAGCCCCAGGCCGAACAGCACCGGCAGGCCCAGTAATGCGGTCAGGCCAAAGCTGGGCAGGATCGCCTGCAGCATCTTCGACACAAATACCGCCCGGATAGGAACGGGAGCCGTGAGCAGGAAATCCATATCCCCTGCCAGATAGAGCGCCTGCAGCAGCACCCCGAAACTGGTCAGCAGAACCAGCAGGAACACGCCCGCAAGGATCAATACCGGAATGCTCTGCAGGAATGGGGTTGCGTCGCCGACCAGACGTGTGAACTCGGGAGAGCGCACAAACTGGAGCAGCACCCAGCTCAAGAATAGAACGAATGCGAGGAAAACCAGCACCAGCAGGCCCACAAAAATAATCCCAATCTTGCGGGTGGTTTTGGCCCGCCGGAAACCGCTGAGTAAGATCACCAGGCGCAGCCGCATCAGCTTCCACACGGAAGGCCAGAGACCGGCCTGTGGAACGGCTCGGATTTCATTCATTCGAGGACCTCGGCGATCTCAGCATATTCTGCGCCCCCGGTCAGGCTGAGGAAGATATCCTCCAGGCTGCTCCCCTCTCTCCCCGTCTGTGACTTTTCCATTCTGCGCAGTTCTTCCATGGACCCGACAGCGATCAACCGCCCGCGGTTGATGATGCCGATGCGGTCGCACATGCGCTCGGCGATCTCCAGAATATGGGTAGAGAGGAAGACTGCCGCTCCGCGGTCTGCGATCTGCCGCAGAATATCCTTAATCAGGCGTGCCGACCGGGGATCCAGCCCAACCGTGGGTTCATCCAGCACCAGGATGCGCGGATCATGCAGCAGGGCGCAGGCCAGAGCCGTTTTCTGCTGCATCCCGTGGCTGTATGAATCGATCGGGTCATCGCCGGCCTGTGTCAGTTCGAACAGGCGCAGCAGTTCTTCCGAGCGCCGCTCCACGCGCGCCCGCTCCATCCCGTACAGATCTCCGACGAAACGCAGCATCTCGCGCCCCGTCAGTTTGGCGTACAGGTTCGGCTCATCGGGCACATACCCGGTGACAAATTTGGCCTGCAGCGGATCTTGAAAGACGTCATAGCCGGCCACACGCACAGTACCCGAGGTGGGCTGCAAAAGACCCACGATCATTTTGATCGTCGTGGTTTTTCCGGCTCCGTTCGGACCCAGGAAACCGAATATCTCTCCGCTGAAAACCTCCAGGCTTACATCATCGACCGCGGCTTTGTCGCCGTATCGTTTGACGAGCCGGGTGAGCTCGATTAACGGGAAGTTACGATCTGACATTTATCGCTCTCACCAAAAACAGGATTGCCAGGATGCCGGCATTATCTTTAATTAATATCATCCCCGCATGGTGTGCATCTTACCACACAACATCTGCGGGCTGGTTTCTGTTCCTCGCTGTCGATGGCGTATGTAATATACAGAACCACCCCTGCAGGTGCAGCCGTCATACCGGGTTCATAAAAATGTTATTCCAGCGTATATCGCTTGCCGGATTCCATTCACTGGGTTAAAATGCCTTTACATAACAGAAGCCTCGAATGGGGGAGCTGATCCAGACGACTGGATATCTCTCTCATCACCAACAACCATATGAAATCCTCCATTTCTCGACGCAGCTTTCTAAAGTTGAGCGGGCTGGCCCTGGGCAGCCTGGCGCTGAGTCCCTATGAACCACCCTTTCCCCGGCCTGTCGAACAGGACCAGGGTAAACTGGCGCGAGTAGGGACAAAGGAAATCGACCTGCGCACAGAACCGCGCGACACCGCCCCTATCGTCGGCAAGCGCTACCGCGACCAGCTCGTGCATATCTACGCAGAAGTCATCCCTGAGGATGCACCCCAGTTTTACAACCGTCTGTGGTACCGGGTCTGGGGCGGCTACCTGCACAGCGCACATCTGCAGATTGTCGACATCCGCCACAACCAGCCTCTGAATGAGGTGCCGGAGCACGGTGTTCTCTGCGAAGTCACCGTCCCTTACACCATCGCTTACCAGTATAACGACCGGGACGGCTGGTACCCCTGGCGGGGATCGCGCCTGTATTACGAGTCAACCCACTGGATAACCGGGGTGCGGGAAGGCCCCAATGGCGAGCCCTGGTACCAGATCACAAGCGAACTCTCAAAAACAGAAGTGTATTATGCGCCGGCAGTTCACCTGCGGCCCATCCCACCGGAAGAACTCGCCCCCATCTCTCCGGACGTACCTCCTGAGAAAAAGAAAATTACCGTATCCATCCGTGAACAGCGGTTAAGAGCCTTTGAAGACGGTGAAGAAGTCCTGTCTGTGCGGATT
>JAAYXE010000132.1 GCA_012516075.1 Chloroflexota bacterium | reverse complement strand
GTTTATAGCAGCAAGCATCATCTGAACTCAATCGAGTTCCGGCCTTATATTCTTCATATATAAATAATATCAAGGGGGACAAGAAGAAGATTTTCCAGTGTACTTGCTCACCATCGGGTCCGTGAAATACTCGGAATGTCCTGACAATGCAGGATGTGGTGAGATGGGCCAGTGGCAATCTGAAATAAGTTTATCATTATAGCACTCTCATTTGTTGTAATTTTTGCTTATATTAATTTCCAATATATTTTTTTGCCTATTCAGTTTTACGCATCTAGTAAAAACTGAAACCCAATCCAAGCATAAAATGCCCTTGGGTGATCAAAACCAGACACTTTATAAACGATTAAGTCACGATTCGGTTCTACAAAGCTCAATTTATAGTTACGACACGTATCTATCAAATTCCACCAGAGATCACACCACCGCTGTTGACCGCCCTTCCCCCTGATCCACCATCGTTATCCCCAGCAGCACCAGGCAGAGGCCGCTGACGGAGATAAACAGCGTGGAGGACAGCCCCAGCGAAGGCAGGAGTGCAGGGACTCCAAACCATTCGAACCCGAGGCTGCGCACAATCGTCCCGCCCTCCAGCACGGGGATCAGGTTCCAGAACGAGGCCGCAGCCGCGCAGCCTGCCCAGGGGACCGCCCCGGCCTGCGGCCCGGGTGCTGCCATATCCAGCACAAGGCACCTCATCATGCTGACAATTACACCCGCTCCACCGAGCACGCTCAGCGCGAGGCCCAGTCTGCCCGGTATGCCGGCGGATGAATGGAAACGCAGTCGAGTTCCCCACAAGGGCGAACAGCAGCGGGATAAAGGACAGCACGAAGGCAGTGGCCCAGGCCGTCAGGAACAGATCCCAGAACCTTTCTTCTCCAACCTGGAGGATTCGCAGCAGCAGGCTCCCAGCCATCTCCAGTAACCAGATCGCTCCAACCAGGACCATCAGAGGACAAGCCAGCGCAGTTACTCTCGTTTTCGACATCGTAATCTCTCCCTGACGCACCCGCTCTTCAAGCGCCGGTTTAAACAGATCTGGCAGAGCGGCTTTTTGCATAATGTGAAAGGTATTCCTTTCCCTGCCGCTGCAGCCGGAGAATACGTAAGCGGATTCCGCCCTGCAGTGAAATACGCCGCCCGTTTAGTTTCACCGGACGGCCTTCCGCTGGAGGCGTCTGTTGTTTAAACGATCGCCGGCATTCAAGCGGTACCGCTTGCATGCCGGCTGTTTGCTTCTCACCAGGCAAAACACCGGGTTCAACTCACCGGAGTGCGTCCCGACCCGGCTGCACACGAGCAGGGATTAACGCCGTACAGAGCGAATGGCCCCGGGCGCAGCTGGGCTGGAGTGTTCCTGCCGGGTGAGCAGAGCCCTGCCCCTGGGAAGGGTGCAGTTAAGCTCGCCCTGCTGCGGTTTTCTCAGGATGTCTCATCCGAAACCGGAGCATTCGGTCCCACCCGTTTCACAGCCTGGATCCCATTTTCCATCCCCTGCTTCGAGCTGTACATCTCGCTCCTTCCAATGGGCTCGTTGTTGGCAGCTCTCAGGACAAAGTAATACTTGCCATCTGACGAGGTGTTCCTGACATAACGAGAATCCTCCGGCGAATTCACCCGTACGGATTCGATGCCTTTCAGGGCCCCGTCTTTGCTCTTGTACATCTCACTGGCTAAGATCGGCTCATTATTCTCAGCAGTCAGGGAGAAATAAAACTGACCGTTACTCGACTTACGTAATTTGTATTGGGCTGGCATGGATATCTCCTTTCTGTCTATCGCGGTTGGTTATTATGGATCGTTGTCCAGTGACTTATGAGTTGTTCCCCCTCAAGGACTGCGCACATCCCTGTTCTCATAAGAGAACTCCTTTATTCAGCCTTGTTGAACCCCCAATGCCTGCCAGCCTTCTGAGAAGGCAGCTCCTGACCTGGGCCAGTCAGGATGAGATATTCGAAGATAGCGCGCTGCTTCCCCAGTTGTCATGATACCGGGAAGCGTGCCGGCCATGACCCCTCTCGCAGATTCGATTGCAGGCCAATTACATTAACACTACTAATATAGCAGACTTACTCAGCGGCTGTCAATTGAGCAGTAAGGAATTCATATCGTCTGTCAGTGCACCGTTATTGCTTAGAGCCCCCTCTACTTCATTATTAATACCTGGTGACTCACCGCCGCCAGAGCCGCGACCCTGGCATCTATTGGCGGCAAGCCGGGCCACAACTCCAGGTGATCCTGACCTGTGCCTTTCTCCGTCCCTACTCCACTGCTGCGCCAGTGTAGATACTGAACCACAGCGAGAAGCAAGGGAGTTCAGGCTCCGCGCTGCCGCTTATGTCTGGACTCCCCCTTTATTACCTACTCAGCCCGCCGGGCAGTGATGACATAGCCATAAAAGGTGGTCGCTCAACCAGGGCGGGCATGTAGGGTATCAAGCGGTAAACGGCATGATAAAAATCGACCGGATCCAGGTGGAGCAGAGAAGAGAACGAACAGGCGCCATCAAAGGCGGCCTCAAAGTCCAGCTGCGTGACGGCCTGCTGTACGAAGTTCGCCTGTGGAAACTGCTCTCTGGCTCTTCTGAGCATTTCCGGGCTGAATCCACACCGGTTACCTGAAAGCCGCTTTCCATGAGCCTCGCGATTACCGGACTGCCATGCCCGCAGCCGTCATCCAGCACCTGCCCGCCGGCTGGCAGTTGGGCCAGCCAGGCTTCGAAAGCACCGGCCAGGAGTGGGTTAGAAAAATAATTTTCCTGGTAGCTCCCTGCCAGTTCGTCGTATGCCTTACGGTTGATATGCCAGACAAACGGCCATTCGGACGAGCCAGGCGGGAAGCAGGCCGGGTCGGGGTGCTTCCCCTGGAAAACAGCATCCAGTTCATGGACCAGATCGCGCATGAAGCGCACCCCTTCTTCGACATTATTCAGATCTAACCTGATCTCTACAAAACGCCTTCCGGGGGCCAAAAAACCAAACACCGTTTCGGTGTCGGCGGAGATCGTCAGGGTCACCGATTGGTAATATTGGGGCTTCCTGCTTTCCCGACTCTGGTAGGACTTTTTCTCAACCTTCAGACGAAGGCTGGTCTCGGGCAGCACATCGCCAAACCCAAAAATTCCTTCACCCTTTTCCCTCAACTCTTCCAGGTATCCGAGCTACTTATTTAAATCGAAGTCAGGGGTGTAATGCAGGAAATTGCGGGTATAAAAGATCTGTGCTCCGTTGACCGAATAAATAATTTCCAGCCAGATATTCGCAGCAGCCTGTAAGTTATACCCCCTGCCGATACCAAACATCTGGTTTTGACTTCCCCCAGACCCCAGGGACGTACTTCGATCGTTTCGGTTGAAGGAGGGCTGTGTTCACCTTCTATATGGGTTAGCTCAATTCTGGCCATAGAACCTCAGTTAAAGGACGAAGACGAGTGGATTGTTTTTACCCTTCGAAACATCTCTTACGAGCGTTAGAAGGGTCCGGGGGCATCATCCTTGATGAGAGTCAGGCGCACTGCCCTGAGAGGTGATCCTTCTACGATTGATCCGGCAGCCGTTGTAATAGAATAAAATAGAATCAAATTCCACCCTGAATTAATAAATCGCCCGGTTTGAATCACCGGACGATCTTCAGGCGGAGAGGGTGGGTGCCCGCTCATCCAAGCGTAAAGTAGGCTAAAAGCTATTATTAGCCGGCTCTCGATCTGAACCTGTGTTTTCACAGGCCAGATTGAGAGCCGGCTTTTTGATTCTCCCAAAAAGCTGGCGGGAGAAAAGGAGATGACTACACAATCTACACATCCACCACCGGGAACCTGGAACGCCCGCAACTTACTTACCGTGCTGGAAGTGGCGGAATGGGCACGTGTCCACCCTAAAACGGTTTACCGCTGGATCAAGGAAGGCAAGCTTGAAGCCATCCAATTTGGACCCCGAACCTTCCGTGTCCCAGAAGATGCCATTGGCAAGTTTCTACACAAAACCGGTTACCGCAAGACCACTGCACTACCCAAACCCAATGGGAGAGAGCAATTATGAACGGCACCAATATCCAACTGGAGAGGGCGTGGCAAATGGCGCTTGAACAGCTACGTTTGGATATGCCGAAGGCATCTTTCGATACCTGGGTGCGTGATACGAGCTTCGTGTCGTTCGAAGATGGTGTGTTCACGATTGGTACCCCCAATTCATATGGGCGAGAATGGCTCGCCAGCCGCCTGACCAGCACCGTGAGACGCATATTGACCGGCATTCTCAATCAGCAGATAGCTGTTCGCTTTATCGTGAACGACGATCCTGATGACGATGATGGTGATCCAGACGAAGGGGATGCTCTAGAGCAGGAAACTACCACCCTGGAAGAACACCCAGACGTATTGTCGCTCCAGGCGAAATACCAGTCGATTTACGACGAGATCGTCCGTCCTGATCAGGTGGTCGTCCTCCCAGGATATTTCCTGCGTTTTATTCCACTGCTTGGCGGGGAACTGGCATGGTTGTACATCGGCTTCCGCCAGGCGGCATACGAAGCAGGCGCAGCCAGGCAGCCTGGTAAAAAGTTTGGCGCGCCGGCGCAGAAGGTCGCTAAGTATTCCGGGATGAGCCTGCGCACCTTCCGGCGTTACTCTGCGAAGCCTGATACCTGGCAGCGCTTACGCGGCCTGGTTACGCCTGTTGAGGATAAACCACGCTGGCAGCACGGCAGCGATAATCATCCCCACCGAACCCCCCGCTTCTACCGGGTGGCAATGACCCTCCCTTTGACCCCCTCCGATGAGCTTTCACTGCGCGCCTGGCTGTATAAACGCCTGGCCGAAGGGAAAAGCCCACTAACGGTGATCCAGAGGGCGATCGAAACCCCGGTTGAGGAGCTGATTCCCTGGCAAGAGAATACCTCGTCATTGAGTTACAACGGTAATGAACTTCACTCTGTCCAGGATGTGCTGCGCCTGGTGTGCGGTCCGATCCCGAAAAACGAACGCCAGCAATTCCAGGATTTATCCGATAAGCTGGCGGAACATCTGATACCACCCAGAGATTTGATCTTCATCACTCACTATTTTGTCACCCATTGGTTGCCGATCCTGGGGCACGGACCGGGTTGGTTTGTGGTGCTGCTGCGCGAGCGCTGTTACCTCAATCAGCGCACAGGTGAAATTCGGGATGAAGCCAAGGCAGAGCGGGGTTATGCAGAAGTCGCCGCATGGCTCGGCTTGAAGCGCGTCAAAACCGTTTGGGAATGGCTACGTAACGATGAAGTCGCCCGGTTTATCCGCGAGACAAGCCACGAGATTGGCGACTGGGAAGACGCCTCACGCCGCTTCAAGGTCTGCCTGGGAGAACCGATGACCGAGGAAGACAGGACTCGAGCAAATGAAATGTTAGCCGATAGAGGGATTGGCGTAGTTGGCACGGTTAGCAATCCGATTGGCGGAAATGACACCATTAGATATGAGCGCACCGGCAGCTCTGTTGGCGCGGTTGACACCCATAATGGCGCAACTGACACTATTACCGGCGCGAGTGACACCATTAGGGGTGAAAT